>JAJXZJ010000020.1 GCA_021780105.1 bacterium
CCATCCTGATAGATCGTCTCCTGATAATCGTAACCCTCCCGCACCCCAAACGCATGATACAACAAACTTTGCCTCATGCCTCAGGCTACAAAATCCTCACGCCAGACCCAATCCTCCCGGATGAACCTCTTTTCCTGCGGTTCCAGAAGTCGCCTTGGCCATCGCCAAGCATCTCCGGCGCACTGGCGACCAGCACCCGATTCATCTTCAACACGTCCGGTCAGACGGCGACATGAAGTCTTTATATTTCGCAACCTTCGATCATTTCGTCTCGACGATGGAGCGGCATCGTTTTATTTCGTCTCTCCGTTCTGCTTCGCCGGTGGGAACAACTGGAATTCCCAAATCGTCGGGCCGCCGGTGGCCTCGGTGATGTGAAGCCGGACGCGCTGCACGACGACGGGATCGAAGGTCGCGTTGAGCGTCGCGCCGAGATTTTCGCCGGTGTAGCAGGGTTTCCATTCGCCGTCCTGCCAGGTTTCAATGACGAATTTCTTGACTCGCATGATTTCGGGGTAGGCCTGCTCAATGAAAGCGCGACCGATCGTCTCCGGTTTTCCGAGATCAACCGCGAGCCACGCATTGGTGGTGCCGTCGTCCGTGGCCCAGCGCGTTTCGGGGTCGTCATCAAACGCTTTGGCGGCGGAATATCGAGGGTCGTTGTGATAAACATTCGAGGCGGTTGCTGGCTTGCCGGCGGCCAGCGAATACGACGGAAAGCGCGCACTCATCGGTTCGATTTTCTTTACGTCGCGATCTAGTTCGAGCGCCACGACGGTGTCCAGCTTCTGGTGATCAGCCGCCGGCAGGGTGACGGCCAGACAACCATTGCTTTGAGCGACGGTAACGCTGCCGCCGGTCAGTGCCGTGGAGCGGACGACCTTTGCCGGGAGATCGGGCAGTTCGAGCTTGTCGCCGGGCCAGTGGAGAATGTGCAGATACACTGTGTGGCCCTTGCACGTGGAAACGCCGAACGGGCCGGGCTTGTACGGTCCGCCGCGCTTGCCGTAAATGCTGTCGCCGTACTGCGCCAGCCACCCGCCCATTTTTCCGATGAGTTTGACCTGCACCGGAGCAATCTCGCCGTCGGGCATTGGGCCGACATCCAGCAGCAAGTTGCCATCGCCGCCCGCGCAGCGAATCAGCATGTTCAGGCACTGCTCGAACGACTTGGTGTGTTTCGTATCGCCATCCCACGACCACTGGTTGCGCGCCGAGACGGTCATGCAGGATTCCCACGGTTGTTGGTTGTTGAATCGGCCAACGAATTGTTCGGGCGTGTAAAAATCCGCCCACGGCCCGATGCTGGCCGGATTGGCCGCATCCTTGAAAGGCCCTCCTTGGCCGCAATCCAGGCGGTTGTTGATGACAATGTCCGGTTGCAAACGGCGGACAAGCGCATACGTGTCTTGCTGGTCCCACGGCACGGTTCCGGCGTCCCAGTCGAACCAGAGGACATCAATCTTGCCGTAGTTGCTCAGCAGTTCCGTCAACTCGGCCTGCATTCGTTTGACGAACTCCGCGTTCTTCGCGGTGCGGCAGTCCGGGTCCTTCCAGTCCATCGGCGAGAAATACCAGCCGATGCCCATGCCTGCCTCGTGGCACGCCTGCGCCAGCTCCGCGCACACGTCGCGATGAAACGGCGTGTGCATGATGTTGTAATCGGACGCCTTCGAATCCCACAGCAGGAAGCCGTCGCAATGCTTCGCCGTCAGGACCATGTATTTCATGCCCGCCGCCTTGGCGACCGCCACCCAAGCCTTCGCGTTGAAGTTCGTCGGGTTAAACCGCTCGTAGAGGTGGTCATACACGTCCGCCGGTGTGGGGCCGTTGTTTGGGCATTTCGGATTCGTGTTTGCACGCGACCAACTGATTTCCTTTTCCGTCAAGCTCACCGGCCCCCAGTGAATAAACAACCCGAACCGCCAGTCCTGCCAGCGTTCGACCGCCCGCGGCGGCGCCTTGCGCGGCTCGACAAAACGTCCGTCCGAAGTGCGGACTGAATCCAACGGGACGCCGTGATAAGCGCGTCCGAGCACAGCGATGTTCTTTTCGTCGCCGTTCAGTTCGTCAACCGGACGCGCGAGGATGCCGTCCAGCGGCAATAGCGAGTCAGTGCCAGGCTTGGTGAAGCCGTAAAGGCCAATACCCTCCTTTTGCGCGGCGGGGACGATCGTTGTGGGATCCTGGCCATTCCAATTGGCGAGGCACGTGATGAGACGTGTCTGCGGGCCGATCATCCGCCTCGCGTCGGCGGTGCGCTGGAGGTCGCCGGCCTCGTTGAGCAGCCAGTCGGTTTCCCGCAACGCGCGGGAGTCGGCGATCTGAGGATTGTTCACGTCGTTACAGGTCAGCCAGACGATGCAATGCGGGTTGGTTTCCTTGGCGGCGCGACGGATGGTTTGCCAACAACGGTCAACGGCCCGCCGCCCGAACTCTGTCAGCTTGGCCGCCGGTAGTTCTTGTTCGCCGGGAAACGGCTCGCCCATCAACTGCGCATAGAGCTTCTTCTCGCAGTCGAGCCAACGCCCGCCGGTGCTGGAGCGGGTGGGCATCCAGAGCCAGTCCAGCATGAATCCATCAATGCCCGTCTTGCCGACGGCGTCGCGGATGGCAGCGTTGAGGTACTTCAGGTACTCGTCCGTGTAGGGAATGTGCGGCTCAGACGGGTAACCATAGCTGAGATCGGGATGTTCCTGGCCCCAGCGCGTGTTCGAGCCGGCGCAGAAATAGCCGAGCACGAGAATCCCTTCCTTGTGCGCGAGCTTCACGACTTCCGGCAGAAAATCGTGTTTCAGGCCGGGTTGTTCGGGCACGACGCTGTGCTTGTACCAGGCGTAACCATTGCACGAAACACAGAAGGTTTGGATGACGTTGGCGCCCAGCGCGCGATACCACGCCACATGCCTCGTCGGGTCGGCATCGGCCCAGAGCCCGGGCTTGGCAAAGCCATTGGGCCCGCCCGGCCCCCAGTTGAAATCAAGGTCGTAGGCTTTGATTTCCTTTGGTTGCGGCATCACGCCGCTCGCACCCTCGGCGGCGAAGGGAGTTCCCAGCGGCAACAAAGTCGCGGCGACGAGAGCGGCGAAATACGAGTTCGTTCTATTCACGGCAACGTTCCTAAATTTGATCGTGATGAGCTGGCAACGGTTTGGAAAGCCAACTCCCAATCTACTTCTGCGGTTGCCGTCGGGGTCCAGGCCACACGCATCAGTTCTCCTTCGGTCACCACCTCCACCGGCTGGCCCGCAACCTCAGCCGACTTGAGTTTGAATCCAGCCGGAACGCGGACGACCAGTTCGTATCGGTCGCCAACCACCACGAGGCTGCGGCCCGCGAGGGTGTCCTCCTTCCATTCCAGCGACACCAGGTCCACGCCACCTTGGCTCAAATGGCGGCTGGTGCTCACCAGTTGCGGGCGGTCCAGTTGTTCGCGGATCGCGAAGCTGTCGAGGCCCATGGCCTTGATGGCGGGCACTTCCACCTGGCCCCGGAAACCGCCGAGGTATCGGCGCGACCAAAACTCGTACACGAGATACGTCTTGCCGGAGTCGAGACCCAAGTCGGCGAACCGCAGCGTGGCCTTTTCGGCGGGCTTGCTGGACCAGTTCAGGCGGTGCAGGACGTTCCAGTGCTCGAACGGGCGGTTGAATTCGTTGAGCCACCACGGACACACCGGACCGAATTGGTCGGCGTCAATCGGCGCGGGATTTGCGCCGCTGGTGATGGCCGTGCGCTTCATGACAGCGAGGTTGCGGCTCTTGGACTCGTCGAAGTCGTAAAGCTGGCCGGGCACGCTGAAAAGCACGGGTGCGGCGCAGCGCAGGCCCAGGAGATTCGCGTCGTCGCGATACACGGCGGGTTTGTCGCTCAGCATCAACAGGCAGCCGGCGATGGACGCGAGCGCGGGCCGGATGATCGTGTCAGCCGGCGCGGCAGCCACGGTGCTGGTCTGCGTGACGTTGCCGACGGTGGCCGGCTTGAACTTCGGATAAACGTCGCAGTGGTCCGGGTCGTTGCGCCAGACAATGCCGTTCCAGGAATTGTATTGCTGCATCGTCACCGGTCCGTAACCGTCGCCGCCAATACGACAGGCGTCTGCGATACCCACCGATTCCGGCAACACACCCCAGCACGAGAGCATGAACGTGTCCGGGCCGAGTTCCTGCCGGGCCGCGCGGATGTATTTGCGGAAAATCTCTGCCGGCGACAGCCCGCGTTGACGGCAGTAATTAAGGTTGTGATGCAGGTTGTCGTAGAGGTAGTGACGGAGCGTATCAATCTTCACGTATGCAAAACCGGCGTCCCTGATGCCGCGATACGTCGGACGAACCAGCGCGTTGAGCGCGTCAGGGTTGGAGGCATCTATCGCGTAGCCAATCCACGGGCCGACGAACGCCTTGCCCTGTGCGTCGCGCACGAACCAGCCGGGATGCTGCGCCACCACGTCCATGTCGCCGTAACTGGCCGCGACCCACACGCCCGGCTCAAAGCCGGCGCCCTTCACGGCGGCCACAAAACCAGCCATGCCGCTGGGGAACTTCTCTGACCGCCACTGTAACCAGGTGGCGGGGTTGCCGCACAATCCCTGCGCGGATGGCAGCGTGTGATGGCCGGCATCGCCACCGCCTTGATAGCTGTCGTCAATCTGGACGAACCGGTAGCCGTAGTCGGCGAAGTGTTTATCCTTCCAGACCGCGAGCAGTTCTTCGAGATCGCGTTGCTGGAAATCCTTCATAAACGCCCACCACGAGCACCAGCCGGTGATCGAATCCTGTCGCACCTGATAAGTCCACGGACGGAAGTAACTGATGTTTTTGTGACGCTGATAGAATCGCGGTTTGAACGTCAACGTGATCGTGTCACTGGCGGCCGCAAACTTGAACTGCGTTGCCGACTTCGGCTCGATTTGCGCCGCGCCAGCCAGCATCCAATCGCGGCCCCGGTCATAGATGGCATCGTTGCGCAGATTGCGGCTCGGACCTCCAATGGTGGTGCGAATCAGCGGGAACTGCTGCTGGGCCACGCCGCGCGTCTCCGCTGCGATGACCTCGTCGCTCGCATTCACGACACCTTCCAGGCGCAAGCCCTGGCCGGAGAAGGTGAGCGTCTGCGTGAACGCTTGTTTCTTGCGCGACGTCGTGTTGGTCAATACCGCCTTGCCGGACATGCGTCCATCGAACAGAACCTTGCCGTCGTAACGCAGTCTCAACGCGCCGTTGTGCTCGTTCCACTCCACTTTCGCGGCGGCGTTGGCGGGATCGCCCGGTTCATCCGGCAACAGCGGTTCCACGGGCAACACCGGCAGCGGCGCGCCGTCATGCACGATCACCGCATCGAGCCAGTCTGCGTGATCGGACCCGTTGCCGTCGCCGCCGTCGGTGACTTGGAGCGTGAGTTCCTGTACGCCGGCGAGATTGACGCGCGCCTCTCTGGCGGCGTCTTTGCCGCGCATCACGCCGGAGCACCAGAGAATCCGGTCGTCGCCGCGCACGATGAACTCAACGCTGCCGACGCCGGGATTGTCCGCGTATTCCTGCACCCCGACCTTGGCACGGAACTCCGTCGCCTGGCCG
This sequence comes from bacterium, assembly GCA_021780105.1. Taxonomy (GTDB): domain Bacteria; phylum Verrucomicrobiota; class Verrucomicrobiia; order Limisphaerales; family J093; genus JAJXZJ01. Next base: position 5,577 of record JAJXZJ010000020.1, read on the forward strand.
GCGAGCGGAAGCTTCCACAGTGACGGCGCGTGCGTGCCGATTCCGGACGCGAAGGTCTGCCCCGCCACACGCAAAGGCGCTCCGTCCACCGCCGTGCCCGTCATGGGCACGCCCCAGCCTTGCTTGATGCCGGCGAGGCTCAAGTCACCAAGGCGCGTGGCTTCGGATCCTGCGTTCGCAACGAGCCCGCAGGCGGCCAGCAGGGCGACGGCGAGGGAGATGATGTAATTCATGTTGCCTGTCGAACAGGTATCTTAACGGGCTTGGTTTCGCCAGCTTTGACTTCAGACTCCAGCCCGTTGCGTGAACAAATCAAACCGATGGAAACCATGATGTTCACGACCTGACGTTCAACCGCCAGCGCAGCGGGCTGGATGGCCACACGCCGGTTCAGGCCGAATTGCCGCTGGACGCGGTGAGCGCAGTGTGTCCAAAACCGGGTCGTGAGAATCGCATGAGCAGTTGTTACCCTTTGCCAGCTCCACCCGACATGAAGCACCTTCAGTCTTCTGACCGGCTCCCTGGCACAACCCGATTCCCTAGAGGCTGTCCGAAAAGTCAGCACTGGCATTGAGAGTGCTCTGTTCGTGGCATGTTCAATAGTGACGAACGGTGGGCTGTCTTGAAGCCCGTCTTGGAAGTGCCCAAGACCAGCCGCCATGGCCGCCCTCGAGCCGATGCGCGAGCCGTGTTTGAAGCCATCCTCTTCATTCTGCACACCGGCATTCAGTGGAAGTATCTGCCCCGGACCTTTCCGCCCAAATCGACGGTGCATGACTACCTGACCCTCTGGAGCCGGTCGGAAGCCTTCCGCAAGCTCTTCGCCCGCGTGATCCGCCAACTGATCCCAAACGGGCGCATCGACCTGGACGAGGGTTTTGTCGACGCCCCTTTCGCCGCCGCGAAAGGGGGCGGGATCGACGTGGGGCTGACGCGCAAGGACAAGGGAAACAAACTCCAAGTGCTCGTTGACGCCCAATGGTTTCCACTCGGATTGTCGATGGCGTTGGCCAGCACGGGCGAAACGGCGATGGTCCAGCAGACCTTGGCGTTGATGGAGCCGCAGGTTCAACCCGACAAGCTCATGGGAGACAAGGGCTATGATTGTGACGCGCTGGACGACGCTTTGAGTGAATTGGGTATCGAGATGATCGCCCCACATCGGAGCAACCGTCGGCCCGACACCGCGACGTAGGATGGCCGCCTGCGGCGGCGGTACAAGCGGCGCTGGGCGGTGGAACGGACAATCGTCTGGCTCGGTCAGCACCGACGCTTGCTCACGCGGTGGGAAAAGCAGGCTTCCCACTTTGCCAACTGCGCGCTGCTGGGTTGCTTGATGATCGCACTGCGTCATCTGCCGTTGTGACGAACAAAGGTGAGTTTCCGGACAGCCTCTACGGTCTGTCCGACCCGCAATGCGAAGCGCTGGTGCTGGACCGGCTCTCGTGGCGCAAGTTTGTCGGCCTGGCCCTCACTGAGAGTGTGCCGGATGAAACCACGTTGGTGCGATTTCGCCAGCGGCTCATCGAGCACGACCTGCACCTGAAGCTCTTGGCGCTGGTGAATGAACAACTGGTGACCCAAGGGCTGATCGTCCGTGAAGTCACCCTGGTGGATGCGACGTTGGTGCAGGCGGCCCGCCGCGCGCCGACGAAAGGTTCGCACGGCGGCGGCGACGCCGATGCGGACTACACGGTGAAAGCCGGGCAGCCCCATTACGGCTACAAAGCGCATGTGGCGGCCGATCGCCAACACACGCTCATTCGCAAGGCCGATCTGATCTCTGCCAGCGTCCACGACAGCCAGCGCTTTGAGGCGGTGGTGGACGGTGACGAACAAGTCGTCACCGCCGACAAGGCGTATGACAGTGAAGCGCGCGGCCAGTGGCTGAAGCGGCGCGGGGTGGTGAATGGCATTTTGCGCCGGGCCCGCCGGGGCAAGTGCTTGAGGGCCGCTGATCAGATGATGAATCGAGCCTTGAGCGCCATCCGCAGCGGCATCGAAAATATCTTCGGCCATTGGAAGCGGAGCCTGGGTTACCGCCGCGTGCGGTATGTGGGGTGGGCGCGCAACCGGCGGGAACTGGAATTCACATGCGTGGTCTGGAACTTGAAACGCTGGGTCAACGTGCAAGGGTCTTGAGTGGTTCGCCGCGAAGCGGCAGGCGCAAGCGGTCAAAGCACCACCGCCAGGCCCACGCGCAAGCACAAACGGTTGCACCGCTTCGCGCGGCATGGTCGCATTTTCAAAATTTGCCGGGCGGGCACGCACAAAAACAACCAGTTCAAAAAATCAGCCGATGTTCAGAGGTCTCTGAATGATTCAAACGCCGGGACGAAATTCGCAGCCAACGGGACCCGTATTTGACCGAGCAACCCGCGCCGAGGATGACGAATCGCGCCAATCAAGTCTCGATGACTTCGACCAATCCGGATTCCAAGGCATGAACCGGCAGCCGCGTGTCCAGGGTGACAAGGCGACCGGAATTCCTGCGGGCCACCTCCACCAGCCAGGCATCGTTGACTTGTTGATGACCGAGGGCGCGAACGTAGAGTGCGGGATTATCCGCCGCCGGCGAGGTCCAGAATCGATGCGATTTAATCCGCGTCCACTGCCGGAGCAAAGTGGCTGCGTCCTGCGGCGTCACCGCGCCGGCGGTGTAGGCGGGGCTGGATGAGAGCCGGATAAATCCCAACTGGGTAAAAGCGCAGGTGGACCAGCCTTGCCTCGCCCCGGCGGCAAACCAGGCGTGCGCCTGCGCATGGTGTTGGTGATTCGGCCAGGCCAGCGCGAGCAGGACATTCGTGTCCAGCAACGCCGCCTTCACGTCGCATCCTCCGCGAGCAGTTCCCTGGCGCGGCTGCTGGGAATGATGTCGGCGTCGGGCGGGACGCGGAATACGGGCAGCCCGTTCCTGGTGGCGCTCTGCGTGGACGCCCGCAGCCCCCGCCGGGCGAGTTGCGAGAGAACCTGACCCAGCTTCTTGCCCGAAGCCTCGGCCTGGGCTTGCACCGCCTTGAACACATCGTCATCCAAAGTCACGGTCGTTCTCATACGTTGATACAGTGATACAGTGATGCGCACAAAGCAAGCCCTCCGTCGGCTTGAAACGTTTCCGCCCCAAGGTGCGCCGGCCCGAACCGGACACGCCGACGAGAACGATTCTTGTGTGCCGCGCATAATACTTGGCAGTTGGATTCAAGACAATCTTCCAAACACCCCCATCTGCGTCGGCGAACCGACGACCGAATCTTCCTGGCCAACGAGCAGGAAACGGGCGTTGTGATGACGATGTGCTTCGGCCTGGCGCACTCGAACACGGCAGGCGCGGCGCATCCAGGTGTTCAATCACTTCCACCACGGCAGCCGCATCGAATCCGGCCAGACGTTCATCGCAATACATGAGCGAGCCGTGGAGCAGCTTGAGCCGCTCCTTTTGCCGGGCCGGCAGGCGGTCGTAATGCAGGTTGTCCGCCGCCATCTCCAGCACGCGATGCGACACGTCCAAGCCGACAATCCGGCTGAACTGACGCTCTTTGAGCCGCATTCGCAACAGACGTCCCTCACCACAGCCCAGGTCAAGAACGGATTGTGCGCCACCGGCCTTCAGCACGGCGAGCACGGTGCCGAGCCGCTGCTCGTTCAGACTCAAGCCGCGCTCGACGATCGCCTCTTCCTGCGCCTGGGCCTCGGCGGTTTCTGGTCTTGTGTGCGCCGTCGCCAACGATACGCTCGCCCTTATTGGCTCGTATGCGTCATCGGGAGAACCGCCCATGAAAATGCACGTTGCCGGAGTTGCCCTGGTTTTACTGCTGTTGGCGCTCGCCAGCCGCGCGCAGGAATTGAACGTGTGCGTGGATCACCCGGACGCACAATACCGGGCCGGGCAGACGGCGACGTTCACGGTCGTGCTGGCCGGCGCAGGCGATGGGGTTGAAGGGCGATGAGCAGAAGCGCGGGCTGGACGTGTCGCGCTATTTCGACTGCATGAATTTCGCGCCGATCATCAAGTGCCCGCTGCTGGTGAGCGTGGGCATGATTGACGAAACCTGCCCGGCCTCCGGGGTTTTTGCCACGGTGAACCAGACGCAAGGTCCCCGCGAAATCGTCGTCCTGCCGTTGAGCGACCACCAGGGAAAAAACCACGCCCAGCCGCCGATGATGGATCGCATGGCGGCATGGCGTGAGGCCATTCTCAAAGGCCGGCCGTTGCCACCGCCCGGTGAAACCCGTTCGCGCCGGTTTGCGCGCACGGAATGGGAGCCAAGCCGTTTGTTGAGAGAGACCCGTGTCCGGCGGCGCTGCCCGGCCGAGCTATTTGCTCAAATCGCGATAATACAACTCCTTGGCTTCGACCTTCATGCCGGGGTTGTGTCCTTGGATTGCGAAGTGGCCGGATTTGTATTCGGCATCGTCATACGTCATCACCGGTTTGCCATTGATCCAAAACTGGAGGTGTGTGCCCACGGCCCGGATGCGGTAACCAAACCACTCGCCGTCCTTGGTGAGCAACTCCGTTGCCTTCCCGGTCGGCTTGCCCGGCTTCCACAACCACCCGGTATAGCCGTCGCCGTGGTTGCAAATCTGGGCCTCGTAACCGCGAGGGAAGCCGTTCACATCGTCTGCGGGCGGGTTGGCGCGAAAATAGAATCCACTGTTGGGAATCGTCCCTTCTCCCGTGACCCGGAACATGCCCTTCGCTTCAAAATCGGAGCCGGTGGCGTCGGTATAGATGTGCCCCATGCCGCCGATGCCCACCAGCACACCATCCTGGACCGACCAGGCTGCCTTGCCGCGAACCGTCCAGCCGCTGAGATCCTTCCCGTTGAACAAAGAGATCCATTTCGCCTGGGCTTCGCCGCCGAGTGCGCTGAGAGCCAGCGTCAAGCACCCCAACATCGTAACGACCGTTCGCATCATAATCTTGCAGGAGTTTTCCCGGATTCTGCCCGTCGTCGGGCTTGAACACAAGCCTCGTCTCCTGAGCAGGACGCTCAAGCGTTGAACGGCGGCCGGCTTCGCAGTGCATCGCCCGTTGGCGGTCGCCTGACACGCGGCCAACGCGAGGTTGGCCAACCCCGCAAGGCATGTCACCGTCTGCGGCGTCCTGCCCATCGCCCGGGCGGCAGCGTTGCCTTCCCGGTCGGCTTGCCAGGCGCGGGTCGTCCCCATGAAAAACTCGCCGGCAGCGGCGCGACGGAGCGACATCCTTCAGTCGTGTTCGCAAATCGCGAACGATCCGCTTGGCATCACAAGATTTCACCTCGCCAGCGACCATCGGGGCACACTTTCCAGCGCACAGCCCACTTCCCGCTGGTGGCCCTGGCGCGAATATGATCGAATGGAGGTATAGACGGCCCGACCCGCACCGGGGGACTCCGGCGGCGTGCGGGTTGCATTTATGGGTCATCAAGAATCGTATTATCGCCACAACGAGGCGTATGCCGAGTTTCTCGCCGCTTGGGACGAAGGCTTCTACGCCAAATACGCCGACACGCTCGCGCCGGGCCGGCCGGGTGCCCGCGTGCTGGATGTGGGCTGCGGTGTCGGCCAGGTTGTCCGCCGGCTGAAGGATGCTGGTTTCGACGCCTACGGTGCCGAAGTCTCCGAGCCAAACGTCGCCAAAGCGCGGGAGTTCGGCTTGAATTGCCAGACCTACGACGGCCGGCATCTGCCGTTTCCCGACCGGCATTTCGCCGGCGTGGGCGTGCTGAATGTCCTGGAACACGTCGAGGCACCGGAGGCGTTCATCGCCGAGTTGGTCCGCGTGACCGAGCCGGGCGGCCGGGTGCTGGTATCGAGTCCGAACTTTTTCCGCGCCATCGGCTGGCGCGATTACCATCCGCACATGCGCGGTTTGGGCAACAAATGGCGGAACTGGCGTCGGGTTGCCGCCAAGCGACGCCTCATACGCACGTCACCCGATCAAGTCCGTTTCGACCGCTTGACGCCGATCGTGAAGGAGCCGTTTACGCCGGACGACGACGCGATTGTGGCCACCAACGGCCTGGAGATCGCTTTCTTTCTCCGCCGCAGCGGCTGCACGGTGGAGCGCGTCCAATGCACCGACCGTTACGTCGCCAAGCCGGTGGATTTCCTGCTGAACCTCACGCCGCTGCGGTTGGTGATGTTCAACGCCTTCGTCGTGGCGCGGCGAAATCCGTAGCCAGCGGACGCCGTTTTTCGGCTTTGGCGGGCGAACCGGCCGGAGTAAGCTCCCAGCATGTCTGCTCCCATCAGGGTGGCCGTGCTGGGCACCGGATCGCTCGGCAAGGAACACGCCCGCATTTACGCCGAGCTTGCCGCCGCCGGCGCCGTCGAATTTGCCGGCGTGTTCGATGTCCACGCCGAAACCGCCTGCAAGCACGCCGAGAAACACCGCGTCCGCGCCTTCGCCTCCGTCGCCGAGGCCGCCGCCGCCAGCGACGCGCTAAGCATCGTCACACCCACGACGACGCATTTTGAACTCGCCCGCGACTTGCTGCGGCAGGACAAGCACGTCCTCGTCGAAAAGCCGATGACCAACAACGCCGCGCAGGCCGCCGAACTGGTGCAACTGGCGCAGGCGCGCGGCTGCGTCCTGCAAGTCGGCCACGTCGAGCGGTTCAATCCGGTTTTTCAATACCTTCAGTCGGTGGCCACGGAACCGCGCTTCATCGAGGTTCACCGGCTTTCGCCTTACCCGAACCGCAGCACGGACATCGGCGTCGTGCTCGACTTGATGATTCATGATCTCGACGTCGTGCTGGCGTTCGTGCAGTCGGCGGTGGTCACGGTGGACGCCGTCGGCATTCCGGTGCTGAGCGCGAGCGAGGACATCGCGAACGCGCGGCTGCGCTTCGCCAACGGCTGCGTGGCCAACCTCACGGCCAGCCGCGTCAGCCCGGAGCGGATGCGCAAAATCCGCGTCTTCAGCGGCGGCGCCACGCCCAGCTACATCTCGCTCGATTACCGGGCGCAGGAAGGCTTCATCTACCGGCTGGCCCGCGATAACGAGGCAGAAAGTTCGCTGCTGAAAAAGGTGCTCTCGGCGAAGCTCGGCGTTGGCAGGGACTCGGCCATCGTGAGCGCGTTTGCCGGCAAACGCATCGTGCGCGAACCGGTGCCGATCGCGAAGGGCGAACCGCTCAAGCTGGAACTGCAAAGTTTCGTCGAGTGCGTGCGCGAACACCACGCGCCGGTGGTCACCGGCGAGGCCGCGAAACACGCGCTGGACGTGGCGTTCGAAATCACGCGGCAGGTGCAAACCACCCACTGAACCGGCCCGGAGACCGACCGTGAACCCGGATTCGTTCATGCTGATTGCCGGCGAGCCGAGCGGCGACCTCCTCGCCGCCGAGCTGGTCGCGGCGTTGCGCGAAACCCCGGCGCTCAAGGCGCGCGACTTCGCGCCGCGGTTCTTCGGCGCGGGCGGACCGCGCATGGCGGCCGCGGGCGTTGAACTGGCCGTGGACCTGACGGCACACGCCGTCGTCGGCCTGGCCGAAGTGCTCAAAAAACTTGGCGACTTCCGCGCGGTGATGCGCCAGTTGCTCGACCTCGCGTGCGCGCAGCAGCCGGACGTGATCGTGTGCGTGGATTTTTCCGGCTTCAACCGCCGCTTCGCCCACGCCCTGTGCCGGCGGCTGCGCGCCGAACGCCGGCGGTTCAACAACTGGCGGCCGCGCATCGTGCAATACGTCTCGCCCCAGGTCTGGGCCTCGCGGCCGGGCCGGGCCGACGCGATGGCGCGCGACTTCGACCTGCTGCTGTGTCTGTTTCCCTTCGAGCAGGCGTGGTATGCGCAACGCGTGCCGCGGTTCCGCGTCGAGTTCGTCGGCCATCCGATCATTGACCGTCACGCCGTCGCGACCGCGCTGCCGACGCCTGACTCACAAGCCGACCGGCCGCTCGTGTTGCTGCTGCCCGGCAGCCGCGTAGGCGAGTTGAAGCGCCACCTGCCGGTGATGTTTGCGGCCGCGAAGCGGATCGCCGCCCGGCATCCGGCGCGTTTTCAAACTGTGCTGCCCGACGAAACCCTTGCCTCACTTGCGCGCCAGCTCGGCACGAACGGCAGCGACGTCGAAATTCAAATCGGCGGTCTGGCGCCCGCGCTGGCGGCGGCCACCGTCGCCCTTGCCTGCACCGGCACGGTCACGCTCGAATGCGCGCTGGCGGGCACGCCCACCGTGGCGCTCTACAAAACCTCCGCGCTGACCTACCACGTCGCCCGGCGCATCGTGACAGTGAAGTATCTGGCCATGCCGAACCTGCTCGCCGGCGAGGCGATTTTCCCGGAGTTCATCCAGGGCGCGGCGACCCCCGCCAACCTGGCCGCGGCGGTCGTTGACCTGCTGGAACAACCGGTTCGACGCGAAGCCGTGAAGGCGAAGCTGGCGCGCGTGGTGGCCTCGCTGGGCCGGCCCGGCGCGAGCGCGCGGGCGGCCACGGCGATCGCCTCGTTGCTGGACGGCCCGCCGGCAGGCGATTTGACCGCGCGCCCATGAAAATCACTTCCTGGCTGCGCCAGAACTGGATTCCATGGACGCTGTTCATCGGCTTCTGGACGATCATCGGCCTGTCGTTCGCCAGCCAGTTCTACCTGTCGAGCGCACTGTTTGGCTACACCACCGTCACCTGGAGCCAGGCCGTGAGCGTGACGCTCGGCGACTGGTATGTCTGGGCGGTGCTGTCGCTGCCGGTGATCTGGTTTGCGCGACGATTTCCTTTTCACCGCCGGCACTGGGGCAAGCTCGTGGTCATCCACCTGGCGGCGAGCCTGGTTGCGTGCCTTGCGTATGTGTTCATCCGCGCCGCCGTCGGGCAGCTCCAAAATCCGCTGCTGGGCATGACCGCCACGTTTTTTGGCACAGTGGAAAAGCTGTTCCTGAAGAACTCGTTCCTGAACCTGCTGATTTACTGGATCATCGTCAGCGTCAGCCTCGCGTTCGATTATTACCGCAAGTTCCGCGACCGCGAGGTGCGCGCCGCTGCGCTCGAACGCCGGCTCGCCGAGGCGCGGTTGATGGCGCTCCAGATGCAGCTCAACCCGCACTTCCTCTTCAACACGCTGCACACGATTTCCGCGCTCATGCACATTGACGTGGAAAAGGCCGACCGCACGATGGCCCGCCTCAGCGAACTGCTCCGGCTCGCACTGGAAAACACCGACGCCAACGAGGTGCCGCTGCGCGACGAACTGGATTTTCTCCGCCGCTACCTGGAAATCGAGCAAACGCGCTTCGGCGACCGGCTGGAGGTGCGGATGGACATCGCGCCGGACACGCTCGACGCGGCGGTGCCGAACCTCATCCTGCAACCGCTCGTCGAGAACGCCATCCGCCACGGCATCGAGCCGTATCGCAAGGCCGGCGTGGTCGAAATCCGCGCGCGCCGCGCCGCCGGCCGGCTGCGGCTGGAGGTGCGCGACAACGGCGGCGGCCTGCCCGCCGGCGCCGACCTCGAGGAAGGCGTCGGCCTCGCGAACACCCGCGCCCGGCTGGAGCATCTTTACGGACATCAACACGAGTTCACCTTGAGCGAGGCTCCGGAAGGCGGCCTCGTCGCAACATTGACGCTGCCGGTTCGCGGCGTTTCTCCGGTCGCTTCGCCGGTCGAAAACCCGGATGAAAAGGCCGTCACCGATGACGCCGGCCACAATCCTTGATCCCCAGCCCCGAGGGTTCACCGGGGCACTGCGCCAGCGCGCGACCGGACGGCAGTGTCGCCGGGCGCCGGCCTTTGACGGCGCGCGACCACGACGGCCGCGCCGATGATGAGCGCGCCACCCAACGCCATCGCTGGCGAGGGCCGTTCACCCAGCAGCCACCAGGCAAAGGCGATGCCATAAACCGGTTCGAGCGCCGTGGTCACGCCGACGGTGGAAATCCGCACGCCGGCGAGCGAGGCCGTGAAGCACGCGTGCGCCACGCCGGTGAACACGACGCCCAGCACCACCAGCCACAGCCAGTCACGCGCGTCGAGTCCCGTCAACTGCCCGCCGGCCAGCGGCAGGAGAATCAGGCCCGCGACGCCGGTTTGCGCCGCCACCAGCAACAGTGGCGAGAGCACGGCGGTGAAATGCCGGTTGCACAGCGTGAGGACGGCAAACAGAAAGCCGGAAATAATGCCACAGCCGGCGGCCAGGCCGGCCTGCGAGCCGAAGCGCCAGTCCGGCACGACGAGGGCCAGCCCCACAATGACCAGTCCGCAGGCGGCCGCGTCGGCGCGTTGCACCGGCTCCCGCAGCGCCAGCCAGCCGAGCAGGGAGACAAACAAGGGATAGCTGGCAAACGTCAGCAGGCCCAGCGCCACCGTGCTGCGCTGGATCGCCGCGAAGAAAGTCCACCAGTGCGCCGCCAAAACCGCGCCGGTGAGAACCAGCATTCCGCCGTAGGCCTTGATTTGCGGCCAGGCCACGGCCCGCCGCAGACCTAGAATTGCGGACAAAACCAGGCACGCCACCAACGACCGGACGCACGTCACCACCAGTGCCGGCGCGGTCACGACCTTGCCGATCAGGCCGGCCACGCCAAACAACAGCACCGCCAGGTGCAGACTGAACACCGCCTGCCGGTGCGTCCTCATGGCGGCGGCGGGGCCGCATGGACGCCCCACATTTTCTCGGTCATGGCGAAGCCCACCGGGTCGTATTGTCGCAACGCGGCGCGGTCGAACGGCGCGTATTCGCCGCGCCAGAAGTAGGCGCAGGAGAGTTCGGCGAAGTATTCGAGCTGGTTTTCGAGCGCATAAGCACGGTCGAGCACCATGCCATTGACGGCTTGGACGTGCGTGTAGAGGCCGGTGTGAGCGGCGTGTTCCCAGGCGGCCAGAATGTCCGGCTGTTTCTCCGGCCACCGCTCCAACTGCCACGCGTGCGCCAGTTCGTGGACGAGCACCCGCGTCGCCCACTGCTCGCTCAACTGCTGGTAGTTCCGGGCCGAGTAGATGACGAGCGCGCTGCTCCAGCGCCGGTCCAGCAGCGGCCAGAATTTCGGCGCGTCCCGTTGAAAATACTCGGCCCCGTTGTCGCGACCGCCCAGCGACGACTCCTCGCCCAGCATGAGAAAGATCGGCAGCCGCTGGAGCACGGCGCGTGTGCGGGTCGGCAACAGGTCCAGCACGCCGGTGAGCTTGGCGCCCAGCCGCCGGGTCGTGGCGCGGGCGAGTTCCGGATGCCGGTCCACGAGGTCCTGTTCCAGATACAGCGTCCAGCCCGCGAGATTGGTCTGGACGTAACTACGCTCCGGCGCGCGGTAATTGACGACCTTGGGCGGGGCAAACGAGCGCAACGGTTCGGCGTTGGTGCCGGCGACCACGCTGGCATTGGTGGCTCCCGCGGCGGACGCGTGGGCGGCAAGGCTGAGGATCGCCGCCCCAACCACGATTACCCGGCGAAAGCCGCCGACGCCCACGCGGTGCAGCCGGGCAAAAGGCTCCTTGCGTTGGCGTATTGTCCAAGCTGTTGCGTCTGGTGGAATCATGGAATCAAATCCCGCCGGCCCGCGCTCGATTTGTGATCCCGGATAGTCCGAAGCGCCGGGCGCGCGGGAACCGCGGTGCCAACCTCACCACCTTGCGCCGCGGCCGTCAATCGCCGGCCATGCGTTTGCGGCGCTTGTCGGGGAGACGCTGGTTGGTTAAACTGCGGCCACACCCGTCGCCGCCGCGGCCGGAGCCGTGGCGAAATGTCCGCCGGACGGGCCGCCGACAACCGATGAAGATCAGGACGCTAATTGTGGACGATGAGCCGCTCGCGCGGGGGCGGTTGCGCACGCTGCTCGCGGTGGAGCCGGACATCGAAATCATCGGCGAGGCGGGCGACGGACGCGAGGCGGCGGCAGCCATCGAGAGTGCGCGGCCGGACCTGGTGTTTCTCGACATCCAGATGCCCGAACTCGACGGCTTCGGCGTGGTGGAGACGATCCGGTCGGCCCGCACGCCGGAGATCATTTTCGTCACGGCCTTCAGCCAGCACGCGCTCCGTGCCTTCGAGGTCCACGCGCTGGACTATCTGCTGAAGCCGTTCGACCGCGAACGCTTTCAGGTTGCGCTGGGACGCGCCCGGACCCGGCTGGCGCAGGCCCGGAGCGACGAATTGAGCCAGCGGCTGACAGCGTTGCTGGCGGAGATGCGCCCGGAAGCCAGGGCTGCCGACCGCCTGGCGGTCAAAAGCGGGGGCCGCGTGCTGTTCCTGAAGCTGGCGGATATTGACTGGATCGAGGCCGCCGACAACTACGTGAACCTGCACGTCGGCGCGGAGTCGCACCTGTTGCGCGAGACGATGACCGCGCTGGAGGCGCGGCTGGACGCCAGCCAGTTCCTCCGCATCAACCGCTCCACGATCGTGAACGTGGAACGCATCAAGGAACTGCAGCCGATGTTCCACGGCGATTACGCGGTGATCTTGCGCAACGGCAGCCGGCTTTCGCTCAGCCGCGGTTACCGGGACAAACTGCAACAACTCCTGGGCAAGTCCAGCGGGTGAGGCGGCGGGGGCAGTGTCCTGATTTCGAGGGCAAGGCCGGGCTACAGCTCGGCCTGGCGGCGCCGCAGCGCCGCCCATTGGAACTCTGTAAATCAAGACACTACCGCGGCGGGAATCGGCTTGCTTCAAACCGCCCGGCGACTATGCTGGAACCATGGCGACGGTCATCACGCTAATCGTCGTGGGCATCATTTTGCTGCTGCTGGAGACGGTTCTGCCAGGGATGGTCGCAGGCACCATCGGCTGCCTTTGCCTGGGCGCGGGCGTCGTCACCGCCTACACTCAGTTCGGGCCCGCCACGGGCAATCTGGTTCTGATGGGCGTGCTCGCCGGGCTGGTGGTGCTGGCCGTTCTCTGGGTTCGTTTTTTTCCGAACAGCCGCGTCGGCCGGATGTTTATCACGCAGCGCTCCGTGGGCAACCTCGACGTCGAAAAACCCGAGTTGCTCCACCAGACCGGCGCCGCGCTCACCATCCTGCGGCCGTCGGGCATCGCGCTGATCAACGGCCAGCGCGTGGATGTTGTCACCGAAGGTGGCTGGCTCGAAGCCGGCACGCCGGTGAAAGTGGTCGCGGTGGAAGGTCTGCGGGTCGTGGTGCGCCCGCTGGACCTCGCGGAAAAGCGCCAATCGTGAAAGCCTGAATCAACCTTTGTGATATGAACGCAATCCTGTCTCCACTGCTCGCGGATGTGCTGCCCCTGGGCCTCCTGTTCTGGGCCTTTCTTGGCGTCGTCGCCCTCGTCTTCCTGATCCTGTTGTTCAACTTTTTCGGCGTGTGGATTCGCGCCTGGGTTTCGGGCGCGCACGTCGGACTCATCGAACTGGCCGCCCTGCGCCTCCGCGGCGTGCCTGTGGGCCTCGTGGTGGACAATTACATCAACGCCCGCAAATCCGGCCTGGAGATGACCGTGGACCAGCTCAACGTCCACTTCCTCGCCGGCGGTGATGTCCAGATGGTCGTCCGCGCGCTGATCGCCGCGCAAAAGGCCAGCATTCACCTGAGTTTCGACCGCGCCTGCGCGATTGACCTCGCCACCAAGGGCACCGGCAAAACCGTGCTCGACGCCGTGAAAACCTCCGTCAACCCGCGCGTCATTGATTGCCCCGGTGCCGCCGGCGGCAAGCCCACGATTGACGGCGTCGCCAAGGACGGCATCGCCGTCAAGGCCAAGGCGCGCGTCACCGTCCGCACGAACCTCGACCGTTTCGTCGGCGGCGCCACCGAGGAAACGATCGTCGCCCGCGTCGGCCAGGGCATCGTCACCGCCATCGGCTCGGCCGACAGTTACAAGGACGTGCTCGAAAACCCGAACCGCATTTCCCGGACCGTCCTTGGCAACGCGCTCGACGCAAACACCGCCTTCGAGATTCTCTCGATTGACATCGCGGACGTGAACGTCGGCGAGAACATTGGCGCCAAACTCCAGGCCGAGCAGGCCGAGGCGAACAAGCTCATCGCCCAGGCGCAGGCGGAAATCCGCCGCGCCGCCGCCGTCGCGGTCGAACAGGAAATGACCGCCCGTGTCGCCGAGATGCGCGCCCGCGTCGTCGAAGCCGAGGCGCAGGTCCCGTTGGCGATGGCCGAGGCCTTCCGCAGCGGCAACCTCGGCATCATGGACTATTACCGGATGAAAAACATCCAGGCCGACACCGGCATGAGGGACAGCATCGCCACGGGCGGAACCCCGGCGGTCGGGGAACACAAACCGAAGACTCCTTGACGGCGGTCGCCGCCACGGCCATGCCCACGCTGCACGCATCTTTGGACGGCCTGCTCTTCTTCGTCGCGATTGCGCTGTTTTCGGCGCTGTCCAACTGGCTCAAGAAGCGGCAGCAGCAACCGGCCGACGAGGCGGACAAACACCCGGCCGGCCACCCACAAGCCGCCCCCGCCACCGAGCCGCCACCGGCGCGCAGTTGGGAGGAGGAACTGCGCCGCCTGCTGGAAGGCGATCTCTCCGGCCACGAAACGCCGCCCACCCAGCCGCCGCCGGTGATTCACCGCGAAACAGTGGTGGTCGTGCCGACGACGACGCCGGCCGCCACGCCGACCTGGGGCGAACGGGAGAAGGAACTCGTTCCGCCGCTGGCGCTGCCCCGCGAAACGCATTTCCCCAAGGCCGGCGAACTGACGGCACGCAACCAGGAACAGGGACCCGACTTCGAGCTGGCGCGCATGGAAGAATCCGCCAGCGCCTACCAACGCGGCCAGGCGGTCCAGGAAGCCACGGCCGCGCGCCTGCAGCAGATCGCGGCCCTCACCGCCTCCGCCCGACCGGACCAACCGCGCGGCCGCCAGGCTTCGCTGGCAGCGCGGGACCTGATCACGCGCCTGCACCATCCCGCCACCGCCCGTCAGGCCGTGCTGGCCGCCGTGGTCCTTGGACCGCCCCGCGGGCTGGAAACCAGCGCCAGCGCGTTGGGCCATGCGTATCAGACTCCGCGTTGAACTCCCGACCGGCGTGGCGATTTGGCTCGACGCTGGCGGCGGTGTTGTCGTGAGCTTGCTCCTGTGAGTGCCATCCGCGTTGTCCACGCGT
This sequence comes from bacterium, assembly GCA_021780105.1. Lineage (GTDB taxonomy): Bacteria > Verrucomicrobiota > Verrucomicrobiia > Limisphaerales > J093 > JAJXZJ01. The sequence goes on from JAJXZJ010000020.1 coordinate 20,584, forward strand.
TCACCTTTTTCCACGCCCTGGGCGGCGTCTCCTCAATGCTGCGCCGCAACTGGGAAGGCGACGCGCGACATGGACTGGCCTCGCAGTTCCTTGCCTACTTTGAACCGGACGACGGCCGGACCGGGCGCGTGCGCGGCCTGGGCTTGACCTGGCGGAACACCATTCACCAGGCCCGCGCCCGCTTCCGGCAGCGTCTGCCAGCGGGGGCGGAAATCATCAGTTACGGCAACGTCTGGGGCGTGCCGTTCTTCGCGGACCTCGACCGCGCGCCACGCCGCATCGGTGCGCTTCATGGCGCGTCCGCCGACATGCCGGACTACATCCGGCACGCACGGGGTTGCCTGGATGGCGTGATCTGCGTGAGCGAGCCGCACCGGGAACTGGCCGCCCGGCTCCTGCCGGAGTTGACGGCGGACCGCATCGGCTTCCTCCCCAATCCCGCCGGCCGGGAGCGCGTTGAAATCCGGCAACCGCCCCTGGCCGGTCGGCCGCTGGTCATCGGTTATGCCGGCCGGCTCACGCGCGCCGAGAAACGCGTGGACCGCTTGCCGCTCCTGGCCCGGGAACTCGACCGGCTGGGACTGAGCTACCGGCTGGAAATTCTTGGCGATGGACCGGAACGCGCCAGCCTGGAACGCCAGTTCGCCGGGCGGGCCAACGTGATTCTCCACGGCCGCCACACCGGCGAAGCCTACTGGACCGTGCTCCGGCAATGGGACGTGCTGGTGTTGGTGAGCGACTTTGAGGGCATGCCCGTGTCGTTGCTGGAAGGCCTGAGTGTCGGCGTGATCCCGCTCTTTCCGCGCATCGGCAGCGGAGGCGACGCCTATGCCGCCCGCGTGCGGGATGATCTACTTTATCCAGCGGGCGACCTGGGCGCGGCGGCGCGCGCGGCGCAAGCACTCACCCGGTTGTCCGCGGACGAACTGGCCGCCCTGCGCCGGCGCGGCGGGGAGGTGGTGCAACCGCATCTGGGCGACTGCGACCTCGCGGCGATGAGCGCCTTCGTGCATCACATTTGCGAATTGCCGCGCCTTTCGCCGGCGCGGTTTCCGGCGCGGTCGTTTCATTGGGCGGACCACTGCCCGTTCGGTCTGCTGCGGCGCCTTTACCCGCGGGGAGTCTGGCGCGGCAACCGGCCCCTGACCCGCGGCTGAAACCCGGACGGAACAACGCCACGCGCCACCGTGGGCGTCATCCCGCCGGCCAACGCTGTTGCACCCAGCGCGACATCCGAAGCCGGACCCACGCATCCGCTCCCGACGGCCAGAGCGCGGCCAACCGGAGATAAAGCCGCCGCCCCCGTCCGGGTCGCTCGGACGGCGGCGCCTGGCAAAGTTGCCGCGCGGCCGCGCGGCGTTCCTTCCGATTGCCGGTGAAGAGCACCAGTTCAGCTTGCGTGCGCGCCAAGCCGCGTTCAAGCGTAGCGGTGGCGGCGGCGGCCCGTTCCGGAGTCAACAAGCCGTGGGCGGCCGCAGTCTTCACGTCGCGCAGGAACGACCGCAGGCGTGCCGGCTTGTCGCGGGAAAGCAGGCGCAGAGCGGCCACCTTGCGCATCTGAGCCTCCTGCAGCGCGCTCAGGGAGATGTTGTGCTGGTGAATCCGGTAGCGCACCAACGCCGGCGGCGCCAGGACCACCTCGCCCAGCAGCGCCGCCCGGAACGCGATCGCCCGGTCTTCCTCGGCCAGGTCCGCCGGCAGCGGGCCAAAGACTTCGAACAGCCGTCGGTGCCAGGCTTGAGAAGCCCCGCAGACACTCGCCTCGCCGGTGCGCAATTGATGATCCAGCGTGTTCCACTCCGGTCGCGCGATGAACTGCCAGGGCAAACTCGACTGTTCTTTCATGGGCGCGGGGATGAAACTGATGGACATCGCCCGGTGGCCGGAAGCCTTCCACAACCGCCAGGTTTCCTCCGTCCGTTCCGGCAGGGAAATGTCGTCGCCCGCGGCAATGACGATGATTTCCCCGCGCGCCAACTCCATGAGCCGGTTGACGTGGCCGACCAGGCCCAGGTTGGCGGGATTCCGGTTCAAGCGGACTTGATGTGGACCCCGGTAATGGTGCGCCAGTTCCTCCATGAGGCGGTAGGAACCGTCCGGGGAGGCATCATCCGAAAGAATGATTTCCAGCGGCGAGTAAGTCTGGGCCAGCGCGCCCGCCACGGCCTCGCGCACAAAATGTTCCTGCCGGTAGGTGAAGAGACAAAACGAGATCAGCGGTCGCGAACCGGGCGTGCTGCCGGCTGGCGCAAGGGGTGCGCCGCTCACAAGCCCCTCCCCCGGCGGCGGGCCTGGAGTCTGCCCCAAACGTCGGCCCATCCCGCGCAGCCGGCACGCCGGGTGAGATGATGGACGGCGTAGATTCCCGCCGCGAGTGTCAACAGCGCGCCGATGCCCACGCCGACGGTGGCCGGCAGCCTGCCTGCCGTGGCCAGGAAGACCAGCGCAGCAGCCAGACCCACGCCACCACCCAGGCGGAGATTAGCCCTCGTCCAGGAGAACCCGCTCAGGCGCCGCACCACCACCCACACCAGCAATCCGCAAAACACATATAAACCTAAAAAGGCCATGCCCAGGCCGTTCAATCCAAACCACTTCATCATCAACCAGATCAGGCTCAAGTGAACCAGGTTGCTGGCCAGCTCGGTCCAGAAGAATGCCCGCGCGCAACCTTTGGCCAACAACACGAAACCCACCGGCCAGGAAATGACCCGGCCGAGGATGCCCAGAATTTGCCAGCGCAGAATGCCCACCGCCGGCTCGAACTGAGTGGAGTAAAACAGATGGATGACCAGGGGAGCAAACGTGAGCGTGCCCAGGATGCCCGGCAACACCATGAGCAGGGCCGCTTCCGTCTGCTCGTTGACCAGGCGGTTGACCTCCTTGTTGTCACCCGCCACTGCGGTCAGCCGCGGATAATAGTCGGCTCCCATCGCATTGAGCACGAAACCGACATAGACACTCGACAGCATCCAGGCGGCTTGGTAAAGCCCCGCCGCCTCCAGGTTCATCTGCCGGATCACCATCACGCGGGTGAAATACGCCACGGCGTTGGCCATCAACGCCGAGGCCATGAACACCACGCCCATGCCCAACAGCGCCTGCGCTTCACCCCAAACCGCCGACCACGGCAGCGCGACGCGCTCGATCTTGATCTTCCGCGCATACCACCAGGCGGTGGCAATGCTGAGCGCCGAAACCGTCACCAAAAAAGGCACGATGCCCTGTTCACGCAAAAAGAAGACGATCGGGATGCTGCAAACCGTCCCCAGCACCGCGCCCCAGATGTTCAGCGCCGCCAAATCCCGAATCCGCCGCAACCCTTGGATCAACGCCGTCTGTCCTCCCGCCACGGAGGCGAACAGGACCGTCAACGACAGCAGTGCCACCGCCCCCCGGTAGGTGGTGTCCCCGAACGTCGCCCGGGCGATTGGTCCGCAGCAAACAACGAGGATCAGCATTCCCAGCACGCCCATTACCAACGACGTCCGCCGCAGCGTGACCACCGTCCGGGCGATCCGCTGCTGGTCGCCCGTCGCGTCCGCCTCGGCGATCTGGCGAACCCCGCTGGTATTGATGCCCATGCCAGCAACACCGGTGGCCAGCAACATGACGGAATTGAACGCGCCAAACAGCCCCATCCCGGCGGTGCCAACCAGCACGGCCAGCACCTTGGTCCGCACCACGCCCAACAGCACGGTGATGGCCGTGGAACCGCCAATCAAGGCGGAGGACTTGAGGAGCTGACGGTAGGAACTTTGGTTGCGGTCACTCAATGGCACGAACTACTTTCGCTGGATTCCCGGCGGCGAGACAGTTGGCGGGGATGGGTCGCGTCACCAAACTCATGGCACCGATCACGGAATTTTCACCAATCGCCACGCCCTTGAGAATCATCACCCGGCTGCCCAGCCACACGTTATGGCCGATGGTCACCGGCCGCGTTGGCCCAGGCCCCTGATCCCGGATGGCCGCCCTGATTTCATGGAAATCAGAATCGAAAATGGCCACCTCGTTGCCGATCCGGCAGTTGTCGCCGATGACAATCTCTTCATTGGCAATGATCGTGACGTTATTGTTAAACCAGTTGCCTTGGCCGATAAGAATTGTCGCTTCCGGTCGCCGGGGCTGCAGGAGAATGCCGCCATCACCGGAGATCGGACCGTCCCAATAACCGAAGCAATTGCTGCCGCCAATCACCAAACTTCCCTCGCCACGGCTGTGCAAGGGCACATAACAGTGGACGTTTGCCCCGATTTCGAGCCGCCGGAGCCGCTGCCGCTCCAGCCAGGCAAAGCGCCACAAACGGCAGGCGCTGGCAAAGTCCCGCCAGGGGCTTGCGAGACGGCTCATGATTTTGCCGGCCGGTGTCATCTCCGCAAGCCCGACGTGTCGTCAAACGCGGCCCTGATCTGGCCGGTCACCTCCGCAATCTGGCCCCGGCTCAGGTGCGGTCCCATCGGCAGACTCAGGACGGTGTCGGCCGAGGCTTCGGCAATGGGCAGTGAGCCTTGACGAATGTTCAGTTCCGCGTAGGCCTGCGAGAGGTGGGGCGGAACCGGGTAATGGATGAGCGTCCCGATACCGGCTTCCGTGAGCCGGCGCTGCAGTTCGTCCCGGCGCGGGTGCCGCACAACAAAGAGATGCCACACCGGTTCCGCCCAGGTGGGCACCGCGGGCAGGCTCAGTTGAGCGTCCAGCGTTGAGAGTTGGGAGCGATAGAGGTCCGCGAGTTCCTTGCGACGAGCGTTCCATTCATCGAGCCGCGCCAGTTTGACCCGCAGGAAGGCCGCCTGCAATTCATCCAGGCGTGAATTGAAGCCCTGAACTTCGTTGTAATACTTCCGCCGCGAGCCGTAGTTGCGCAGCACGCGGACGCGGTCGGCCAGGGTGTCATCGTTGGTGGTCACGGCACCGGCATCGGCGAAGGCGCCGAGGTTCTTGCCGGGATAGAAACTGTTGCCGGCCGCGTCTCCCAGCCCGCCCGTGCGACGACCCTTGTAGCGGGCGCCTTGGGCCTGGGCGTTGTCCTCGATCACCTTCAATCCGTGGCGCCGGGCGATCTCCAGGATGGGATCCATGTCGGCCGGCTGACCGTAAAGGTGGACCGGCATGATCGCGCGGGTTCGCCGTGTGATGGCCCTTTCGATGAACGACGGGTCGAGGTTGAACGTGTCCGGACTGGGTTCCACCGGGACAGGCGTGGCGCCGGCGTAGGATACGGCCAGCCAGGTGGCGATATATGTGTTCGACGGGACAATGACCTCGTCACCGGAGCCGATTTCGCACGCACGCAATGCCAGGTGCAGGGCATCCAGACCGTTGGCCACGCCGACGCAATGTTTGACTCCGCAATAGGCGGCAAAGGCGGCCTCGAATTCCTCCAGTTCCCGACCCAGCAGATACCAGCCGGAGTCCATCACCCGCCGATACGTCGCATCCAGTTCGGTCTTCAGTTCCAGGTAGGTCGGCTTGAGTTCAAGAAACGGAATCTTCATGGCGTCGCCTTCTCGGCCAGGCAGTAATCCGCGTAAGACCGGTAGTAATCCGCTTCTTCAAAGGGCGTGGACGCGAGAACCAGACAGACCGAACCGGCTGAAAAGTTTTCCATTTCACGCCAAATCCTCGGCGGCAGATGCAAACCCCGCCTTGGCGAGTCGAGTTGGAATCGCCGTTGCCCACCACGGTCGTCCTTCACTATGACGTCGAGACTGCCCGCCACCGCAATCAAGACTTGGTGGCAGGTTTTCAGCGCGTGGCCGCCGCGCGCGCCGCCGCAGGGCACGTCGTAAATATAAAACACCCGCTGGATTTCGAAGGGCACGTGGCGTCGGCCCTCGACGAACGTAAGGTTGCCGCGAGCGTCAGGAATTTGGGGCAGGTCAATGAGATGACAAAGTTCAAGGCTCATGGATTTCCGCGATGGCAGTTTCGCCGGCCTGGCGGAACCGGCGCCCGCAGGCACAGGCGGCCTGGCCGGTGTCGAACGCGAGTTTCTCGCCGCACCCGCACACCCAGCCGAGCTGCCGGGCGGGGTTGCCGAGCACCAGGGCGAAGTCCGGCACGTCCCGTGTCACCACCGCGCCGGCCCCCACCATGGCCCAGCGGCCGACCGTGACGCCCGGCAGAATGACCGCGTTGGCGCCAACGCTGCAACCCGCTTTGAGCCGGGTGGTGGTGTAGGCCGGCGGCCGGCGGCGGCTGCGCGGCCGGAGATCGTTCGTGAAGGCCGCGCACGGGCCGATAAAAACATCGTCCTCGACGATCACGCCGTCCCACAGGTAAACGCCGCACTTCAGCGTGACGCGATCCCCGACGACCACCCCGCCTTCCACGAACGTGTGGTCGCAGACGTTGCAGTCCGCGCCGACCACCGCGCCGCGCACCAGGTGGGCAAACGCCCAGACGCGCGTGCCCGGGCCGAGACGGACGCCGGGATCCACCAGCGCCTGCGGGTGAAGGAACGGGGGCGTGGAGGATTCAGACATGGGGTGGATACAGCGCGGCCGGCTTACGAACTGCGACGCGCCTGGAGCAGGAAGCGCAGGTATTCGGCATAATTGCTTTTGCCCATGCTGGCGGCGGCCTGTTCCACTTCGGCAGGCCCGATCCAGCCGTTGTCCAGGGCAATTTCCTCGAGGCAGGCCACCTTCAGCCCCTGCCGTTCCTCGATGGCTTCGATGAAATTGGTCGCTTCCACCAAGCTCCGATGGGTGCCGGTGTCCAGCCAGGCGAAGCCGCGGCCCAGCCGCTCCACGGCCAGCTCGCCGCGCTCCAGATAGAGGCGGTTGAGATCGGTGATTTCCAGTTCGCCTCTGGCTCCGGGTTTCAACCCGGCGGCCAGCTCGCAGACGCGGGCGTCGTAAAAATAGAGACCGGGGACGGCGTGGTTGCTGCGGGGCTGCCGGGGCTTCTCCTCGAGGGAAACCGCCCGGCCGGTTGTTTCATCGAACTCGACCACGCCGAATCGCTCGGGGTCACGGACGTAGTAGGCAAAAATTTTCGCGCCATGCGCCAACTGCGCGGCGCGGCGCAGCAGCGCGGTGAAGCCCTGGCCGTAGAAGATGTTGTCCCCAAGGATAAGACAACCCGGCCCGCCGGCCAGGAAATCGCGGCCGATGATGAACGCCTGCGCCAGACCTTCGGGGCGGGGCTGTTCCGCGTAGGCAAGGCGCATGCCCAGTTGCGCGCCGTCGCCCAGCAGGCGCTGAAACAGCGGGAGATCGTGCGGTGTGGAAATGATCAACACCTCGCGCAGCCCGGCCAGCATGAGCACGCTCAACGGATAGTAGATCATCGGTTTGTCATAGACCGGCAGGAGTTGTTTGCTGACCGCGCGGGTCAGCGGATGCAACCGCGTGCCCGCCCCGCCGGCCAGAATAATGCCTTTCATCGCGCCGCCCTTCCCGTTGCGTCTCCGGCGCCCAACCCCAGACGTTCGAGGCGGTAGGCTCCGGAGAGAATGCGTTGCCACCAGCTTTCGTGCGTCAAATACCATTCCACCGTCCGCCGGAAGCCCGATTCGTGATCCTGCCGTGGCGTCCAGCCCAATTCGGCCCGGATTTTGCCCGCGTCAATGGCATAACGCAGGTCGTGGCCCGGCCGGTCGGCAACGAAGGCGATTTGCTCCGCGTGGCTGCGGCCGTCCGCCCGGGGGCGCAACTCGTCCACCAGCACGCAGAGCCGGCGCACCAGATCAATGTTCCGCTGCTCGTTGTTGCCACCGATATTGTATGTCTGGCCGGGCTGCCCGCGAGTGATCACCGTCAGGAGCGCCTCGGCGTGATCGCCCACGTAAAGCCAGTCGCGGACGTTCTCGCCGCGGCCATAGACGGGGATCGGTTCGCCGCGCAACGCTTTCAGAATGACCACCGGCACCAGCTTCTCCGGAAACTGGAACGGGCCGTAATTGTTCGAGCAGTTGGTCACGAGCACCGGCAGCCCGTAGGTGTGGTGCCAGGCGCGGGCCAGGTGGTCGCTGGCCGCCTTGCTTGCGGAATACGGCGAATGGGGATCGTAGGGAGTCGTTTCGGAAAATGAACCTACCGGCCCCAGCGAACCGTAAACTTCGTCCGTCGAAACGTGCAGAAAGCGAAACGTGCGACGGCGCGTGGCGTCGCCCTGTTCCCAATAGGCGCGGGCGGCCTGGAGCAGCTTGAACGTGCCGAGCACATTGGTGCCGATGAACTCCGCCGGGCCGTCAATCGAGCGGTCCACGTGCGACTCGGCCGCCAGATGCATCACCCACTCCGGTTGAAACGACGCCATGGCCGCCCGCACGGCCTCGGCATCCGTGATGTCTGCCTGCCAGAACTGATAGGCAGGGGGCGACGCCAGATCGGCCAGTGAGTCGGGATTGCCGGCATAAGTAAGCTTGTCCAGGTTCAACACCTCGTGCCCGGTCTGCACCAACAGCCGCACAAGGTTGGACCCGATGAAACCACACCCGCCTGTGACCAAAACGCGCATTGAACTGGCAGTCTTAAGATGCGCCACTGTGTTCGGTTGACTGCTGGCGGTCAACTCCTTTTGCCCGCCAAACCATGCTGGTCGGGCGCGGAGCGTGCCACGCCTCCCGGCGCCGCGACACCGGCGGCGAACCTCAGCGTTTCGCCTGCGCGTCCGGCCGATCCGGCACGGCGCCGGCGGCGAAGCATTGTTCAAAGAACTCCGCCAGCGGTCCGGGATAAACCGCGCGTTTGAGCTTCGACCACGTCCGCTGGTCGCCGGTGCTGTAGTAAAGGAACGTCCGCCCGTGAAACTCGGTCAGGTCCGGGTCGGAAGCGTTGATCCCGTCGTTCGGACCGGGCGTGAGCACCGGGTTCGCGGCACTCAGTTCCCACGATTTCAGGTCGCGCGAACGGGCAAGGTAGGTTTCGAAAAACCAGCGCGGTCGGCGTTGTTCGAGGTAGAGCAGGTAGAACCAGCCGTTCGCGTAGCGGAGACACGGACACGCGGCGTAACGATCAGCCCCGAACACCACGTCCGGCACCTTGGTCCAGTGCTCCAGGTCCGGCGAGGTCGCAAACTTGATCGTGAACGGCACGTAGCGGCCGTCGTCCGACTCGTAGGCCATCACATAGCCTTCCGGTCCGGCGCAAACCGAGCTGTTGAACAGGTGCTCCTTCTCCTGCGTGATCACGACGTGCGACTGCCAGTGTTCGAGGTCCGGCGACGCGAACATCGTCACGTCGTTCCAGCCGTCGGCCGCGTAACGCGACGCGAACGCATAGAGCTTGCCGTGGTCGGCGAGCACCGACGCCAGGCCGTAACCCTCCGCGAAGTGCGCCAGCGGCCGGCCGGTTTCCACGTCTTCGAGGCTCAGGTAATAATCCGTCTGGCTGCCGCCGGTCGCGGGCCGGCGGCATTTCATGAGCGCCAGCCGGTCCTGCCAGACGACCGGCGCGGCCTCGCAAATGTCACCCAGGTCCGGCTGGTCCACGTGCAACGCGGGTTCACGCGGCACGGGCGGCACGGGCGGCAGGATGGATTGGAAAACCTCGGCCGGCCAGTGGCCGAGCCGCAGCATGCCTTTCGGCACGCTCTGTTGAAATTGAACGTAAGCCTCCACGTCGCCGCGCACCGAGTAGCCGACTTCCCCCTTGCCCGCGCCGAAAACCTGGTAGCCCATCAACGTGCAGTCTTCCAAATCCACGTGCAACAGTTGGCCGTCCATCGTGCTGTAAATGACGCCCGTGCCCGGCTTGCCGGCCGGCTGGGAAAAATTGAAGGTGACTAGCCGGCAGTCCTTCAACCGGACCCGCGTGCAACCGCTGTAACCGGGATTGCCTGCCTGGAGCGCGTTGTCCGGTCCCGCGAGCGTGCAGTCCTCGAAGACCACGTCCGGCTGCTCGGGCATGGCCGGATGTTCGGCCCGCACATACGCGCCCGCCGCGTCGCCCCACCAGTCGAGGCACCAGAGCTTGGAGCGACGGAACACGCTCGGCTCGCCGGGACGCGAGAGCACGTTCGCCACGCCGCCGCCGAACGCGCGCCCGCTGCTGAAACAATCCTCGACGATCACCGTGAATGGCTCGGCTTTGTCCACGAGATCGAAGAAAAAACCGCCGTCGCCGCCGGCGCAATAAAGATGCCGGAGCACCCAGCGATCCCAACCGACGGCCGAAAACGTTTCCGCTTGATGTTCCTTGGACCAGCCGTGTTTGTAGGCACGGATCGGCCCCCACCAGTCGTAGCTCTTGAATCCCTTGTCCGGGTCGCCCGAGTCAATCACCACCCAGCCAGTCCGACCGGAGCCAAGACGGCCGTCAAAATCCCCGACAAGCTGGTTGTAGGCTCCCGCCGCGCCGCGATGCGCCGGGAAGAGGTTCGCCTCCATGTAGGTGTCCGGTCGGATGACGATGCGGTGCCCGCCGCGGTCGTCCGGCACGGCGTTGAGCGCGGCCTGGATGGTGCGAAAGGCTTTCGCCCACGACGAGCCGTCCGAGTTGTCGCCGAGCTTGGAGACGTAAAGCGTGCCACCGGTGAAGTTGGTCCCGGCCGGATTGACGTTCTCGGCGGCGGTCAACGGTCCCGCACCGGCCAATGCCAGCCAAACGATCGCGATCCATTGCATTTTCATAAAGCTCACAATTTCGATTTGCGGCCGGGCCGGTTCACGGGCGCACTTCGGCGGTGGCGGACTGGCCGGGCATCAACTTCACCTTGACGAAGCTGGCGCGGACGCCGTGGGGCGGTGGGGTCGTGACCACGAGCCGGCCCGGCCAAATGGGGACTGGCGGTGTAAAGCCCAGAGGATTTCCGGCCGGGCGGTTCGCGTGCTGTGTCATGTCGGCAGAAGTCTATGGTTCAGGTTCCCGCGTGGCAACGATTGGCATTCTCATGATTTCGCGTCGTCCAACGGAGACACTTGGAGTTTGTCGGCACCGTGCGCCGGCGGCCGCCAGGCGAGTTATGAAACGACGCGGCTTAGAGGTTGTCGCCGGTGATTTTCAGGCCAAAGACAAACTTGCATGGCTTGTGCTCCGGCAATGCCACTTCCAAGCCGGCGGCGGTCTGCCGCCAATCCAGCCTGTCCGCGTCGCCCAGCAGTTTCACGTCCGTGACCTTGCCCACGCCGGTGGCCAGCGAGCGGAGGACGGCCTTGCCATCGGTTGGCCACGCCATCAGCCAGGCATAGACCGCGCCCTTCTTCGCGGTGAAACGGATGTCGTGGCCGCTGTAGGGCGTTGCCGCCTGTTCCCGCCCCAGGTTGCCGCCTTTCATCACCACCTTGCCTTCACCCCACACCCGCCACGCGCTCGAACCGTGAATGCCCTCGCTGTTCACGTCCATCCAGTCGCCCATGTCCTTCAAGACCTGGAACCCGCCCGGGTCGAGTTCGCCGGAGGGCCGGAGCGGGATGTTGATGGCGTAGTTGCCGTCGCGCGAAACCGCCTCCAGCATCTGGTGAATCACCATGCCGCTGTCGTAAAAGGTGCCGGCTTTGTAGAACCATTCGCCGAGGCCGTTTTCCGTCTGCCACGGCGGGTCGCGCTTGATGTCCGACGGCACGCTGGATTCGACGTTCACCGCGACAGCGCGCGGATCCTCGTTGCCCTTGGTGAAGGCCATCGCCTCCAGCCTGCCGCCGTGTTCGGCCATGCTCTTGTTATACAAGTCGGCGATGACGCGTGGCGTGGCGTCGGCGCGCAGACCCCGGCCCGTGAACCGTCCACAGAACGGATAACTGCCGCCGCCGTCGAAGTAGATGAAATCAGGGTCAAACTGGTCAATCGCGTCCACCACCCGGTGCGTCCACTTGGTCGCATACCAGACCGCAAAGTCGCGATGCACCTTGAGGTCGCCGTCGGGGATGCCGTGCGACAGCGGGTCGCGGAAGCGGAACGCGGTTCGTTCATCCTCCGTCTTTGCGTCGGCGGGATAGACCACGTCTTCCTTGAGGTCAATGCCGTAAAGGTCCTTCAGGTCCAGGCCCAGCTTCTGCCACCAGGTATCCTTGCCATCGTAATTCTGCGCGGCATCGTAGGGCACGCCTTTGAGCGGGCCGCTCAGATCGTGGAGAAACGCGGGTTGATACCACCACAACGAGTAATCGCCATGGAACGCAATGCCGAAGCGCATTCCCTGCTTGCGCGCGGCGGCGCACCAGCCGCCGAGGATGTCGCGGTGCGGGCCGATGTTCACCGCGTTCCACGGCTGGTATTTGGAATTCCACAGGTCGAAGTTGTCGTGGTGCATCCCCTGGCCGATCACGTAGCGCGCGCCGGCCCGGTGGTAGAGCGCCATCAGCTTGTCCGGATCCCATTTCTCCGCCTTCCACAACGGCAAAATGTCCTTGTAGCCGGACACGCTGGGGTGGCCGAAACGCTTGAGGTGGTCCTCGTAAACCCGCACGTAAGGCCCCCAGGCTCCCTGCGGCATATAAATCCACTTCGCATACCAGTCGCCGTCTTCGCCGACCGACTGCGGCCCCCAGTGCAACCACATGCCGATCTTCGCCTCGCGCCACCAACCCGGCGTCTGGAAATGGTCGCCGAGAGATTTCCAGGTCGGCGCGCACGGGCCGGGCGTAATCGGCACGTCAATCGTCTGCATGTCGGCCGCGCCCGCCACGGCGACGGTCAAAACCGCAATTCCCGCCAGCAAGCTCCCTTTCATGTTCCGGTTTCCTTTCCGAGGAGGTTGATCTCGCGATAGACATTGAAGCCGAGCGGACCGTTCTGAAACTCGAAACGCACGGCCACGACCTGGTCGGCCTTCACCGGCAAACGCAGCTCGCACGGGCCGGAATCGCACAGATTGGCGCCGGCAGTCAGCTTCACGAAGTTATCCGGCGCGTCGGCGTAGGCGACCAGCACGGCGTAATCCTGGCTGGCGCGCGCGTCGGCGTGTCCGGCGAAAGTGCGAATCTCGGCCAGGTCGCAGGGTTGCTTGAGGTGGACCACGAGCCAGTCGCCACTGCCATAACCGCGGAAGGTCTTCCCGTCGTCCACGGTGTCGGTGCCACCAGAACCGTTGCGGGTCGTGCCGTTGAAAAGTGCGTCGGCATTGGCACCGCCGCCGGAATGGCTGGCGTGATCCTCGGCCCGCGCCAGAAACCGGCGCAGCAGGTCGTTCTTCACCACGTCGGATTCGAGGTCGTCCGCGGTGACCGTCGGTGCCGGTTTGACCCGTTGGTAAGCGGAGTTGAAGTGATGCCGGCCGGCTTTCACGCGCGCCGTCTTTTCCGGCAGGATCACCTCGGCTTCGGTGCCGGCGGGCACGGTCACGTCGAGCGACAGTTTGTTGTCCGCCCAGCTCCAGGACACGGCCACGTCGCCGCGGGGCGTGGGGACGACGCCCTTGGCCCACGTCAGGTCGCACACGTGCGGCCGGACGGCAAACGTCTTGAAGCCGGGTGCCGTCGGCGTGACGCCGAGAACGCGCGCCGACATCTGCACGAGCGGTGTCGAGCACCAGCCGTGGCTGAGGTCGCCGCCATTCCACATTTCGTGGAACGACTGCGTCTCCGGCACGATGTGCCAGCGGCGCATCTGCGCCGTGCCGTATTGGTCAAACAGTCCGGCGTGGTCAATCGCCCCAAACACCCAGTGCATGAACCACGGCTGCGTGTTCAGCGGTTTCTCCGCGAGCACCTTCTCCACAATGCCCGCCTGCCGCGCCTTCGGCGCGAGGTCGTAGAGCACGGCGAGCAGGTTGACGTGCGGGCTGAACGTCTCGATGTCCTTGTCGGCGGGCAGCCATTGGTAGGGTTTCACCGAAGTCTGGAACGGCTTGCCGTCGCGGTAGAGTTCTTTGTCCGCCACCCACAATTCGCGGTTGAAGGCTTTGGCGATTTCGCCGCGAAGCTGTTTGTATTTCTCCACCCGCGCCGAGTCACCCATGAGCGCCGCCACGCGCGACGCCATCTCCAGCCCATGATAGTAAAACGCCGTGAGGTAGCCTTGCCCGATCACCGCCGGCGGATGATGGCATTCGAAGCCGCCGATGCTCACCCAGTCCATGAACATGTAGTTCGGCGCTTCCGAGATGAGGCCGTTCTTCCCGCGCCACGACGCGTAGGTGTCGAGCAGTTCGTGGACGTAGGGCGCCATCTCCGCGACCAACGATTTGTCGCCGGTGTAATCGTAGTCGTCCATCAACATCTGCAGCCAGCCGATGGAATAGCTCGTGTGGAAGTTGTGATACTTCTCGTCCTTGAGCAGCCACGCGAACTTGCGGATGTCCTGCCGCGCCAGCCACGGCTGCGCGAACGCGTAGTCGTTGACCATGGACTCGATGACGTAATCGCCGGGATCGCTGATCGGCTCCTGGTGGTTCGGCGAATCCAAGTGGTGCGTCTGCAAACAAATCTGCACCGCCCAGCGCGACACGTCCCAGATGCGGTTCAAATGCTCATCGCTGCACTCAAATGCGCCGCGATACTCCACCGGTTGCGACGTGAAATTCGCGCCCACATCCTCGATTTCGACGGGCGAGGTGACGTTCTTCAACTCGACCGTGAACGCCGGCGCGATTTCCGTCATGAACGGGAACTCGAAGCATTGTTCGCCGTCGCCGAGCATGAAGGTCGCGGATTCGTGCGCCTTGATCGTCAGTCGCGCGCCTTGGCCGCCGCGCACCTTCAACGTCGGATACGCGCTCAGCACGCGGTCGAACACCACGCGGAAACTGCCGTCCTGGTTGATGACCCGGTTGTCCGGCAAGCCTTCGACGCGCCGCACCGGATACCGCGCCTCCATGAGCGGCGGAATCTCGCTCGCCACCAGCGGCGCCCAGACATCGTTCACCTCGCGGCAGGCGGGCCAGGTCGCGTCGTCAAAGCCGGGCATGCGCCAACCAGTGGGTTCTTTACTGGCGTCGTAGGTGCTCGCGTCCGCAAACTGCGCCGCCGGCTGCGCGCGCCAGGTCGTGTCGGACTTCACGACGGTCCTTTGCTCGTTCGGCATGGAAAACTCCGCCTCGAACAAGAATCCCGGCTGCCCGCGTGACACGACAAAACCGATCGGCCATTGCCAGAAAACCTCCGCGGCGATGACGTTGGTGCCTTTCTGGAAGAACGGTGTCAGGTCGCGAAAATCGTAGAACCACCGGTGCGTGTCGCCGCCGGCGTAGTCGCGACCGATGTCCACCGGCCCGCGCGACACCAACCGGCCGTTGACGTAAAGCCTGTATTTCTTGTCCGCTGTCAGCCAGGCTTTGACCCGCGCGGGTGCATCAGTCAGGGTGATTTCCTTGCGGAACATCGCCACCGGCGGTGACGCCTCGCCGCCGAGCCAGATCCACCGCGCCTGCCAGGGCGTGGTTTTGCGGCAATCGTCCGTGAACCGGTAGCCCGGCGCCTGCACGCCCTGGGCATCCACGACGACCTTCATGCCCGGATACGCGATGGGACCGCGCGGATCGGTTGCCGCCGCGGCGGCCAAAGAGACGGCTGCCAGCACGCCCCATTCCCACGCCAGAATAGTCATTGTTGTCATCGGCATGATGTTTCTCGGTTGATTCAAGGACGTTTGGACACCATCAAAGTGCGAACCTTGCAGCCGCGCCGGTCATCAACACACGCCGCCTTGGCGGACCATTCGTCGCGGGCGCGGCAATGCGACTGGCCGGCCCGGGTTTCCGCTGCGCAAGTTGGCCGAGGTGACACGGGCCGGATGTTGCGCCACCAGACCTTTGCTGTAAACCACCGACCGAAGCGCTCCGCCGCCCAAAACCACTGCCGGGCCGGCTTGAACGGAAGATGTCCCGAAGCCTTGGAAAACCGGGAACGTGCTGCAAGGAGTGGCGCCACGCGGCCTTCCCAAGACTGCGACGGCCGTTGGAGAATCAGGCAGCGGCGCTGAAAATCAGGGCAGCCACTGCCAATTCAGGAGCACCGAACACTGAATTCATGGCGCTGGCGACAGACGTCACGACAGCAACCGGTAGATTTGGGCGAAAGTGAGTTGCCGCGTGGGGCCAACGGCGAAGCGTCGTTCCGGTCGAATTCCACGGAAAAATCACCCGGGACCGTCGCAATTTGGCCGCTGACGACACTACCCAATGACGGTAAGAATCTCGCACAAGCGGGACAGCCTATGGAATTGACCGACCAAGAACACGTCGAACGCCGCCGCGATGGCGACCCGGATGACTTTCGCCTGCTGGTGCATCGTTACCAAGGCCCGCTGTTCGCCTTCCTCGCGGGCCGGCTGCGGGATCGCACGCTGGCGGAGGAAGCCGTTACTTCCGTCGGTTGCGATACATGTTCCAAAACGTGAGCGCCACGAACAGCAGCGCTTGCAGCAGCAGGTTGCCGATGGTGCCCAAATGGAGGACCATGCCCCCGACCAGCCAGAGCGCAATGCTCACCAGCGCCAGCAACCAGCCGGCATCGTATTCCTCCTCGCCCAAGCGGTAGTAGAATACCGCGCAGCAAATGGGAAACAGGAGAGAGACGTAACCCATGATCAGCCCGCGGCAATCACGGTCCCTGCCGCGACGGGTAGAATCCAGTCGAACTCGGTGGCTTGTTCGTTTTCACACAAGCGGAGAGTGCCCCGTCAGCGGTTGTCCTTCTCCAATTGATATCGCAACACCGCGACGCCGGGCTGCTGCGCGAGGTTCACGAGTAGGCCAGGGTTCATCAACTCGGCGCCAGAGAACTCCTGCGGCGGGGCGTCTTCGCTGACGCGGGTGATCCGGTAGCGGGCACCCGGCTCCAGATCATGCAACTTGAGCCGCGCAGATTCGTAGAAGCTGGCGTCGCGGCGGAACACCTGCACCACGCCTTCGCCGGCTTCCGGGCGGTTGAACTGCCAGGCGATCCACGCGGCGTGGTCGCGGTTCCACGGCGTGAGCGGATAGAAATCGCCGTAGAAGTCCGGGCTGATTTCGCGCCAGCCGGCGATGAGCCGACGCAGCTCAGGGTAGTCGAGGTCCGGGAGGCGGATGTCAATGCCCAGGCCCAGGCTGCTTTGGCCGGCGTTGCTCCAGAAGGCGTAAGGCTCCACCGGCGTCCGGCCGCTGCCGTAATACGGCGCGTTTTGCGTGGCCACGGTGCCGGTGCCGTGGAACGGCAGCCACTCCGACAACCCGTAGGTCATGCACTGGTGGCCGACGGCTTCGTAGGCGTAGTCGCTCCGCCACAACGGCACCGCGCGGCGCATCGTCTCCAGGTCGTTCCGCCGGCCGCCGGACGCGCAGGAGTCAATCAGCATGTTCGGATGCCGGCGGCGCAGTTCGTCCCAGTAGGCGAGGTAGCCGGTGACATGCTTGATTTCCGTGATGCCCTGGCGGTCCGGCGCATCGTTTTTCCGCCAGAAGGAGAGCGGGTCCATGTTGAAATCCTGCCGGTAAAGATCGATGCCCTGCCCGGTCAGCAGTTTGTCCACGTGGTCGGTGAGCCAGCGGCGGGCGTCGTCGTTGCCCAGGTTCAACAACCCGCCGTTCGTGCCGCCGAGAATCCATTCCGGATGGTTTTGCGCCAGCCACGTGCCGGCGGTCACACGCTCCGGCTCGAACCAGACGAGGATTTTGATGCCGTGCGCGTGGGCGTGGTCCGACACCGCCCGCAGGCCGTGCGGAAAGCGGTTCGTGTCCACCTCCCAGGTGCCGACGCGCGGCCAGCCGGCGCCGTAATTCACATACCAGCCGGCGTCCATCCACCAGTAATCAAGTTTGATGTCCTCGGCGAGGTAGCGGTCAATGAACTGAATCTGGTTCGTCTCGTTGGCGCCGATCATTTCGTTGAGCTGGCGCGAACTCGACGCCTCCAACTGCGCCGGCGGCAGCTTCCCGCCGGGGTGCGGCATCGAGTGCGCCTCCATCCAGCGCCGCCACACGTTCTGGGCGCGAATCCAGTCGCCTCCCTGCCAGAATTGCAGCGCGATGAGCGGGCTGCGCACCTCCTCGCCGGGCAGCAGTTTGAAATGCGTCAATTCCTGCCCGGCGCGGATCGTCAGCCCGCGTTCCCGGTCGCGCGCGAATTCCGCCGCCCACTGGCCGGGCCAGCCGACCGCGAGAATCATGCCTTCGTCGCCCCAGGCGAGGTTGGCGTAGGACCAGTCCTTGCTGGTCGGCCGGCCGCCCGCCGCGCCGAGACGTTTGGTGGCGCCGGGACCGAGCGGCGTTTCCAACGGGCCGTAGTCGTTGCCGTCGGCCGGCGAACCGACGTTGTGGTGCAGCAGAAATTCGCCCTGCGCGTTGCGGGTCAATTTCACGTCGAGCGCCCGGATGTTCTCGACGATCGGCGTGTCCGCCGCACCGGTGTTCTTGAAGTAAAGCGTCCATTCCACGGTCGGAAAATCGGCGTAGGCGACGGCGACCATCCGGACTTGCAGGCTGGTTTTCGGGTCGGTCCAGGTGACGGTGTGCTCGGTGCGTTGCGCGTCGAGCGGACGCGACTCGCGCTTCACCTCCCACGTCTTCAACAGCGTGGCCGAAGGCTTGCCATCGAAGACAAATGAGAAAGGCGGCTCCGTGTCAAACAGCGTGCTCTCCGGGCCGTCGCGCAACGGCAGGTCCGCCAGCCAGAACGCGGTGCCGTCGCGCAGCGTCACCCGCGCGTTGGCCCAGTCGGACTGATCGCACGCGATGCCGTCGGGTGTCGGGTCCACCACGAGCACAAACTCGGTCACGCCGTCGAGGGCCACGTTCACCGGCTTGCCCGCCATGCCTTCGTGCATCACGCCGGAGCGGAACTGGTCTTTTCCGGCGACGTTGACGATGAACTCCACGCTCCCGCGACCGCCGCTGGTCTGCTCGTTGCTGTCCACGCCCACGGTCGCGGTGAACATGGCGCCCGGACCGGGCAGGCGGACGATGAGTTTGCTGAACGCGTGGCAATACAAGCCGTGCGTGAACTCGCGGTCCACGATCTTCAGCGGCCGGCCGCCACGGGTGTTCTTCAGCACGGGATCGTGGTTGGCGAGGACGACGAGCGCCGGCGTGGCGTCGGCCGGCGGCGCGGTGCCGTCCAAGTGCGCGACGGTCCAGCGCCCGGCGGTGGCCATTTCCTCCGGCGCGACGGCAACGGCAAGCAGGTGAGGCAACAAAGCAACGCCGGCCAGCAGGGCCAGCCACATCACGAGCAATCGGGAACGCATGACGCCAGTTAACCACGCGGCCGGCCGCTGGCGAGGAGATTCAGCCGTGGCGGACACTGAAGGGCGAAGGACGAAGTTCGAATTCCGAATGGTGAGCTTTCCCGCGCTGGCTTACCTGGCAGCTTGAACGGCCGGCGCGGGCGCTGGCTCCAGCTTGGCGAGCGCGCGCTTCACCACGTCCGGCGGCAGGGCGAACGTGGCCACGCGGCTGGCACGGGCGATGTTGATCCCGATCGCCTTGCCGTCCAGGTCCACGAGCGGGCCGCCGCACAGCCAGGGCGGCAGCACGGTGTCATGCTGGAGGGCCATCGTGAAACCATTCGCGCGCCGGCTCACCTCGCCGGCGGGATGGTTGAAACGCTCGCTGAAACGCGATGTGCTCGCCTCCTCGTCGGTCGGCAGCGCGGTCATGCGCACCGCCACGTCGAACTGGCGCGCCGCGCGTTCGACGCGGAGTGTCACCGTCTGGCCGTCGTGGAACTCGCGCAACCGCTCCACGACCTGCTCGCGATTCGTCACCGCGGCGTTGTTCACCGCCACGATGAGGTCGCCCGCCGTCAACCCGGCCTTCTCGGCGCCCATGCCAGCCAGGATGAGCGCGATTTTGGGCTGCGACGTGGCGAAGTCAAACTGCACGCCAATCAACGCGCGTGGAAAACGAATCTGCCGCGGCAACGCGCTGATGATGCCGACCGCGAACGGCGTCTCCTCGATTCCCGGTGTGACGGCCCACTGGCCGACGACGGTATTTTCGGTGGCCCAGGTGATCGGCTTCAAGTCCGTCGCCTGCACGCGCACCAGCGCCAGGTCGTCGTCCTCGTCCACGCCGAGCCGCTCGGCCGGCACTTCCCGGCCGCCGGCGAGCCAGCACGTCAGCCGGCCCGGCTTGAGTTCGCTGGCCTTGGTGAGCGCCAGGCCGTTCGTGCCCACGACGGTCCCCAACGCCACGGTGCCGCCGTCCACGTTCAGCTTTACAATGGAATACCGCGTCGCGGCCGAGACCGGGGCGAAGGCGTTCAGCGTTTGATCGCCGTCGCGGTAATCCACCGACGGCAGCACCCTGGACTCGGACACGCCCTGCGCCACCGCGGAAGGCGCCAGCCAGACCACCGCCAGCGCGCCGGCCAATCCGGCAACCGCAGCGGATAAACATTGCCAAGCACGAGTGTCACGTCGCCATTGCCGTCCCGCCCTGGACCGGGCAGCCGGGCATCCGCTCCTGGCGCGAACTGCTGACTCATTCTTCACGGGCAACGTCCTTCAAATAAAACCAGTAGAAATCTCCCGCCGGCATGGGCTGACCGTGGGATTCCGCCATGTTCCCGAACGTGAATGTGGATTTCTCCAGGTATTTCGGTGAAACCTCGAATTCATACGTGGCGCTTGGGTCGCGCCGTGCCGGTTCGACGGCGCAGGAGACGACCCGGTTCGTGCCGTCGAACACCGCCAGACTCGCGTTCAACAACGGCGACAATGCCGCGTCTTTCGGCGCGACGACCACCCGGAACCGCAGATTCCGCCCCGTCTTCTCCGTCTTGATCGTGAAGCTGAGCCGCTGCTTGCCGGTGTTCTGCGCATCCAACTGTGTCCAGGTGCTCACGGCGTTGGCCTGCAAAACAGCAAGCCCGACAGCGAAACCGCTCAATAGTCGCGTGGAGTGCATATCGTCCTCAACCGCTCTTCGGCCGCGGCATCAATTTCACCGAGAATGTCAGCACCTTGCCGCCGCGCTGAACCTCCACCGTGAGCGTTTCGCCCGGTTCAGCCTCCGCCACCCAGCGCTGGAACGCCGCCGCGGCCAGGATATTCCGGCCGTCCACCTTGCGCACCATGTCGCCGGCCTTCAGCCCCGCCTTCGAGGCCGGGCCGTTGACGTCCAGGGCCGCCAGGCGGCAGCCGCCGGCATCGTCCACCGGGCTGGCGCCGACGTAGGCCCGCGGCCGCGCGGCTTCACCGGCGTTTTCGCCGCGCACGAGTTGATTCCACACGGCGTGATACTGCGTGGTCGGCACATGGTAATTCTCCGTCGGGTCCAGGCTGATGAAACTGTGAATGCCGATGACGCGACCACGCAGATCAATCAGCGGCCCGCCGGAATCGCCGCCCGCAATGGTGCAGTCGGTTTGGAAAGCCTCGGGCGCGATCTGGATGATGCGCCCCAGCCGCACCACCACCGAACGCTGGCGGTCAAACCCGCCCGGATAACCCAGCGCCATCACCCAGTCGCCCGCGCGGGCCTGCCGCAGGTCGCCCATCTCGGCGTGGGGCCAGACGCCGGGGTCCGTGATTTGCAGCAGCCCCACGTCGCTGCCCAGATCGGCGCCGAGGGTCCTGCCGTGCGCCACCCGGCCGTCGGGAAAAATGAACCGCACCGCGCGATTGGGCCGGCCGCAGACGTGGCCGGCCGTGAGCACGATGCCGTTCGTCGTGATGATCACGCCGCTGCCGCTGATGATGCCGATTTGCACGACCACCACCGCGGGCGACACTTGCGCGGCCATTTTTTCGGCTTGTTGTTGAATCTGCCGGAGATCGGCAAGGGACGTGGGCACGGCCTCGGTGAACGCCTGGGGCCATTCGGCGCGTCGGGCCGGGGCCGGCGCGGGCAGCGGCGTCCGGTCGGCCGGAACGAAGACTGCAGGGACGTTGGTGTCACGGGTGGCCGACGGAATTTCCGGCTCGGCAGGCGCTGGTTGGGCGTCGGCCGCCGACATCAGCGTCCCACCTGCCAGCACTCCGGCGAGCAGCCAGCCGGCCACGCGCGTCCGCATCCACTCCGTTGAACGAACCGGAATCACCGAGGCCAATTCTAACACAGAACCAACGAACGCGAGCGATTTTGCCGAGCACGAAAGCCGACTTTCCACCGCGCCAGCGGAAGCCTGGAAAGCCGGTCGCGGGCAGCGAACTCTAATCGGCGCCGGCCCACCGCAACGTCGTGATGGAAATGGCCGGCAGGGCGACGCGCACCGTCTGGTCGCGCCAGCGGAGATTCACCGCGGCGTCCTGCTTGCGGTGGTTCAGCAACTCCACGACCAGACCTTTCTCCGGCGTCACAAACGCCAGGCAGCGGACGCCTCGCGGCACGCCGGCCGTGCCGATCCGCATCGCGCCGGGCCGCACGAATTTGCTGAAGTGCGCCAGGTAGTAATAGACGCCGGTGTAGCTCACCTGGCCGGTCTGGCGGTTGATGATGACCGGGGCGTGCTGGATGTTCGGATCGGGGTTGCCGTGGATGGGCGACACCGCCCACGGGCCGCCTTTTTCGTCGAGGATGGCATTCCAATACAGCCACGCGGACGCGCCGGCTTCGAGGTCGGAGCAGATGATGTTGCCCCAGTTGTCGCCGTCCGCGAAATCGTAACGTGGCAGGACGATGTTCGTGGGATAATCCGCCTCGTAGGCGTAGCAATACTCCGTCATCCACAGCGGCGTGTCGGGATAACGGGCGTGCAGGCGGGCGATCTTGTCGAAGTTCTTCACGTCGTAACCGTGATACGGCAGCACTGCCACGTAACGCCGCGCGACGGGATCGTCCATGATGAGCGGATAGCTTTTCCCCGCCTCGCGGCGCTCCACCGCCTCGCTGGGCATGAGGCGCGTCTTGCAACCCTCCCGTTCCAGCAACGGGCCGACATGGTCACGAAACAGCGTGAGGATTTCGTCCCAGCGGATTTTCGTGTAAACGCCCGGCTCGTTGAACAGGCTCAGGTAGTCAATGAACACCCCCGCCTGCTCGTAAGCCTGAAGATACTTCAAGTAATACAGCGCCAGTGCGTCGTAATACTTCGGGTTCACGTCCTGGTTCTTGTTCACGTCCATGAGCATCCAGTCCGGCGGATAATCCATCGGCGCCTGGAGTTTGAACTGGCCGTATTTCCGGGCACGCTTGATGTAGGTGATCAAGCCGTTTGGACCGAGGTCGCGCGCGATGCTGAAATGCTTCATCTCCACGTCGCCGGGGGTGTCGTCGTAGGTGAACCACGGGCCAGCCGACATGAAGTCCGTGCCCGCGAGCGGCGTCTTCATCGCGGTGAAGCCCGCGCCCGCCACGGGATCGAACAGCGATTTCAAGACCTTCTCCTGTTCGGCCGGTGGCAGGCTGTTCAGGCAGATCATGCCCGCTTCGAGGAACGAGGCGCCGAAACCGTCCATGCGCTGGAACCGTTTGGCCTCCTCGATCCGGATGCCGGCGGCCTTGCCCGATGGCGCGGCCGTGAAGTGCAAATCCGGCCTGTCGGTCAACCGGTCGCCGGCCGCGGACGACACGGTCAGTTTGATGTCCTGGGCCTGAACAGCGACCGCGCCCAATGCCGCGGCCAAAGTCAGAAGCAAAAGGCGTGCGTGACGGCGGGAAACCCAGCGAGCGAAAGGCGGATTCATAATTCGTGGTATTGGCGTTTGCTTGTGGCGTTAGCGATAAACGAAAACGCCGCCGAAATCAAGGCGTGTCGTCGTCCTCGTCAGAGCCATTGGGCCTGACCCGCCGCCGCCCACGCCGGAGCCGCCCGCGCAATAAGGCCGCCATTGGGGCGGCGCGGTCTCCGGATCGCGCCGCAACCGGCTCGCCCGGTGAGGCCACCGGGCCTGCAAAGCGATTGCCTGACTGTTGCTGTTGGCCGCGTGCCCCCACGCGGCGGCGGCGGCTTGGTTTGGCGGTCAATCATCGCCATCGCGCCGAAACACCCGAAGGCCTTCAACCGCAGAGGCACGGAGG
>JAJXZJ010000018.1 GCA_021780105.1 bacterium
GAATCACCAAACGGTGGCTGATCCATTTGAGTTCAAATCCAACGGCAAAGCAATCGCCATCGGCTTCACGGAACAACAACTTTCCCCGCACGCCGGCAGCGCCCTGTTCTGGGCCTGGCTGCACCGGCTGGACTGGCGCCAGACCTTGACCGCCGCACTGCCACAGCCGCTGCCGCTTTCCAACAACCATCTTCTGCCGGTGGAAAAGGCGCTGGCCTTCCTGCACGGCCTGCTCTGTGACGCCCGCAAGCTCACGCAGGTTGCCTATTTGCGTCGTGATCCGCTCGTGCCGGAACTGTTGGGCATCAAGCGTGTCGCCAGCCAGTCGGCGCTGACACGCTTCTTTCAGGGGTTTAGCTCGGCGGGCGACAACCTGCGGTGTTTCCGGCCGCTCTGGCATTGGTGTCTGTATCGGCTGCCCAGCCGCAAGGAGGGTTACACGCTGGATTTGGATTCGACGCGGCTGCTGCACAAGGATGGACAACAAGAGGGCGTGCGGGGCGGCCACACCAAGCAGGGCGTCAAACCGTGTTTGCATCCGCTGCTGGCGACTCTGGCCGAAGCGCGGCTGGTCGCGCAACTGTGGTTGCGGTCGGGCAACGCCAGTTGCGGCAGCAACGTCGCCGCCTTCTTTCAAGATTTGCGGGCGAACCTGCCCGGCCATATCCGGCTCCAAGGCGTGCGCGCCGACGCGGGCTTCTGCCTGCCCGAACTGCTGGATTTATGGGAACAAATAAAGCTGCCCTATGTGGTGGTGGCGCAGTTGAGCCAGCCGATTCAAAAGCTCATCAAGGGCGACTTGCGGTGGACGGCGACCGAAGTGCCGGGCACGGAAGTGACCCAGCTCGAATATCAGGCGATGAGCTGGCCGCAGCCGCGGCGGCTGATCCTGCTGCGGCATCGCGTCAGCGACCAGGAGGAACGCGGCGGCAAGAAGTTATTGGACGTGCCGGGGTATCGCTTTCAAGCCTTGGTGACCAGCCTGCCGGCGGCCACGCATCCGCCGCTGGCCGTGTGGCGTTACTACAACGGCCGGGCTGACTGCGAGAATGTCATCAAGGAACTGCAGGCGGGTTTCGCCCTGCCGACATTGTGTCTGGAAAAGTTTTGGGCCAGCGAGGCCGCCTTGAGCCTGGCCAGCCTGGCTTACAACCTGGTCGTGTTGTTCGAGCGGCATCTGGGCTGGCAGCAAAAAGTCACCCTGCGCACCCTGCGCTTCTGGCTGTTCGTGACGGCGGGAGTGCTCAGTCATCCCGCCGGCAAAACCACGATCAAACTGGCCGTCCCAGAACGCGAACACGCTTGGTGGCGACGATTATGGGAAAAGATTTTATCCCCTTTGCCCAACTGCAATGCAGTCGAAAACCAACCCGCTTTCACCAGCTAAATCATCATGGAAAATCAGTCTCTACTGCATGGTTTCGGTTAAGACTTTGCCACCGCTGCTGCGATTGGACGCCGGCGCGTCCGGTCCGCGGCGGGCCTTTGCCGCCGGCCAATTCCTTTAACCGTTTCCCAAACGGTTAAAGTCGGGTTACGTCTCCGGCGGCTTGTCCTCCGGGATTTCCTCGTCCGGCTGGCGGGCCATCAGGTAAACGGCCAGATCGCGGTGCTGGGAGAAAAACCAGATTTCATCCAGCGTGAGATGGGCCATGAGCCGGTATTTGTCGGCCAGCGGATGTTCGTCGTCCCACGGGTCGGGCGGCGGGTCCGGTTTTTCTTTCACCTTGACGCCGCCGAAACCGGATTGGCCGTCATCCTGGGAGTCGTCCTCCTCCTCGTCGCGTTCCCACGGCGGCGGGGGCAGGGGTTCCTGTTGGGCGGGCGCAAATTCCTCGGGTTTGATCGGCTCGCCGAGTTGCTTTTTCAGTTCGTAGTCGTGGAGCCGTTCGAGGTATTCGGCCTGTTCGCGCTGGCGGCGCTCAAAGTCCGCCTCGTCCTGTTCCTTCTCGAATTGCGCCAGGAGCTGTTTTTGGGCGGGCGTGGGTTCGAGCTTGGGCGCCTTGAGATCAATCATGATGGTGGCCTCGTAGTCGTGCCGGAGCCGGGCCAGGCATTCCCGCGTGGCCTCGACGATTTGCGGCAGTTTTTCGACGACGGCAAAGGCCTCAATGGTGACGGTGGCTCTCCGGTATTTGCCGTCACCCGCGGCCTGGCCCCAATCGGCGGCGCCCAGCTTGGCGGAGACGGTTTTTTCGACGAAGCGCCCGACCCAGCGGCCCTCGCATTGGCGCAAGCCCTCGTCCACCAGCCCGTCGTCGCCGGGGTCAAACTGGATTCCGCGGCCGCCGGGGACTTTGACGTGGGGCGCGATCACCATGCGCAGTTTGGGCGGCAGCGGTCGCGGTTGCGCGGCGAGGAGCACATCGTCCCACGGCGGGAACAGGGCATTGAGGGCGGCCACTTCCAACTCGACCGGCGGGCAGTTTTCCACGTGGAGTTCGCGCAGACCGGGGGACTGGCCGAGCGGCGAGAAGTCGCGCGGCGGAGTGGCCTGCAGTTCGTATTTGAACCGGGTGTCGAAGGTCGCGCATTGCAGCCGGGGCAGGCGCGTCAGCGGGGCAACGTCCGCCGGCGCAAAGGCGTTGCAGGTGAAACAGGTCAGCCGGTCCAACCCGGCGAGGGGCGCGAAGTCGCGCACGTCGGTTTCGATTTTGAGGTTGCGCAGGCGCGGGAACGCCTCGATGCCGTCCAGCTTTTCGACGCCGGCGAGCGTGAGGAATTCGCAGGCGGGCAACTGCGG
>JAJXZJ010000003.1 GCA_021780105.1 bacterium
GCTGGGGCTGAAAGCCGCCTACAGCCTGGATGGCCTTCACCTAAATCAAGCCGGCTACACCGCAGCCATGCAGTTTGTCTATTCCCAAGCCATCCCCTGGCTGTTTGGAAAAGGGCTGGCACCTTAAGCGCGATCAATTAGCCAAGGTTTGGAAAATGGTGTCGAAGCGGTCAACTAACCAGTCGGCTTTTGGGATTGCGTCCCGGCCAGCGGCCGGTTTAATGCCCGCGTCTCCGTTCGACGGGCAGTTTGCCGTGCGGCTCCCGACGATTGTCTTCCGCAAGGAACCACAGGCCGGGGTGTTGTCGCTTCGCGGCGTCCGGTCACGGAACAGGCGCGGCGAACGACGAAATTGGACGCAACATGACACCGAATCCGTTTTTGGGCGTGGTTTTCCACTGGCTGGGCGGTCTGGCCTCCGGCAGTTTTTACGTGCCTTACAAGGGGGTGAAGAAATGGTCGTGGGAAACCTACTGGCTGGTGGGCGGCTTCTTCTCCTGGATCATCATGCCCTGGCTGATGGCGTCATTGATGACGAACGACCTGCCCGGCGTGCTGCGGCAGCAGACGGCCATCACGCTGTGGTGGACGTATTTTTTCGGGATGTTGTGGGGTTTTGGCGGGCTGACGTTCGGGTTGACCATGCGGTATCTGGGGATGTCACTGGGCATGGGGGTGGCGCTGGGGTATTGCGCCGCCTTCGGCACGCTGGTGCCGCCAATCTTCAAGGTGTTCATGCCGAACCTCAAGGCGGTGGATCAGAGCATCGTGGACATCGCGAAATCCACGCCGGGACAGGTGACGCTGGCGGGTGTGGCGGTTTGTCTGCTGGGCATCGGCATCGCCGCGCTGGCGGGGTTGACCAAGGAACGCGAGATGCCCGAGGCCGAGAAGAAGAAGGCCATCGCGGAATTCAGCTTCACCAAGGGTATTCTTGTGGCGACCTTCTCCGGCATCATGAGCGCCTGTTTTTCCTTTGCGCTCACCGCGGGCAATCCCATCAACGACGCCACCGCCGCCGCCGGCACTCCCAAACTCTGGACGGGCCTGCCCAAACTGGTGGTCGTGCTGCTGGGCGGCTTCACCACGAACTTCATCTGGTGTCTCCTGCTGAACGTGAAAAATCGCTCGGCCTACCAATACATCAGCGGCACGGTGAAGCCGGAACACGCCGGGGCCGTGCCGGGCCAGGTGGCACCGGCAACGGCTGACCTGCGCGTGCCCGTGCTCGCCAACTACCTGTTCTCCGCTCTCGCCGGCACGACGTGGTATTTCCAGTTCTTCTTCTACACGATGGGCGAAACTCAGATGGGCAAGTTCAAGTTCGCAAGCTGGACGCTGCACATGGCCAGCATCATCATCTTCAGCACGATGTGGGGTTGGATCCTGCACGAGTGGAAGGGTGCCAGCAAAAAAGCCCACCTTCTCATCGCCGGCGGCATCGGCACGCTGATTCTTTCGACCGTCGTCATCGGCGCCGGCGCGGGCTGGACGGATTTGATGAACTACCTTAAATCGTTGGGTTCACCGTAAGCGGCAGCGCGGCCTTTTTGCCGCGCCGACGAATGCGCGTCCGCCGGCTGGTCGGACCAGGGCACGCTATTTTTTCGGCACGGACTTCGGGTCAATCGGCACCAGCACCGTGTCGGCGTGACCCGCCGGGAAGGTCATTTTGTGCAGCGCCATGTGAATGGCCCGCTGGTCCAGCGCGGGGTCGCCGGAGCTTTCCCGCAATTCGGCGATGACCGGCTTGCCGGTGGCATCGTAGGAAACCAGCAGGACAATCTGCGGTTTGGCCGTGGACTTGTTCTTCTGCGCAGGCAGCGGTGTGCCGGCCTGTTTCCGACTCAACTCGCTGATGCTGCCACGCTTGGGGTCGCTGGGAAGATAACTTGCCTTGCTGGCGCAACCGCTGCCGGCCAGCAGCAGCGCCAGGCAGAGTGCCCCCGAACATGACCAACGGTTCGCTCGCATGAGGCCAAAGCGTAATCCTCCGCACGGAATTTGGCCAGCCGGCGTTACGCATTGCTCACGAAATCACTTTCGAGTCAGGTTGACTTCCGGACACGAGGCCCGCCTCAATACAGGCAGGACTTCCCCGTCGGCGGAATTCCGTTTGTCGCGCGGCGGGCGATGGGACAACTTGCCGCCATGCGCGTGTTGATTCTCGGTTGCGGTTACGTCGGCCTGCCGCTGGCTGCCGAACTGGCCCGGCGCGGCCACGTGGTCTTCGGCGCGCAGCGCACCCACACGGCGGACCACGCGCTCCGCGTCGCCGGCGTCGAACCCCACATGGCTGACGTCACCGACCCCGGCAGCCTCACGCGCCTGCCCGACCCGTTCGATTGGGTGGTCAACTGCGTTTCCGCGTCGGGCGGCGGCGTGGCGGAGTATCGCCGTGTTTATCTCGACGGCACGCGCCATCTTCTCGATTGGCTGGCGGCCGCGCCGCCGCGCCGGTTCGTTTATACCAGCAGCACCGGGGTCTATGGCCAGACCGACGGCGCAGTCGTGACCGAAACCAGCGCCGCCGAACCAGGCACGCCCACGGGCGACGCGCTCGTGGCGACCGAGCAATTGCTGCTCCGCGAATTCAGTGAACACGATTTTCCCGCCGTGATTTTGCGCGTCGCCGGCATTTACGGGCCGGGCCGCGGCTACTGGCTCAAACGATTTCTCGCCGGCGAGGCGCGGCTGGAGGGCGACGGTGGGCGCGTCCACAACATGATTCACCGCGACGACGTGATCCGCGCCATCCTCGCCGCGCTGGAACACGGCCGGCCCGGCGAAATCTACAACGCCGTGGACGATGCGCCGGTGACGCAAGCGGAACTCTTCGGCTGGCTTGCGCGGACGTTGAACCGGCCGCTGCCACCTTCCGCGCCGGCGGCGCCACGCAAACGCGGCGTCACGAGCAAGCGCGTGTCGAATCAAAAGCTGTGCGAGGAACTCGGCTGGCGGCCGCACTACCCGACCTTCCGTGAAGGTTTCACGGCAGAGCTGGCGGCGCTCGGCCGGCTGGTGATTTGACTTTTTGCTCGCCCTCGTTTGGGCGTCAGCGAGAATGGCCGGGTCAAGCCGTCAAACTGTCAAAAGCTGAAACAAATATGAAAACGCTTTTCCTCCGCACGCTAATGGTCCTCGCTGCGGTCACGCTTTTCCTCGTGCCAGCGTGCGCACAACGCGCCGGCACGAACGCGCCCGCCCCTGCCACAACCACACCACCGCCAGCACCAACCCCGCCGGCCACCTCGGCTGTGGAGTCTGCGGATCAACCGCCTTACTTCATCGTGGCGCCGCTGCCTGGCGAAGGCTGGCAGTCGTTGTTCGACGGCAAATCGCTCGCCGGCTGGAAAGTCACGGAGTTTGCCGGCCACGGCGATGTGTCCGTCACGAATGGCACGCTCGTGCTGGCGATGGGCGCGATGCTCACCGGGGTCAATCTGGTGAAGACCAACGATTTGCCGACGTGGGATTACGAGCTGGCGCTCGACGCCATGAAGGTGGAAGGCAGCGATTTCTTCTGCGGGCTGACGTTTCCGGTGGGCACCAACTGCTGCACGTTCGTCGTGGGCGGCTGGGGTGGCGGGGTGACGGGAATCTCCAGCATTGACAACAACGACGCCTCAATCAACGAAACCACCCGGTTCAAGGACTATCCGGCCAAACGCTGGTTCCGCATCCGCGTGCGAGTCACCCACGCCCGGCTACAGGCGTGGATCGGCGCGGAAAAAATGGCGGACGTGGAGCTGGCCGGCAAACACCTGAGCATGCGGCTGGGCGAAATTGAGTTGAACCAGCCCTTCGGCATCGCCACTTACGAAACCACCGGCGCCATCAAAAACATTCAGTGGCGGAAAGTTCAATAACCACGGCCCGGATCCCGGGCCGCCAATTCCAATCTGAAACCATGAACACCAAGCAAGAATCGTGGGCATTGCGCCTCTCAGTGCGCAAGGCTTGGGCGGTGTTGCTGGGCTGCGGTTCGGCGGGGCCGCTCTTGAGTGCGCTTTTTTCCTCGATTACGGCCTCTATGCCGGCGTCTGCGGCGGACTGCTTTCCGTGATCACAGTCGCCCAGGCGTGGCTAGCCAACATCGCCGGCGAGATCCTCGGCCAGTTACAACGGCTGGAGCAACAGCTTGCCAATCCAACGCTGAGACGTTAAATGATACATAAACCAAGTCGGTTACTTGCTTAAGACTGAACATGCTAATACTATTCGCTATCAACTTCTTGCATCCCGTTTCGCCGCAGCCAAACCATCAGCAAACTCACGTCGGCGGGAGACACACCGGAAATGCGACCAGCCTGCCCCAGCGTCCGGGGGCGGATTTGTTGGAGCTTCAGTCGTGATTCGGTTTTCATCCCTGGAATCCGCACATAATCAAAATCTTCGGGAATCGCTTTGTCCTCCAGTTTGCGAAACTTCTCAACCTCTTCCTCCTGCCGGTCAATGTAACCTGCGTATTTGAGCGTGATTTCGATTTGGCGAACGACTTCCTCGGACAGGCCGGGAGTCACGCTGGGCAGATCGCGGTAAACCACCTCCGGCCGACGCAGGATTTGCGCGAGCGTCAGCGACCCAAACCGTGTATGTTCAAGCCTTTCCAATTCGGAAGCAATGATCTGCCATTTACGCAGATACTGTTGATAGTGTCGCTCCGGCAACAAGCCGACATCGTGACCAAGCTCAGCAAGGCGCTGGTCGGCATTGTCTTGACGCAAGATCAGACGGTATTCCGCCCGTGACGTGAACATGCGGTACGGCTCGGTGGTGCCCTTCGTCACCAGATCGTCAATGAGCACGCCGATGTAAGCCTGGTCACGGCGAAGAATGATTGGATTTTGGCTGCGCACGCGGCGGGCGGCATTAATTCCCGCCATGATTCCCTGGCCGCCCGCTTCTTCGTAACCTGAAGTTCCGTTGATTTGCCCGGCGAGATAAAGATTGCGGCAGACTTTGGTTTCCAACGAAGGATATAGTTGAGTGGGAAAAACGTAGTCGTATTCGACCGCGTAGGCGGGTCGGAGAATTTCCGCCCGTTCGCAGCCACAGATCGTGCGCACCAACTCGATCTGGACTTCAAACGGGAGGCTGGTGGAAAAACCGTTTGCGTAAATCTCCTCGGTGGCTACACCCTCTGGCTCCAAAAAGATTTGATGCGACGGCTTGTCCGCGAACCGCACAATTTTGTCCTCGATGGAAGGACAGTATCGCGGCCCGATACCTTTGATTTTGCCGGCGTAAAGAGGCGATTTATCGAGATTGGCCCGGATGAACTCGGCGGTGCGCTGCGTTGTGGCTGTCAAATAACACGGGAGCTGGCCACGGATTTGATGGAGTACCGACCCGGGAGGATAACGATGGTGTGCGCCGTCAGCACTGGCGTCGGAATGTTCCATGTGGAACAAATCGTCCTGCCAATTGGTGAAATAAGGAACCGGCTCATCACCCGGTTGAATTTCCATTTGTGAGAAATCGATCGAGCGCCGGTTGAGCCGCGGCGGTGTTCCCGTCTTGAGGCGGCCCAGTTCCAACCCAATTTCATGGAGCGATCCAGAAAGCGTTGTTGCAGCCGCCTCCCCCGCTCGACCGCCTTCTTGTCGCTGAAAGCCGACATGCATCAGCCCGCGCAGGAATGTTCCCGTGGTAATAACCACCGTCGTTCCGTGAAACTGAATCTCCATGCTGGTCTCGACGCCAAAGGCCATGCCGTCATCCGTGAGCAGCTTGATGGTTTGAGCCTGATAGCAATCGAGATTCTGCTGCCGTTCGCAGACGTATTTGAGGCGGAATTGATACGCTTTCTTGTCACATTGCGCCCGCGGCGCCCAGACCGAAGGACCCTTTTTGGTATTCAGCATCCGGAATTGCAGGCCGGTCATATCCGTGTTCCGGGCCATTTCTCCACCCAAGGCATCAATCTCCCGCACCAAATGCCCTTTGGCGATCCCACCGATGGCCGGGTTGCATGACATCTGGCCAATTGTATCCAGATTCATGGTCAGCAGGAGTGTCTGGCACCCCATCCGCGCGGCGGCCAACGCAGCCTCCGTCCCCGCATGACCACCACCCACGACGATCACGTCATATCGTTTCGGATACACGAACATGGCGGGAGAATACCGCCGTCCGGTGCAAAAGCCAATTCACGTCTTAACGGCAATCCAGTCTTGGCACAGAGCTGCCCACAGCCGGAAACACGATTTACGTCCCGCGCCAAACGTCAGCGACGATCACTTCGGCTGCGTCGTTTCAGCGCTTCCGCCGAAACGACGGATCTCTTCAAGCAGCGAGCCGCCTACAGACTCCAGCCCGCGCGGTAAGGATAATGCAGCAAGGCGTTGGCCTCGTCTTCGTTGGTGATCTTCATGTTCGCGCTATCCCAATACAGCATCGTGCCGCCAAAATGAACACACACACTGCCCAGCAGCACGGCTTCCGTCAGCGGACCGGCAAAACCGAAGTTCGAGGCCGTGGGTGTGCCTTCCTTGCAGGCCTTGATCCATTCTGCATGGTGGCCGATGGATCGGGGCAACGTCTTCGGCGGACGTTGGTATTCCTTGTTGCGCTTTTCTGGAATCAGCCGCGGCCGCTCACCGCCCCAGCCCTCGACCAGCATCCTGCCTTTGTCGCCCACGAAAATGATGCCGTCTTCGGGGTCCAAATCGCGTTCGTCCTCAAGTTCTTCCGGCCGTGGTGGAAGAATGCCACCGTCATACCAGTGTAGTTTGACGGCTGGCTGATTTCCTCGCGCCGGAAAGTCGTAATGCACACAGCAAGCATGGGGCACGGTTTCCTTGAACACGGGCGTCGAACTGGCGTAAACCCGTGTCGGGGCGCCTAGCCGCAGGGCATCGAACACCGGAGCCAGGTTGTGAATGCCCATGTCACCCAGGCCACCGGAACCAAAGTCCCACCAGCCACGCCACTTAAATGGCACATAGGCAGGGTGATATGGCCTGAATGGCGCCGGGCCGAGCCACAAATCCCAATCCAGCGTGTCCGGCACCGGTGGTGTGTCGGTGGGACGCTCAATGCCTTGCGGCCAATAAAGCGGCAACTTCCCCCGGTGTGTCGGCCGATCCGACCAGACATGCACCTCATACACCCGGCCAATGGCGTCATCGGCCAGCCATTCCTTGATGAGCCGGTTACCCTCAAACGCCATCCCTTGATTGCCCATCTGCGTGGCGAGCTTCGATTCCCGTGCAAACGTCGCCACCGCGCGTGCCTCGTGAACCGTTCGGGTCAACGGCTTTTCGCAGTAAACCGGTTTACCGTGCCGCAACGCGGCCATCGTGGCCACGGCGTGAATGTGGTCCGGCGTGGCAACCAGAACCGCATCGA
The DNA here is from genome assembly GCA_021780105.1 of bacterium. GTDB lineage: Bacteria > Verrucomicrobiota > Verrucomicrobiia > Limisphaerales > J093 > JAJXZJ01. Next base: position 7,354 of record JAJXZJ010000003.1, read on the forward strand.
GGCTCTTTTCCGTTTCCAACATTTTGCGAAAGTCTTTGTAACGGTTTGCCTTGGGAAATTTATCGAACGATCCCGCCGCGCTCGCCCAATCCACATCGCAGAGGGCGACGATGTTCTCAGTCTGCAACTCGGCAAGATCATCGGCAGCTCGGCCGCCAGCTCCGATCGCACCAATGTTCAGTTTTTCCGAAGGTGGCTTCCCACCTGCACGGCCAAGAACATGCGCCGAAATGACGGAAAACGCCGTTATCGTGGTGGCGGTCGAGGCAAGGAAGTGCCGACGGGACTGGGTGGAACCAAGCTTCGTGGTTTTCATAACCGTTCAATTAGCCTGTCAATGGTGTGTAAGTCGGGAACATGACGCGCTATCCTGATGGACTCAAGCGCAATCCGACACCGTCAATCCGCCGAGAACGCAAATGCTCCGTAACCAACCACGCGATCTCGCGATCCGGCAGTGTCACCCGAATTCCGCCGCTCAAGTTCACGGCAACGCAAGCCGCGTCGTCGCGCCACCGCCAGCAAGCCGCAAATCGGCTTCCATCCACAGGCATTTTCTCCGTTTAAGTCATTGCCATTCAATGCAACTATGGCTTCAGCCGTGACGGCGTCCAGTCTCCCGGCGGTCGCGTAGTCGTGATAGTGGCTCAGATCCGAGCTGATCACGATGAGCGTCTCCGGCCCGCCCCAGACCATGTCGAGGACGGCGGCGACATCTTCCCTGCTCGCGTCGCCGACCAGCAGGGGGAGGATTGTAAAGTCCGCCAGCACGGTTTGCAGAAACGGCAGTTCGACTTCGAGGCAATGTTCCGGCTGGTGTGCGGCCGGCAGCCTGTGAACTGACGGCGAAGCCATGACCATCATTGCAAGCTCTTTGTCAACAATTACTTGTCCCAGTGGCGTGGCAAACGCGCCGGCACCGCTGGAGGCCAGACCGGTGAAACCGACGTAGTGTGCTGGCCCCACCAGCACCACCCGGCGAATCCGCTCGCGCGCCGGTTTCAGCACCGCAAAGGCGAAGGCCGCCACCGGCCCGGAATACAAGTAACCCGCGTGCGGCGCGATGATGGCCTTCGGCACGGGGCGGCCAACCACTTGCACCTCAGCCAGAAACGCCTCGATTTCAGCGCGCAGCCGCTCCGGTTCCGCCGGATAAAATCGCCCCGCCTGCGCCGCCGGACGAACCAAGGCATTTGCTTGTATAGCAGCATGTTTCATGGGTTTGATCGCGCCGGTGTGGCGCGGTCTGAGTCACGCCAGATTCCGGGCACGCTGCGCCCGCATCGCGGGCAGGCACCGGTGGCCGCAAGGCGGTTGTTGAAGATGCGAAAGCCGCGCCGCTCGACGAGAGTTTCGCCGCAGTTGGGACAGCGGGTATTTTCCCAGTCACCAACCCTTCCCGGCAGATTTCCGGCATAGACGAAGCGTAAACCTTCGCTGGTTCCGATTTCCGCGGCCCGCACCAAATCCGCCGCCGTCGTCGCCGGCGGCTGTGTCATCCGATAGTCGGGATGGAACGCTGTGACGTGCCACGGAATGTCCGGGCTGATCGAGGCGAGGAATTGAGTCAGGGTGCGCAATTCCGCTTCGGAGTCATTGAAGCCCGGCACCAGCAGCGTAACCACTTCCAACCAAATGCCGCGGGCATGAATCAGGCGAAGGGCGTCCGTCACCCGCGCCAGCGTGCCGCCGAGTGACCGGTAGTGGCGGTCGTCGAACGATTTCAAATCCACTTTGATCGCGGTGAGCAACGGTTGGAGAAAATCCAGCGCCTCCGGCGTGGCGTTGCCGTTGGAGATAAAGGCGCACCGCAGACCCGCTTCCCGCGCCCGCGCAAACACCGCCACCGCCCACTCGGCCGTGATGAGCGGCTCGTTGTAGCTGGACACCAGCAGCCGCGCGCCAGAGCGATGCGCCGCAGCGACAAGCTGGTCCGCCGTGGCACGTTGAATCGGCACACCGGCCGCCTCGTCCCGCAACGCCTGGCTGGTGATCCAGTTCTGGCAGTAACCGCAGTGGAAATCGCAGCCCAACATGCCGAACGTCAATGCGTTGCTGCCGGGATAAACGTGGAAGAACGGTTTCTTTTCCACCGGGTCGTTCGCCACGCCGGCCACGTAGCCAAACGGCACATGCAATTGCCCGCCGTCGTTGAAGCGCACCTGGCAGATGCCGCGCCGGCCGGGCGCGAGGAGGCACCGATGCCCGCAGGCGACGCAGCGGATTTTTTCGCCTTCCGTCCGCCACAATTGCCCGATGGCCGTGCGCCGATCAAGCCGCGCCGCGAGACTGGTTGCTGGCAACGAATCAACCATCATGTTTCCTGGCTGGACCAAGCCTACACCGTTTCCAACCCGGCGAAAAGAGCCGCGCGGCTTGTTTTCACTGGCGCTTCGACCGCGCCCGCTTATGCTTCCGCGCATCCATGACGTTGGCGGAACAAGTCAGACAGGCGGGCGTGGTCGGCGCGGGCGGTGGTGGTTTTCCCACCCACGTCAAACTGGCCGCGCGGGCCGACACGGTGATTGCGAACGGCGCCGAATGCGAGCCGCTCCTGCACAAGGACGCCGCCGTGATGGAACACCAGGCGAAGGCGCTCGTCCGCGGCGTGGAGCTGGTCATGGAAGCCGTTGGCGCACAGGATGGTGTCGTCGCCATCAAGGCCAAGAATCACCACGCGGTGGAGGCGGTTGAAGCCGCCTGCCACAGCCACCGTGTGCGCGTGCAGTTGCTCGGCGATTACTATCCCGCGGGCGACGAATACGACCTGGTTTACACCGTCACTGAAAGATTGATTCCGCCGGCGGGCCTGCCCATCCAGGTCGGCGTGGTGGTCAACAACGTGGAAACGCTGGTCAACGTGGCTGCCGCCGCGGATGGCCGGCCCGTGACGCACAAGACCTTGACGCTTGCCGGCGCGGTGAAGAATCCGCTGACGCTCACGGTGCCCGTGGGCACGACGTTCCGCGAGGCCATCGAAGCGACTGGCGGTTTCGCCACGAACGAACCGGTGCTTTGCCTGGGCGGCCTGATGATGGGCGAAACGACCGAAAACCTCGACACGCCGATTACCAAGACCGCCACGGGCGTCGTGGTCCTGCCGCGCAGTCATCACGTCATTCAACGCAAGCTGCAGCCGCCCGCCACGCAGGACCGGATCGGCAAATCCGCCTGCGACCAGTGCCGGTATTGCACGGAATATTGCCCGCGCTTTCTGCTCGGCTACGCGGTCGAACCGCACCAGGTCATGCGCAGCCTTGCCTTCACGGCCACGGGCGCGGCGCATTGGAACGAGTGGGCCTCGCTGTGCTGCGCCTGCGGGCTTTGCACGCTGTTTGCCTGCCCGGAGGAACTGTTTCCGAAGGAAGCCTGCGACAATGCAAAAGCCGAGCTGCGCCGCGCCGGGACGAAATGGACCGGCCCGACGATCGTCAAGCCGCACCCGATGCGCGAAGGCCGCCGCGTGCCGATCAAGTCGCTGATGCGCCGGCTGCACGTCGAGCAATTCAATCATCCCGCGCCGTGGCAGGCGGTTGAAGTGCGGCCGCAGCAGGTGATCCTGCCGTTGAAGCAAAATGCGGGCGCGGCCAACGAACCGTCGGTGAAACCGGGCGACCGCGTTGCCGCCGGCCAGCCGCTCGGCGCGCCGCCGGCGAAGGCGTTGGGCGCGCCTCTTCACGCGCCGTTCGCCGGCCGCGTGGTCAGCGTCACCAACCGCATTGTTTTGGAGCGAATGCCATGAGTGAGAAATCTGTTGGGCTGATCGAACTGTCGAGCGTCGCCTCCGGCTTCCTGGTGGCAGACACCATGCTGAAGGCCGGCAACGTGCGGCTGCTGCTGTCGCGCTCCATCTGCTCCGGCAAATACATGGTGCTCATCGGCGGCGAAACGGCGGCCGTGGTCGCGGCGGTGGACGCCGGCGTGGTGGCGGCCAACGGTTGTCTGATCGCGTGCTTTACGATTCCAAACGTCCATCCGGACGTCATCGTCGCGCTGGGCCGCACGGCACCGGTGCAGCCCGACGGCGCGCTCGGCATTCTCGAATCGTTCAACGTCGCGACGTTGCTCGAAGCCGCGGATGCCGCCGCGAAATCCGCCGCGGTGACCCTTCTGGAAATCCGGCTCGCGATGGCGCTGGGCGGCAAGGCGTTTTGCACGCTGACCGGCGACGTCGGCTCCGTGCAATCCGCCGTCGCGGCCGGCAAACGCGTCATCGGCGAAGCCGGCGCGTTGGTGAACGCCGTCGTGATTTCCCGCCCGCATCCGGACGTTTACCGCGAAGTGATCTGATGCCGGCGAGTACCGTCGGATGTTCTGATTGCTTCAGCCAGGGAACCCGCGAAATCTCCTCGCCCGGGAGACACTGGAAACAGACATTCAACGAATTCTCCCCCCGTGAATTCGCAAAAAATCGTAGAATTCGTGTCTCCGCGCCTCCGCGTCTCGGCGGTGAATACTGGAAGGCGTGACCGCGATCCCTACTGAAGCTTCGCCAGCGTCGCTTGAATGGCCGCGAAGTTCGGCAAATCCTTCGGTGTCGGCGTTTGCTCGCTGTATTGCACGATGCCGTGTTTATCAATCACGAACGCCGCGCGGGCCGAGGTCGAGCCCAGTCCCGCGAGGTCCGGCAACAGCACGCCGTAAGCCGTGGCGGTTTTCTTGTTCAGATCGCTGGCCAGCCGCACGGTGATTTTTTCCTTCTGCGCCCACGCCTCCTGCGCAAACGGGCTGTCCACACTTACGCCGATCACGTCGGCGTTGAGCTGCGCGTAGGCGTTGAGACCGCCGGAGATGTCGCACATTTCCTTGGTGCAGACGCCGGTGAACGCCAGCGGGAAGAACAGCAGCACGGTGTTCTGCTTGCCGGCATTGTCGCTTAGTTTCACGTCGCCGACGCCGGCGGCGGTTTTCGATTTCAGGGTGAAGTCAGGGGCTTTCGTGCCAACAGCAAGGGGCATAGTCAATTTGTGGTTTGATGTTTAGTCCAGTCTAACAACGGTCAAACCAGTAGGCCGAAGCGCCGGCGGTGTCAAATCGGCGGCACATTTCGCTTTTCTCCGCCGGCGGCTTGTGGCCTGATGACCGTCCCACCGCCAGTCGGTGCAACCTGTTTACAAACGCATGACCACACCCGCTCATTCGCTCGCCACCGTCCTCGTCAAGCCCGGCGAAGCCGACCGTCTCCTCGCCGGCCACCCGTGGGTTTACGCCGGCGCCGTCCTCCGTGTCAGCCGCGCCATCGCCGACGGCGAACTCGTGCAGGTGAAGGACCACCGCCAGCGATTCCTCGGCGTGGGCTTCTTCAACGCAAAGTCGAAAATCCATGTCCGGCTGCTCGCGCCGGAGCGGGTGGAGGTGAACGAAGCATTCTTCGAAGCGCGTCTTCGCGCCGCGCTGGAACTGCGCCGCCGGCACCTGCCGGGCGCCACGTCTTTCCGCGTCGTCAACGCCGAGAGCGATTTCCTCAGCGGGTTGATCGTGGACAAATACGAGGACGTGCTCGTCCTGCAAACCTCCTCGCTCGGCATGGACCAGCGGAAGGCGCAAATCGTCGCCGCGCTGCAAAAACTCCTTTCGCCGCGCGCCATCGTCGAGCGCAACGATCAATCCTCCCGCCAGTTCGAGGGCCTGCCCGAATCGAGCGGCGTGCTGGCCGGCGCGCTCGACGGCGACGTGCCCGTGCAGTTCAACGGCCTCCAATTCACCGCCAACCTGGCCGCCGGCCACAAAACCGGCCTCTACCTCGACCAGCAGGTGAACTACCAGCGCGTCGCCGACCTCGTCGCCCGCATTCCCGGCGCGCAGGTGCTGGACGCCTTCAGCTTCGTCGGCGGGTTCGCCCTGCACGCCGCCCGCGCCGGCGCGGCGCGTGTCCATTTGCTCGACCAGAGCGCCGAGGCCATCGCCGCGGCCCAGCGGCACGCGGAGCTGAACGGCCTGGCCGACCGCTGCTCGTTCGAGGCGGCCAACGTCTTCGACTGGCTCAAGGCGCGCACGGCCACCGCGCCGCACGAGCGATTGATCCCGCCGTTCGACGCCGTGGTGCTGGACCCGCCGTCCTTCACACGCAACCGCGCCTCCGTGCCCGACGCCCTGCGCGGCTACAAGGAAATCCACCTCCGCGCGCTCAAGCTGCTCAAGCCCGGCGGCCTGCTCGCCACCTTCTGCTGCTCGCACCACGTGGACGCCGTGACGTTTCAGGACGTGATCCTGGCGGCGGCCTTCGACGCCCGGCGGGTGCTGCGGCGCGTCGCCACGTTCAGCCAGTCGCCCGACCACCCGGTCATCCCCGCAATTCCGGAAACCGAATACCTCAAAGGCTACGCCTTCGAAATCGCGCGCTGAACGGGAAATGGCGTGGAGCTTGCGCGGGTTGGCCACGAGCACCTTCGCCCCCAGGCCGGCAAGCTCCGTCTGCCCCAGTTCTAATTCCACCGAAAACAGCGAGGAACCTTGCCATTTGATTATGGAGGCAGCCTGTCAAGGGGATGAAACGCTGCGATTGGCCCGTCAAGACTGGCCCAATGGGGGCATGACCGCGTTGTTTATCGCCGGCGCAACGAGATCGAGCGCTGGTTCCGCCGGCGCAAAGGCTACGCCGCGTGTTTTCACGATTCGACAGGCTCAATGTCCTGTTCTCCGGCGTTATCGTCCTGGCGCTCATCTTTGAGGCTCTGCGGGTTAGTGTTAACACGCCCCAGGACAAGAGCAGTTCCCTAGTGAGCAACAGGTGATCCTGTGTGAATTTCAATCGTCCGCGCTGAAATCCTGTCTGCCGGCAGATCCAGCGTGCCGGCCCGGCCGGACCAACGGTCGAGGTGCAGGACGATGCGCGGCGGCGGATTGCGGCGTGGCGGGTCGAGTTTCAACCGCGCGCTCCGGCCGTCTTTCGCGACGCGCAGTTCCAGCGACAGCGGCCCGAACGACGTCAGCACGCCGCGCAGCCGCGTGACGGCGCCGGGCTTTGCCCACGCGGCGGGCAGCGCCTCGAACAGATGTAATTCCCGGCCGCGCTCCAGTGCCAGCGAGTTGCGCACCAGCCGGATGAATTCCGCGCTGGCCCAGTTGTGCGGCATGTCGCCGACGACGGCGTTGCCCTGGCCCACGGGCATCTGCTCCTCGCGCCAGCACAGCAGCGGCGAGGCGTGATTGCCAAACGCGTAAAGCGTGCGCGCCGCCTTGTCACCGTCGCCGAGCCACAGCCAGGCTGCGCCGTAAAAACCGCCGAAGTAGGTCCAGATGCCGTTCTTCAGCCAGCCGGTGTCGAGCACCAGCCCTTCCTTCTCCACCGCGTGGAGCATGGCCATGTTGCCGCGCACAAGCGGGTCGTCCGGCGCGAACACCTTGCCCGGAAACACCGCGTGCAGAAACGCCCACTGCGCCTTCTGCGGCGGGATGCCTTCGCCCTTGGCCATGCGAATCGGCAGGTAACGGTTGCCATGCGCGTCGGTCTTCAGGTCGCGCGCGGCGGCCCGGCGGAACGTGGCAAAGAAGTCGTCATACTCGCGCTGCCACGCGTCGGCCTCGGTGTCGTTGCCCAGCCAGCGCGCGGCTGCAATCGCCGCCCGCATCCCGGCCATCGTCCAGTAAATGTTCGTGTATTCCGGCACGCGGTCCGCGAGGCCGCCATCACTGAAGCCGTCGGGAATCAGCCCGGCGTTCGGCGCGCCTGCCGGCGGCATCCGGCGCATCGCTTCGATGAACTTGAAGCCGCGCTCGACGCTCGGCCACACCGACCGCAGCCACGCGCGGTCGCCGGTGAGTTGCGCGTGCCGCGCCACGGCCCAAAGCACGATGCCGGTTTCCTTCCAATGCCCGTCAATCAGCATGAACCCGCCGTCCGTCCGCTGGAAACTCATCAGGTATTTGATGCCGGCGCGCGCCTCGTTCGTGCGGCCGAGGAAGGTGACCGCTTCGAGCAAAAACGAGCCGTCCACCACCCACAAACCGCGGTAGCACGTCGGGCCGACCTGGAACGCCGGCAGGCCGTTTTTGATTTCGCGTGCCTGGTAGATGTTGCGAATGGACGCGTCCAGTTGCGCCTGCACCGCGGTGTCCGGCACCTCGATGTGGCCGTAAGGCAGAGGGACGTGACGCCAAAAACGCGCCGCCGCGCTCCGCGCGTTTTGCACCTGCGCCACGGTTTTGGGAAACGCCACCGGCCGTAGCCCGCGGCTGATCGTGAAGGCGAGCACGCGTTCGGCGCCGGGCGCAAGGGTCAATTCGTCAAACCGCAGCAGCGTCCGCGCGCCGGCCTGTTCAATGCGTGGGCAGGGTTGCGACACGATAATCAGCGTGCCCGTGCCGAGGCGCAAGGTGCGGGCGTCCACCGTGGCGACCGGTGTTTCGCTTTCGACCGTGAGCGTCGGCGTGACGCGCGCCAGCGCGGCGCCGGGATTGCGCAGGCGCACGAGCAGCACATCGTTGCGCGTCGGCCGGCCGCTGAAGTTGGGCACGCCGCACTCCACCCGCGCCAGCGGCGGCTTGATCGTCACGCCGGAAATCAGTTGCTGCGCGTCGGGCGCGTCGCCGGCGCGGAAGATCCACAGCAGGTTGAGAATCGTGTTTTTGTCCGGTGCATTCGCCGCCGCGGCCACCGCCACGTCAATCCAGCCGTCGCCGTTTTCGTCGCTGGCGTCGAACGCGAACACCGCGGGCACGTTGCGGCCCTTCTCGGCGATGAGGTCCACGGTGCGGCGCGTTTTGCCTTCAATCTGCAAGTCGAGCACGCGCTGGGCGGCGTTCGTGTGCCAGCCTTCGCACAGACCGAAGACGACGGTGTAATGCGCACCCGCCGCCGCGCGGAACCGGTAGGCGACCGGCTGATTGTAACCGACCACGATGTGCCGGAACGCCGGATCGCACACGATTTTCGGCGTCGCCCAATTCGCCGAGGTCGTGGTGGCGCCGACGCGTTCCACGGCGAGCGGGTTGGCCGGCGGCGGTTCCGCGGCGCGCAGCGGCGGCGTGACGGCGAAGGCTTCTTCAACGATTTCGACCGCGCCGCTGCGCTTCGTCGTGCGGACAATCGGCACGCGCGCCGAAACGAGTTCCTGTCCCGACCACGTCGCGCCGTCGGCGGTGCCGAACGTGAGCTTCGTGCCGAAGCCGGCGAACCTGCCGGGGTAGTCGTAAAGCAGCGCGCCGTCCTTGCCGACGAGCGTTTTCTGCCAGTCGTCGGGCAGGCAGATGGCGGTTTGCCAATCCGGCGGCGCGTAGCGGTGATCCAGCGTCCACGCGTCGTCTGCGGCGCAGGCGAAGGAAGGGACCAGCAGAAGTAAACCCAGCAGCGCGGAGGGGACGCGGGCGGGGGACGGCAAGGCAACTCGCTTTGGCATGGCGAAAAGCTCCGCCCCGCGGCCGCCACCGGCTTTGACGCAAGTCAACCGCGCCGGCTGGTTCAACCGCCGAGTTCGTGGCGGCGGCGCCAGAGTTCGCGTGGTTTGAATATGCCCGCCGGCGTGATGATACCGGTGATCAGTTCGGCCGGCGTCACGTCGAAGCCGGGATTCCGCGCGCCACTGGTTGGATTCGCCACGCGGACGTATAACGATTTCAAATTTGAGATTTGAGATTTGAAATTCCCAACGGCTCCCCACGCACCGAGCACTTCGTCTTCGCTGCGTTCCTCGATCGGAATGTCCGCGCCGGCGCGCAGGCTCCAGTCAATCGTGGAGAGCGGGATCGCCACGTAAAACGGAATCCGGTGCCGGTGCGCGAGCACGGCCTTCGTGTAGGTGCCGATTTTGTTCGCAATCTCGCCAGTGCGGCCGAGCACGCGGTCGCTGCCGACGATGACGAGGTCAACTTCGCCGCGCTGCATCAGGTGGCCGGCGGCGTTGTCGGCGATGACCTGGTGCGAAACGCCCTGCTGCGCGAGTTCCCACGCGGTGAGCGTCGCGCCCTGGCAGCGCGGGCGGGTTTCGTCGCAGAAGACATGAATCTTCCGTCCCTGCGCCTGCGCGGCGTAAATCGGCGCGGTGGCGGTGCCGACGTCCACGCACGCCAGCCAGCCGGCGTTGCAATGCGTGAGCACGCGGGCGCCGGCGCGAATCAGCCGCGCGCCGTGACGTCCGATGGCCTCGCAATGCGCCACGCTTTCCTGCGCGAACTGCTCGGCGGCGGCCAGCGCCAGCGCCTGCTGCTCCTCCACCGACTCGCCCGGCGCCATCGCCGCGCGCACCTGGTTCATCGCGTTCACCGGGTCCACGGCGGTGGGCCGGGCGGCCTTGAGCGTTTGAAACACGGCTTCGACGTGCGCGGCGAATTTCGCGAGGTTGCTCCCGCGAAACGCCCGCGCGCCCTGTGCCAGACCGTAGGCTGCGGTGGCGGCGATGGCCGGCGCGCCGCGGACGATCATGTCCCGGATCGCGGTCGCGGTTGCGCGGAAATCGCGCGTGGCGCTGATTTCAAACTGGTGCGGCAGCAGGCGCTGTTCGATGAGCTGGACGGCGTTGTTTTCCGCGTCAAACCAGACGGTGCGGAAGTGTCGGGTGCGGCCGGCGACGGTGACGTTCATGCGGGAAAAGTTCGGGATGGAGCCGGCGGTCAGCGGATTTCCACGCGCAGGGCGCGGATGCGCGCCCGCAGCCTGCGGTAGAGCGGATGTTTGCGGAAGCCGGCGAGGTCGGGGTCCTTCGCCAGCCAGCCGAATTCGCGGTAGCCTTTGTCCAGCGCGAGGTTGAGTTCCGCGAACGCCGCGTCGTGGCGGTCGGTCAGCGCGTAACTGCACGCCAGGTTGTAATGCGCCAGCGGATCGTCCGGCCGGAGCTGGGCGAGGCGCAGGTCCACCTGCAAACCCTCCTCGAACTTGCCGCGCCTGGTGTAGTCGTCGCCGAGGATTTGCAGGGCTTCGACGTAACCGGGATCCCGCCGGGTCAGGCCCGTCAGGAAGCTGATTTCGATGTCCAGATCGCGCTTTTGCTCGCGATTCAGACTGGGTCTTCTGCTCACTGCCATAAACCGGGGAGTATCTTGGCGGCGCGCGGTCCCAAGTCAAGGCACGGCCGCGCCAGCCGGCGGCAGCAAAAGTTGCCCGCCTCCTAGCACCGCCGCACGCCGTTGCCATGAAAGCAGAGCCACGCGGCTCACCTCATTGCCTTCGCCAACGCGGTTGCTCCGGCACGGGTCGCCTGCGCGCAGGCCCCGCGCACGCGAGCCAGCCCCAGGCCGGTGCCCCGGAGCGCGACGGCGATGCACAGCGAGGTAACGACCCACACCGGCTGGGCGACGGCCAGAATGAACGGAATATCCACGAAACCCTCGCGATCCATCCGGCCGGTGAAAATCGGGCTGGCAAGAACGGGCAGAAACGGCAACGCGAGCAAGCCCAGCGGAAACACGGCGGCTTGAGCAACGAAATACCAGCGCGTCAGCCGCGAGCAAACCGGACCGCAACCGAGCAGAATCCCCGCGCCAACGACCTGGGCCGTGAAAAGCACCCCTTCATATACGTATTCGCCTTTGAGGAAGTCCGCCGGATGGAAGTTCCGAAGCATGATGAGGTAGTGCCCGACGTAAAGCGGGTCATTGAAGCCCATCGGATGCCCGGCGCTGTCCGTGGTGTCGTCCGGCGTCGCGCCAATGCCGAGCCGCAGAACGACGGCGGACGCGAAAACAATGAAGCTGGCCAGAACGAGCCAAGCCAGCCGGCGATTGAACCGGGCATCTTTATCGCTCATAGCGGAAACCATACCGGATTCCGCCAAACTGGCAAAGGCATGCACTGCGCCTGCGGAGAAAACGGACGATTGACGCCGCCTCAAGCAGTCACGAGCAATTCACGTCGGCGCGACTCCGCGGGCCGGTGAGAACTCATTCACAGCCTGTCAGATAACGGACGGAGTTTGTTTGCCACAGAGTCGCCGAGGCGCAGAGCGGAAAAGCCCAAACATGCATGATACGCGGGATTCCGAAGAAGCCAGGCATGATGCGGCGCTGCGCCAAAACGGGAGTCCGATCGTCGCGCTATTTGACCGCGTGGAACTGGGCAAAAGCCCGTGGAAACATCCCGCCAAGCAAATCCAAAAACCGTTGACGGACCACCGCAGCTCAGCGACCGCCGCCGGAAACGCCCGGTTGGCTGCAAGAGTCGCTGACAGATTACCCGAACCGTCAACTGTCCGGCGGCGCGGCGGTTCGCGGCAGCGCCCCGGTTAGGTCGCCTCCACTCAAAATCCGCCCGCCCAATAACTCTCTCTGGCCGTCGCGTATCGCAACTCGCCACGCACACCCTGCCGCCGGTCACTCGTGGCCGATGTCCGGCAAAGGTCGCCGACATACAGAGCAACCCGAAATTCGCCTTTGCCGCCTTCACGCTTGAACTCATACGCCACATCTCTGGCCTGCAAGTTGATGGCGGCAGGAACGATGGCGCTAATGGAGTTGGTGACGCCGTCGGCGACATAGCTGCCCGAAAAACGCTGCCCATCAGGGCCGGAGACAACCAGTCGCACCGGGCGAGCCGCGCCAGATGATTTGGCAAACGTGTGGAGAATCACGAAAATGGCGGCCAGTCCCATCAACATGAATCCGATGATCATGCTTCGCTTTTTCATAGTGTGAACCTCTCTGTGCCGCACGCGCAGCTCCCCAACGATCCAACGACTTTGAGCTTTAACGGCCGCCGGCCGGGCGTGGTCTGCTTTACAGGAACCACTCTTCTGTATTGCCCTTGCCGGGTCAAGCCTGCAGGAATCGTTGCAGCCCACGCCTGGACATCCGGTTGGCCCGTTGGTCCGAACGCGCCACCTGCTGCCGGTCAGGCAGCCGTGACCGGGCGGAGTCCGCGCGCGGCCCGGCGGTTTTTCCGCCAGCGGGTGAAGCGTTGCTGCAACGCGTCCATGTAGAGATAGAAGACTGGCGTCAGGTAGAGCGTGATGAGCTGGGACGTGAGCAGGCCACCCACCGTGATGAGACCCAACTGGCGGCGTGCCCAGCCGCTGGTGCCCAAGGCAATGGGCAGCGCCGCCATCAGCGCCGCCATCGTGGTCATCATGATCGGACGGAAGCGGACGACGCAGCCGCCGAAGATGGCCTCGACGGGGGACTTGCCTTCGTGACGCTGGGCTTCGAGGGCGAAGTCAATCTGCATGATGGCGTTCTTCTTCACGATGCCGATGAGCAGGATGAGACCGACGATGGAATAGACGTTCAGGTCGTTCTTGAACAGCACCACAGTGAGCAGCGCGCCGAGGCCGGCGGACGGCAGGCCGGAAAGAATCGTGATGGGGTGGACGAAGCTTTCGTAAAGAATGCCGAGGACGATGTAGATGAAGACGATGGAGAGCAGCAGCAACAGACCGAGGCCGGCCAGGGAGGATTGAAAGGCCTGCGCCGTGCCCTGGAAACTGGTGGTGATGCCCGACGGCAGGGTGGCTTGCGCCGCCGCCTCCACCTGTTCGACCGCATCGCCCAGCGAGACGCCGGGACGGAGGTTGAACGAGATGGTCACCGCGGGAAGCTGGCCCAGGTGGCTGATGATTTGGGGGCCGACGCCCTGGGTGAGGGTGCCGACGGAGTCGAGGCGGACCAACTGGCCGGAGGCGGATTTCACGTAGAGTTTCGCGATGCCTTCCGGATGCGCGATGTAATTCGACCCGAGTTCGAGCATCACCTTGTATTGGTCGTTCGGCGCGTAGATGGTGGAAATCCAGCGCGGGCCATAGCCATCGGCCAGCGCGCTTTCAATCTGGTTCGCGGTCACGCCGAGCGCGGAGGCGCGGTCGCGGTTGATATCGAAGGTGACCTGCGGCGTCTTGATTTGCAGGTCGCTGGTCACGTCCTGGAGGAAGTTGGTGAGCGTGTTCAACCGGGCTTCGAGCAGAGGCGCCGCGGCATAGAGCTGGTCGAGGTCCGGGCTTTGCAGCGCGAGCTGGTAAAGGCTCTTGCTCATCATGCCACCGATGCGGATGGACGGCGGATTTTGCATGAAGACGGAAATGCCCGGAATGGTGGCAAACTTGCGCCGCAGTTCCTGGATCACCCCGTAAACGTCGAGCTTCCGTTCGGCCGGCGGTTTCAAGTGCAGGAACATGCGGCCGTAATTCTGCCCGCTGACGCTGGAAGCCCCGCCGCCGCCGGCGCTGGAGAAGAAGACCTCGACGTTTGGGTCCGTGCGGGCGATCTGGACGACCGCTTCCTGGCGTTTGAGCAGTTCCGGATAGGCCGTGCCCTGCGGCGTCTCGGTGACCGTGAAAACCTGGCTGGTGTCCTCGTCGGGCAGGAAACCTTTCGGGACCTTGACGAACAGCCAGCCAATCGCAACGAGAATGCCCAGGTTGGCCAGCATCACGAGCCGGCGGTGCGCCAACACCCAGTGCAGCGTGATTTTGTAAACGTTCAGCATCGCGTCGAAGACTCGTTCCGACGCGCGGAACAGGCGGCCATGCTGCTCGGCGCCGTGCGGCCGGAGGAATTTGCTGCACAGCATCGGCGTGAGGGTCAGCGACACCATGCCGGAGATCAGCACGGAGGAGCAAATGGTGACGGAAAACTCGCGGAACAGCCGGCCGACGATGCCGCCCATGAACAACAGCGGGATGAACACGGCGGCCAGCGACAGGGTCATGGAGAGGATCGTGAAGCCGATCTGCCGGGCGCCCTTGAGGGCGGCCTCGAACGGCGGCTCGCCCATTTCCATGTGCCGGACGATGTTCTCCAGCATCACGATGGCGTCATCCACCACGAAGCCGATGGAGAGCGTGAGCGCGAGGAGCGAGAGGTTGTCCAGCGAATAGCCCAGCAGATACATGAAGGCAAACGTGCCCACCACGCTCAACGGCAGCGCGAGGCTGGGAATCACCGTGGCCGAGACGTTCCGCAGGAACAGAAAGATGACCATGATCACCAGCGCCAGGCTGAGCAAAAGCGTGAACTCGACGTCGCGCAGCGACTGGCGGATCGTCGCCGACCGGTCATAAACGATGTGCAACTCCACGGACGGCGGCAGGTAAGACTGAAACGTGGGGAGCAGCTCCCGGATCGCGTCGCACACCGCCACGGTGTTGGCGCCGGGCTGGCGTTGCACGGCCAGGATGAGGGAACGGCTGTGATGCTGGGCGTCGTTGAACCACGCGCCCGTCCGCTCGTCCTCCACGCTGTCCACGACGTCGGCCACGTCGCGCAGCCGGACCGGCGCGCCGTTGCGGTAGGCCAGGATGATGTCGCCGTAGTTCTTCGCTTGGAGAAGCTGGCCGGAGGCGAGGATGGTGAAGGAGCGCTCCTTGCCGTAAATCGTGCCGACCGGCAGGTTGACGTTGGCGTTCTGGATCGCGCTTTCCACCTGATCAATGCCGATACCGCGGCTGGCCAGCGCATCGGGGTTCACTTTCACATGCACGGCGTAGTGCTGGCTGCCGAACACGGACACCTGCGCGACGCCGTTCACCATCGAAATGCGCTGGGCCATCATCACCTCGCCGTAATTGTCCAAATCCCACATCGGCAGCGTGGCGGAGGTGAGCGCGATGTAGATGATCGGCGCGTCGGCGGGGTTGACCTTGCGGTAAACCGGCGGCTGCGGCATCCCCGGCGGCAGCAGCGGCGTGGCCTGCGCGATGGCGGCCTCGATGTCCGGCGGCACGTCGGTGATCTTGCGGCGCAGGTTGAACTGAAGCGTGATGGAGCACGAGCCGAGCGCGCTCACCGAGGTCATCGAGTCCAGGCCGTCAATCGTGGAAAACTGCCGCTCCAGCGGCGTGGCCACGGCCGAGGCCATGGTTTCCGGATTCGCGCCCGGCAGGCTGGCGGACACCACGATGGTCGGAAAATCCACGTTCGGCAGGTCGCTCACCGGCAGCGAGCGATACGCCATGAGGCCGAACAGCATGATGCCCAGCATGACCAGCGTGGTCGCCACGGGACGGCGGATGAATGGCTCCGAGATGCTCATGGAAGGCGTTTCCTTTCGGGCGGATCGCGCAGCGTCAGGCGCCCGGGTCCACACCGGCCGTGACGATTTTCACCTTCGAACCGGCGACAAGCCGGAGCTGGCCGCTGGTGACAATGCGCTCGCCCGGCTGCAACCCGTGCCGGATCACGGTGGCGTCGCCGAACGTGCCGCCCAGTTCCACCGGCCGGATTTCCACCGTGTTGTCCGCCTTGACGACGCACACGTGCTGGCCGGTCTGGCCGAGTTGGATCGCCGCCGAGGGCACGGTCACGGCGGCGTGCTCGATCGAGAGCGTGACCACCACGTTCACGAACTGCCCCGGCCAGAGCCATTCGTCCGCGTTGGGAAACTCCGCGCGCAGCAGGATGGTGCCGGTGTTCGTGTCCACCTGGTTGTTGATCACGATCAGCGTGCCTTCGGCCCGATGCGACTCCTGGCCCGGAATGCTGGCCTCCACCTTCAACGGCCCTGCCCGTTGACGCTCCCGCAACACCGGCAGATTCTGCTCCGGAACGGAGAAATCCACGTAAATCGGCCGGACCTGGTTGATCACCGCCAGCACCGAGGTCAGGTCCTTGACGATGTTGCCCTCGTTGACCAGCAGCGTGCCCACCCGGCCCGTGATGGGTGCCGCGATGTAGCAGTAACTGAGCTGCACCTCGGCGTTGGTGACGGCGGCCTGGTCGGCCACGATCGTGGCCTTGAGCGCGTCCATGTTTGCGCGGGTCTGGTCGAAATCCGCCTGCGCCAGGATGCGGTTCGTGAGCAACTCCGCGGCGCGCCGGAACTCCGCCTGGGCGTTCTCCAACTGGGCCTGATCGCGCAGGACGTTCGCCCGCGCCTGGTCCAGCGCGGCTTGAAACGGCTTCGGATCAATCAGGAAAATCAAGTCGCCGGCATGAACCTCGTCGCCCTGCTTGAAGCCCACCTGCTGCAACAGGCCCTTGTTCTCGCTCATCACCGAGACGGTCGAGTAGGCGCGGACGCTGCCAATGCCCGAAATCTGGACCGGCACGTCCTGGCGGACGACGTTCGTCACCGTCACGGGCGCGACCGCATTCATCTGATCCTGTCCGGCGCCTGGCGCGTTGGCTGATGGCGAGCAGCCGCTGAACAAGAGCGCCCCGGCGCCCAAAACCCCGAGCGCGCCAGCCAGCCAGCCGGCCGGGAACGCTTGTTGCCATTTCATCCTCATACTGGTTGCTCCACTTCAATGCTTCGCCTGGGCCGGGCCGGACACGGCCACCCTGCCTTCCGGACCGGCGCCCGCGCCGTGCGCGAACAAATCCACCACAAATTCCGCGTGGGCGGCAAATTTTTGCCCGCGCAAATGGCTCAACTCGTCCCGCGCCAGTTGGTTGACCATGCCCAGCAACGCCAGCGCCAGCCGGCGGGCGTCGCCGCGGCGGATGACCCCCTGCCGCTGCCCGCGCACGATGAAATCCGCCATCAGCCGGGTGTGCCGCCCGGCCGCCCGCGCCACGCGCTCCCAATTGCGCCGCTGGAGACGCGCCTTCATTTCGAGCCGCTCGCGGACAAATGTTTGAAAGAAGGTCCGGTTCCGCTCGTAAAACCCCAGTTGCGCCCGCACCGCCCGGCCAAGCACCGCCCACGGCGCGGAGTCGCCTCCTTCCGCCGTTTTCACCTCACGGCTCAACTCCAGCATCTTTTCCTCGAGCAGCGCGACGTAAAGTTCCTCCTTGTTCTGGAAATAGAGGTAGAGCGTCCCGGTCGCCGCGCCGGCCGCGCGGGCGATGTCGGCCATCGAGGCGTCGTGGTAGCCGCGCACGCCGAACACGCCGGCCGCGGCCGCCAGGAAAGCCAGGCGCCGCTCGGCCCGTGGGCGCGTCTGGCGCCGGGATGAACCGGGATTCATTTTCTTGAATCCTAATGTGCGCGCCCCCGCCGTCAATACGCATTCATCACCCGCCCGCCGTCTTGCGCCTGGCCACCGCTGATCCTAAAATCGCCGGCATGGACGATTTTCCCGGACGCATTGCCGACCGGCTCGAAGCCCTCCGCGCCCGCCCGCCGATGGTGCATAACATCACGAACTTCGTGGTGATGAACTTCACCGCCAACGCGCTGCTCGCCCTCGGCGCCGCGCCGGTCATGGCGCACGCGCCGGAAGAGGTCGAGGAAATGGCCGCGCTGGCCGGCGCGCTGGTGCTGAACCTGGGCACGCTCGCGACGCCGTGGATCGAGGCGATGTTCCGCGCCGCGGGCGCCGCGAACACGCGCGGCGTGCCGGTGATTCTTGATCCCGTGGGCGCCGGGGCAACGCGCTTCCGGACGGACACCGCGCGCCGGATGCTGACCGCGCTCAAATTCGCCGCCGTGCGCGGCAATGCCTCCGAAATCCTCGCCCTGGCCGGCCGGCCCAGCCGCACGCGCGGCGTGGATTCGGCGGACGACGCCCGCGACACCCGCGCCGTGGCCGTCGAACTGGCGCGGCAGATTCACGGCGTGGTGGCGGTGACCGGCGCGGAGGATTTTGTGACGGATGGCACGCGCGCCGCCGTGATTGCCAACGGCCATCCGCTGATGGCACGCGTCACCGGCACCGGCTGCGTGGCGACGGCGCTGACCGGAGCATTTTGCGCCGTGGAGCCGGACGCCTTTGTCGCCGCGTGCGCGGCGCTGGTCGTGTGGGGCGTGGCGGGCGAGCTGGCGGCGGAGCAGCATTCCACGCCCGGCGCGTATCAAATCGGCCTGCTCGACGCGCTGTTCCGGATTGACCGTGCCACGCTGCGGGAGCGCGCGCGGGTCAGCGTGGTTCCGACTTAGCTCACGATTTGGCGGCGCGCGGAATCACGGGCGGCGCCGGGGGCGGTTTGACGTTCAACCGCGCCGCTTGCGGCAACAGCGCTTCCGCCGCTTTCGCCGCAAGGTCGCCAATCTTGGTCTCGGGGAATTTCATCTCGCCGAGGTTGAAGCTGGCCAGTGATTTGAGGGCATCCGCGGTTTGCCCGGCGGCTTGCGCAATTTCGCTCAGCCGGCCGGCTTTTGCCGGCAAGGATTGATACCCGTTGACGATCCATTCCAGCTTGCCGGTCGCGATGTCCATGACAAACCCCTGCACCGGAATGTTGGCGCCGATCAACGGGCTGTGGCGGACGATCTCGCAGGCCTTGACGACATTCTGCCGTTCGCTGGCGAACATGCCGAAGAACTCGTTGAGGTTCTCCGGCAGCAAATGCCGCTCCACGCCCAGCTCCTTCAATTTCTCGAGCAGCACCATCGTGGTGGTCTTGCACACCTGGCAATCCGTGTGGCCGAGGATGACAATCTCCCGGCCGCCCTTGACCGCGCACGCCAGCGCGAGGGACCGCATCGTGCTGGAGAGCGGCCCGGTGATGATGTTGCCCGCGTTGCGCAGCCAGATGAACTGGTCGCCCGGTAAATCGAGCGCCTGGGGCAACAGCGCGTTCAGCCGGGGATCAACGCAGGTCAACGCGATGACCGGGAGTTCGCCGGCGTAATCCTCCAGCCGGAGGCCGGCCGACTTGTCGCCCGCCACCGCGCGGTGGTTGGCATCCATGATCGCTTCAAAAAGACGCATGATGTCCAATCAACCACGTCTTGCGGGTTGTTCAACCCCTCCAGACCAAGTTCCTGAAAACGGTCAATGCACTCGCCGCTGTATGGTTCGGCACCTCCGTGCGCGTTGGGCCTTGCGATCGGTGACCTTTCAACGTCGAGAATGATTTCTGCGACACGCCTGATTCCGGCCACTGCTTGATAGAATTCGCGGAAGGCGGGCACGTTTACGGCGGGAGGAACCAGTGAATGTAACCGCACTTGGCGCACACGTAACACACGCCCGATCGGTTGGCCCAGTCGAAGTGGAAGAACGTCGCCGTGGCGGTGTTCAACTGGGCCTCACGTTTCCAGAACGCATCATGCCCGCACACAAGACACTTGAGCTCGCGCCCTTGAATCTCGACGCCGATGGATTCGGATTTGAAGAGGCCCATAGCGAGACCTGGCTTATTTGCTTTCCTCCGAGTTGCTCTTCCCCATCGCCTTCTTCAGCGCCGGCACTTGTTCGAGGAGCTTCTCGAACTTGATGCCGGTGAGGCTTTCGATCACCGGCGGCAACTGGCTGATGATTTGCGTCACGTCGCCGGTGAGTTTGCTCGCGCCGCCGCCGGGGCCGTTGCCCGCGTTGATGATGACCATCTTCTCGGTCTTGGCGAGCGGTTCGCTGATCTTGCCCGCAACTTCCGGCAGCACGCGCACGATCATTTCGATGACGGCGGCCTCGTTGTATTGCTTGAAGCTTTCCGCCTTCACGCGCATCGCCTCGGCGGTGGCCTTGCCTTGGGCCTCAATGACGGCGGCTTCGGCCAGACCGCGCGCCTTGTTCGCCTCGGCTTCGGCGAGGCCCGTGGCCTTGGCGACATCGGCGCCCGCAAAACCGGTCGCCTTCGTGGCGGACGCGGCGCCGCTGGCTTCGGTTTCGAGCTGGAATTTCTTCGCGTTGGCCAGCGTTTCGACCTTGTAGCGTTCGGCGTCGGCGGGTTTTTGGACATTGGCTTCCAGTTCGCGCTGTTTGCGCTGGATTTCCTGCTGCTGCAACTCGATTTGCTTCTGTTTCTCGATGATTTGCACCTGCACTTCCTCGGCCTTGACGAGCTGGCCGGTTTTGAACTTCTGCAAGTCGTAGGCGAGGTCGGCCTCGGCCTTCTTCTGGTTCACCGTGGCCTGATAACCGGCGACGTTGGTCTGATAGTCGCGCTGGGCCTCGGCAATCTTCGAGTCGGCGGCAAATTGCGCTTCCTGCCCGGCCTGCTTGGCCTGCGCGGAACGGATCTGCGCATCGCGATCCGCCTCGGCCTGGGCGATGATGGCGTCGCGCTTGACCTGGGCGATGCGCGGTTTGCCGAGGGCGTCGAGGTAACCCTGGCCGTCACGGATGTCGCGGATGGTGAAGCTGACAATCCCGAGGCCCATGTTGCCCATGTCGCCGGCGGCGACTTCCTGGACCTTCGAGGCGAAGGCGTCGCGGTTCTGGTAGATCTCCTCGACGGTCATGGTGCCGAGAATGGCGCGCAGATGGCCTTCGAGCGTCTGCATGGCGATGCTCTTGATCTCGGTGGTGCCCTTGCTGAGAAACTGCTCGGCGGCGGTGGCAATCGAGATGTCGTCGCCCTTGACCTTGATCTGCGCCACGCCGTCCACCTTCACCGGCACGCCCTTGCTCGTGTAAACCTCCGGCGTCTGGACATCAATCGTCAGCAGCTCCAGCGACAGGATGTCCACCTTTTCGACGATCGGGTAAACGAACGTGCCGCCGCCCTTGACGACGCGGAAGCCGCGGGTGCGCGCCGTGCCGTCCGGATCGGCAAACTGGTGACGGCGGCCGGAAACCACGAGCACCTGGTTCGGGCCGACCTTCGTGTAGCGGCTGAGGATCATCCACAGCAGGAGAAAAATGCCGGTGCCGAGGGCGATCACGACCAGCGGAATCCAGCCGCCGCCGCTGAACAACGCGAACATTACGGGAATGGTTTGGGTCAACATGAACTTCCTGGGTTTGAATCTTGGCGCGAACGATCAGACAAGCTTGACGAAAAACTGGTTGGCGACGATCCGCGTGATCTGCACCGCCTGGCCGTTGGCGATGGCCGCGCCGCTTTCCTCGCGCGCCGGTGCTGAGTAGCGGGTGCCGCCCTGAACGTAGGCGATCTCGCCCACGCCGTTCGCAGGAATGGGGCTGATGACCGTCGCCGTCTGGCCAATCAGGCCCGCGACCTTGCCTTCGCTGGAACTTTGCGTCTTCTGGAAAAGCTGCCGCAGCACCAGCACGAGCGCCGTGGCCGTTCCCAAACCTCCCAAGGCGGCCAGCGGCGCGCTGGCGTAGGGGCTGCTCGTGGTCGGAATTTCGTGGAAAATGATGCCAAAACCGCCGAAGGCCATCACGAACGCGGAAAGCACCGTCGGGCTGAAAACAGAGATGCCGGGGCTGTCGCTGCCGTCGGCGCCCGCTTCCGCGTGACCGCCGCTGCCATCCACGTGGCCGATGTGTCCGGCAAAGTGTCCGGCCACCGCGCTCAGAACGGTGAAAACCAAGCCGGAACCAAGGCAGATCAGGTAAATGATGAACTCCATAGGCCGGTGTTGCGTGCTGTTAATGGCGAGTTAACCGCCAACCAGCCGGTCACGCAATCAAGAAATGGAAGCCAGACTCATGCGACCAGCCTCCGGGCGAATGGCACGTCCATCGCGGCAACCTCCGCGGCGGCGCGCGTGGCAGCCGGCTCTTAGTTCATGCGCATGGGCATGATGACGTAAAGGAACGGTCCGTTGACCTTCAACACGCCGGGGCTTAACTCGTCCGTCAGCTCCAGAAAGACTTCGTCGGTGTCCAGGGCCTTCAACGCATCGAGCAGGAAGCTGGGGTTGAATGCGATGCCGAAGTCCTTGCCCTTGTAATTGATGGCCAGGCTTTCCCGCGCCTCGCCGACCTCCGGTGTGTTCGCGGTGATCGCGAGCGAATTCTTGGAGAAAGCCAGTTTCACCGAGTTGGACTTGTCACTGGTCATGATCTCGGCGCGACGCAGCGCCTGGAGCAATTCCTCCCGGACCAGGCTGATGCGCTCCTTGGACTCGGTGGGAATGACCTGCCGGTAGTTCGGATAGGTTCCGTCCACCAGTTTGGTCACCACCAGCACGCTGGAGCCGGATTCGTTCTTCAGCGAGAAGGCGGCCTGGTTTTCGGTGAGGGTGATGTCCACCTCGCCCTTTTCCTGCAACAGCCGGCCGAGTTCGCTGATGGCCTTGGTGGGCACGATGATGTCGGCCTGGCTGTCGGCCGTGATGTCCACTTCCTCATCCGTCAACGCCAGGCGTCGTCCGTCCGTGGCGACCAACGTCACCTTGTGTTCCTTGAGACTGCAAAAAATCCCGTTCAACACGTAGCGGGTTTCATCGGTGGAAACGGCAAACGCCGTCCGCCGCAGCATCCCCTTGAGCTTGTCCTGCGGCAGCGCGACGTGCTTTTTGTCGGCGAACTTCGGGATTGGCGGGAATTCCTCCGCCGCCAGCCCGTTGATCCGGAAGAAGGACGCCCCGGCGCGCAGGCTGCAGCAGTTCTTGTCGTCCACCTCCAGTTCCAGTTCCGGTGTGGCCAGCTCCCGCACGATGCTGAACAATTTTTTGACCGGCAACGTGGTGGCTCCCGGTTTGCTCACCTGCGCTTCCACGGCGGAGACAATCGTTACGTCCAAATCGGTGGCCGTCAGTTCCAGGCGGCCTTCGGCGGCCCGGAGCAGCACATTCGAAAGGATCGGCAGGGTGGTGCGCACACCGACAATGTTCTGCACAGCCTGCAGGCCACCGATGATCTGGTCTTTGGCGATCGTGAGTTTCATGGAATACTACGGTATTTCTTTCTTCAGAAAGAAGCTTCTTATTAAGGGTGGTGAATAAAGCAAACAACCGGCGGTGTCAAGGTTCAGGCAGGGGGTTACGTGGGGTGCCGACCGGCCAATAAAGATCGGGACCGCACGGGCAAAGGGTAAAAGGGGGATGTTATTCACCGCCGCAACGACTTCTTCACCGGTTGTTGGCCATTCGTTAGGCGTTGCGGGCCTGGTTAATCACCTCACCCAGTGTGCTGGCGGCAAAATCCACGTCATCCACCGTGGTGTTCCGCCCGAGGGAAAACCGGACCAACGCCTTCGCCTGGGCCGGAGAGGCGCCCATCGCGAGCAGAACGTGAGAAGGCAGCAGCGACCCGACGGAGCACGCGGACCCGCTGGAAACGCAGACACCGGCCAGGTCCAGCCCGGCCAAAAGCGATAGGCTGTCGCAATCATCCACGGTGACCGCGACGGTGTTGGCAAGGCAGCCGGCCGGCGGGCTGCGAACGATCACGCCGTCGAACGCGCTGACTCCCGCGCGCAAGCGGCGGCTCAGCGGTTCCAGGACCGCCCGCGCAAAAACCGGCTCCGGGACAAACCGGAGAAAAGCGGCCACCAGGCCGGCAATCGCCGCCAGATTCTCGGTTCCCGCCCGGCGCTCGTTTTCATGCCCTCCGCCCACGATGATCGGCGCCAGTTGCAAGGGCGAGCGGATGAACAGCGCGCCGGCGCCCCGCGGGCCGTGGAATTTGTGGGCGCAAACGGAAACGAGATCCGCGTTGAACTGATGGATGTCCGTGAACGGTTCCTTGCCGAACCATTGCGCGGCGTCCGTGTGGAATATCACGCCCCGCTCCCGGCACAACGCGCCGATTTCCACCACCGGTTGCAGGGTGCCGACCTCATTGTTGGCCGTCATTACGGAGACGAGGATGGTGTCCGGTCGCAGCGCCGCGCGCACGGCCACCGGGTCCACACGGCCCTCGCCGTCCACCGGCAGAGTCGTCAGCGCGAAGCCCTCCTCGCGGGCCAGATGTTCGAACGGATGCAGCACCGCATGATGTTCGACGGCGGAGGTGATCAGGTGCCGTCCCTTTTCACGCAGCCTCCGCGCGGTGCCGAGGATGGCGAGGTTGTTGCTTTCCGTACCGCCGCTGGTGAAGACGATTTCGCCGGGCCGGCAACGCCAGCAGGCTGCCAATTGCTCGCGCGCTTCATCGAGCAAGGCCCGCGCCTGTCGGCCGACGTGGTGAATGCTCGAAGGATTGCCGTAAACCTCGTCGAGAAACGGCCGCATCGCCTCGCACACCGCCGGGTCCAGGGGCGTGGTGGCGTTGTAATCGAGATAGACCGTCCGCACAACCGGCCTTGGTTCAGGCGGGAGCCGCCGCGGCCTGCCGCCGGTTGAACGTCACGGCGTCGGCGTAGCGCACGCCCGTGCCGCCGAAGATGTCCAGCGCCGAGCCGATGGTCAGGTCCACGCGGCCGCGGCCCAGCCGGGTGACGGTTTCCAAGTCGGCGAGCGATTTCGCCCCGCCGGCGTAAGTCGTCGGAATCGGCGCCCATTCGCCGAGTTGTTCGACCAGCGTCGCGTCAATGCCGCGGCACAAACCCTCAACATCCGCGGCGTGAATCAAAAACTCGGCGCACGAATCCGCCAGGCGCAGCAGCGTTTCGTGTCCAACCTCCAGCCGCGTGAACTTCTGCCAGCGGTCGGTCACGACCCAGTATTTGCCGTCGCGGAGGCGGCAGCTCAGGTCCAGCACGAGTCGCGCGGTGCCGATGGCCTTCACCAGGGCTTGCAGGCGGTCGGCCCGCAGTTCGCCGTCGGTGAAGACCCACGAGGTTACGATGACGTGCGACGCGCCGGCGTCGAGCCAGGCGGCCGCGTTGTTCAACTGGACGCCGCCGCCGAGCTGCAAGCCGCCCGGAAACGCGGCCAGCGCGGCGCGGGCGGCCGGTTCGTTGCCGGGGCCGAGCTGGATGACGTGCCCGCCGCGCTGGCCGTCGCGCCGGTAAAGCGCGGCGAACCACTCCGGCGGGTGCGGGGAAACAAAGTTCGTCCGCAGCCCGCGGCCGTCATCCATGAGCGAGCCGCCGACGATCTGTTTCACCCGGCCGGCGTGGAGGTCTATGCACGGTCGAAACACGGGCAGAAGGTAGCGTGCCCGCCGGCGGCGGCGCAAGCCGGCCGCAGACCCGCGCCGTGTTCCGGCATGACATGGCGGCAGGGCCAAGCCGCGCCCAAACCGTGCCCGGCGGCGCGGAATTTTTTGGCTTTCAACGGCCGATTGACTAAGTTGTGCCGATGTTTCAAGCCGTTGACACGAAGGACGCCGCCGCCGTCGAACGGGAGGTGAACGCCGCCTATCTGGCCGCGTTTTCCGACGGCGATCCCCAGTTCATGAACCGCTGCTTTCACTGGACGGCCGACTGCTTTGCCGGCCGCTACCGCGACTTCCAGCCGATTGACGCCCGCTACCACGATTTTGAGCACACGATGCAGGGCACGCTGTGCATGGGGCGGCTGCTGCACCGTTACCAACGCGCGCAGGCCCGGCCGGCGCTGGACCGGCGCCGCTTCGAGCTGGGCATCGTGGCGATCCTTTTCCATGACACCGGTTACCTCAAGAAACAGGGGGACAACCACGGCACCGGCGCCAAATACACCTTCACGCACGTCGCCCGCAGCACGGAATTCGCCGCGCTGCTCCTGAGCGAAAAGGGCTTTCCGCTCCGCGACATTCGCGCCGTGCAAAGCATGATCCGCTGCACCGGCCTGAACGTGAATCTGGACGAAATCCCCTTTGATGACGAACTCGATCGCGTGGTCGGGTACGCGCTCAGCACAGCGGACCTGCTCGGTCAGATGGCGGCGGCGGACTACGTGGAGAAACTGCCA
Source organism: bacterium (assembly GCA_021780105.1). GTDB lineage: Bacteria > Verrucomicrobiota > Verrucomicrobiia > Limisphaerales > J093 > JAJXZJ01. Next base: position 33,515 of record JAJXZJ010000003.1, read on the forward strand.
ATACTCTACGGCGAGTTTGCCGAGGCACTTGCCACCCACCCGGAGCTGGCGCCCGACAACAGTCAATTCGCCAGCGCGGAGGATTTGATGCGCCGCACCCCGCACTTCTGGCGCGACTACGTGGTGCCGCGGCTCAACCGCGAGTTCCGCGGCCTGTTTCATTATCTCGACGATCCCTTCCCCGGCGGCCCGAACGACTATGTCCAGCGCGTGGAGGCCAGCCTGGCGCGGCTTGCCCAACAACTCCAGCACGCGACGTAACGCCCCCGTCGGCGCAGGTGATGTTGCGTCACGACGGCGGGTTTGCGTTCGGCGCGGCCGGCCGTTAACCTCGCGCTCCATGCAAGCCAAACGGTTTTGGCCCGTCGCTGCGCTGCTGGCGGGATGGCTGTTCCTCGCCGGTTGCGGCACGAAAATTCCGCCCGCCACCGTCGCGTTGCCGCCGGTCGCGCCGCCCGCCAAAACCAACGCGGTTTTCCTGCCGGCCAAACTGGCCGAGATGGACGCCGCGATCGAGCAGGCGATTGCCGGGCGCAAATGCCCCGGCGGCGTGCTCTGGCTCGAACACCAGGGCGTTGCCTACCACCGCGCCTATGGCCAGCGCGCCGTGATCCCGCAGCCCGAGCCGATGACCGAGGACACGATCTTCGACCTCGCGTCGCTGACCAAGGTGATCGCCACCACGCCCGCCGTCATGCAGTTGGTCGAACGCGGTCAAATACGCCTCGACGCGCCGGTCTGCACCTACCTGCCGGAGTTCACCGGCGGCGGGAAGGAGACGGTCACGATCCGCGAGTTGATGACGCACACGTCCGGGCTGCGACCGGATTTGAGCCGGAATCCGGATTGGACCGGCTACGACACGGCGATCAAAAAGGCCTGCGCCGAAACGCTGATTCACCCGCCCGGCACGGCGTTCGTTTACAGCGACATCAACTTTTTTCTGCTCGGGGAAATTGTCCGCCGCGTCAGTGGTCGGCCCCTGGACGTTTACACGGCGGAGGAAATCTTCGGCCCGCTGAAAATGACGGATACCGGCTTCAACCCGCCGAAGTCGAAACTCCCGCGCATCGCGCCCACCGAGGTGGTGAACGGCGTGCCGTTCCGCGGCGTGGTTCACGATCCCACCGCCCGCCGGATGGGCGGCGTCGCCGGGCACGCGGGCTTGTTCACCACGGCGTCTGACCTCGCCCGCTTTTGCCGGATGCTGCTCAACGGCGGCGAGCTTGACGGCGTGCGCGTATTGAAGGCGGAAACCGTGAAACTCATGACCAGCGTCCAGACGCCGCCGGCGGTCGCCGCCCGGCGTGGCCTGGGCTGGGACATTGACTCACCCTACGCGGGCGAGCGCGGCGATCTGTTTCCGCTCGGCGGCTACGGCCACACCGGCTGGACCGGCGGGTCGGTGTGGATGGATCCGTTTTCGCGGACGTTTTTGATCTTCCTGTCGAACCGGAACCATCCGAGTGAAAGCGGCAACGTGCTGCCGCTGCGCCACCGGTTGGCCACGCTGGCGGCCGAAGCGGTGATCGGCTTCGATTTCCAGAACGTTCCTGGCGCGCTGCCGCCGCGGACCAACGCAACGGCGGCCAATCATCATCCCGCGGCGACGAACGCGGTGTTGAACGGCATTGACGTGCTGGCGCGCGAGCACTTCGCGCCGTTGCGAGGCCTGCGCGTGGGCCTCATCACGAACCACACCGGCCGTGATCGCGAAGACCGCGCGACAATTGACCTTTTGAAGGCCGCGCCGGACGTGCGGCTCGTGGCGCTGTTCAGCCCGGAGCACGGCCTGCGCGGCGTGCGCGACGAGCAGATCGGCGACAGTGTGGACGCGCGCACCGGCCTGCCGGTTTACAGTCTTTACGGCGCGCGCCGCCAGCCGGCGCCGGAGCAGTTGCGCGGCCTCGACGCGCTCGTGTTCGACATCCAGGACATCGGCTGCCGGTTTTACACCTACATTGCGACGATGGGCTTGAGCATGGAGGCGGCGGCCGGGGCGGGCGTGAAATTCTTCGTGCTGGACCGCGTCAATCCCATCGGAGGCGTCGCCGTGGACGGCCCGGTTTACGCCGGCAAGTCGGCCTTCACCGCGTTCCACGCGCTGCCCGTGCGCCACGGCATGACCGTCGGCGAGCTGGCGCGGATGTTCAACGCGGAGCGCGGTTGGAAGTGCGACTTGACCGTCGTTCCGGTCGCCGGCTGGACGCGCACCATGGGGTTCGATCAAACCGGCCTGCCGTGGACGAATCCCTCGCCGAACATCCGCAGCCTCGCGGCGGCGACGCTTTACCCGGGCGTGGGGCTGCTGGAAACGACGGCGCTGTCCGTCGGCCGCGGCACGGACACGCCGTTTGAGGTATTGGGCGCGCCTTATATTGACGCGGAGGCCTTCGCCGCCGAGTTGAATCGCGCCGGCCTGCCGGGGGTGCGGTTTGAGCCGGCGCACTTCACGCCGACCGCGAGCGTGTTCAAGGGCCAACCCTGCGCCGGCGTGCGGATCCAGTTGACGGACCGCGACCGTTGCGACGCGGTGGGCCTCGGCATCGTGCTGGCGCAGAAGTTGCGCCGGCTGTATCCGCAGTCGTTCAACCTGGAGAAAATGAACGTGCTGTTGCAGGACCCGCCGACGTTGGACGCGATTCGCGCCGGCAAATCACTCGCCGAAATTCGCGCGCAGTGGGCGGCGGGTCTGGAGGAATTCCGCCAGCGGCGCGCAAAATTTCTGCTTTACCCGTGAACGCGGCACCGTCAGCCGGTGAACCCGCCGCGCGTCCGCCGTGCCGGGCGGCCGCGTGGATGTTGTTCTTCCTCGCGCCGACGATCGGCGAACTGCTGAGCGGGTCGTCGCCGCCGAAGAGTTTCTTCAATCCATTCACGCTGCTGTTGCTGGCATTTCTTTACGGCAGCGGCGCGCTGCTGGCGCGCGAGTTCACGCTCCGCTGGCGGCGCGGCTGGCCCACGCTGCTCGTGTTGGGCGCGGCCTACGCGATTGTCGAGGAAGGGCTTTGCTGCAAGAGTTTCTTCGACGCGCACTGGCCGGACGTCGGGCTGCTCGGCAGCTACGGCCGGTGGCTCGGCGTGAACTGGGTCTGGGCCGCGCACCTGACGATCTACCACACCGTGTTCAGCATCCTGGTGCCGATCACCCTGGTGGAACTGACCTTTCCGGCGGCGCGGCACGCGTCGTGGGTCGGCCCGCGCGGGCGCTGGGTGCTGGCGGGGCTGCTCACGCTGGTGGTCGTGACCGGCTTTCTTTTTTTCCCGGACGGCAAAAAGCCGTTTCGCCCGCCGCCGATCGGCTACGCGCTGGCGATGTTGAGCGTGGTCGGACTGGCATGGCTGGCGCATCGGCTGCCGGCAGAGTTCACGTTGGTTCGGACCCAATGCCGCCTGGCGAAGCCGCGGTGGTTTGGGTTGGTTGGTTTCGCCGGGACGCTGACGCTGTTCGCGATTTTCTGGGCATTGCCCAACACGCCACTGTCGCCGCTGCTGACCGTGGCCGCGGGCCTGGCGCTATGCGCCGGCGTGCTAACGCTGGTGCTGCGGTGGTCCGGCAACCTGCAAGACTGGAGCGATCCTCACCGGCTCGCGCTGGCCGCCGGCGCGCTCGGTTTCTTCGTGCTGCTCGCGCCGTTGCTCGAATTCGGCAAGGACAAGCATCCGAAAGACATGACCGGCATGACGCTGGTGGGCGTCGTCGCCGTGCTGTTCCTTGCCTGGCTGGGCCGGCGCATTCGGAGATTAAGTTCCGCCGCCGCGGGCGGGCCGTCTTGACGCTGCGTTGTCGTGCCGCGCAGCACTGTGGCGCGGCCGTGAAATGGCGTCGTCCCGGCGAGCCATCGTCTGCCGCCTCCGTGATACGCCGTCGAACTGCCTTGGAATCGTGTCCGCCTTCCGTGAAGCTCTGTTGTGCTTCCGTGGAAGCTTGTTGTTCTGCCGAGATGATGCGTTTTCAAGCACTTAGGGGGATTTTACCAACTAAATAGTCTCTGGCCGGAAACGCGTGTTTTTTTGACTTGAGGCGGGACGCGGATGGCTGCGGCAGGCCGTTGAGCGGCTGAAATGGCCTGTTATCATGTGCCAAACCTCAAAATTCCCTGGCGACAACGACACTGCGCCCGTCGGACTTGGCGGATGGCTTGGCCGTTGGCAGCTTCAGGCCGCCAACAACAGGGTGTCGCTGCGTATTCGTTTCCCGCCGCAGCAATTCCCGGCCGATGACGTGCAGGTTGTAGCGTAGTGTTCTGTGAAACAGTGGACAATACTGAGATTTCGTTCAAACTGGGTTCAGGGCAAAAGACCTGTTCGCGGTTGGGAGCCGGATTCGGGTTCAAGGAAGCGGAAGTTCTCACAAGCGGCAACGGCGCGCTGGATCGCCGGGGAATGAACACCGCGCCGCGCCGACTCGGCGCAATTTCATCGGTTGTCGGCACGGGAGGAACAAAGACCTCGCCAGGGAGCAAGGCCCAAACCGGCGACGCAGCCCCTTCGCCGGCACTCTGCGGAACGGCCGCTACTTTCGCAACGAGGCAAACGCGAACTACGCGTTGCGGGCCGATCGTGGTTCAGTACTCCCACTGCCGGTTCATCACCGGCCGGAGGATTTCCTGGACCGCGGCCAGCAGGTCGGTATCGCAGGCTTCCTCGTGCCATTGAAGGTTCAGCCGCACCGCCTCCGGGTTGGCCGAGCTGAACAAGGTGGTGGGAATGTCCGGATGCCGGCTCGAGAACTGGAACGCCAGCTTGCTGATGGGCGTGCCGCGCTGCCGGCAAAATTCCGCCGCCCGGCGGAAGACCGCACGGTCTGCTGGTGAGGCCGGATGCCAGTCCGCGGGGCCGCGATCCGTCAACAGACCGCTGCCGAACGGCGAGCCGTTGATGATCCCCACGCGCTTCTGCCGGGCAATGGGCAGCAGCTCAAGCAGCCGCGTGTCGTTCAGACAGTAATGGTTGTGAACCAACGCCGCGTCCACGTCATAATCGTCGAGGATGCGGTGCCACAGGTCCATCGGATAAATGCCGAAGCTGACGGCGCCGATCCGGCCTTCACGTTTGAGTTCGTGAAGGGTCTCGATCCCCTCCGTCAACGCCCACCCGGCGTGTCGCCGCCCCTGGTATTCGATGTCATGGAGATGAACGATGTCGAAGTAGTCTGTCCCCAGCCTTTGGGCACTCTCATCCAGCGAGGCACGGAGACGCGCGCGGGAGTAGTCCAGAGTATCGTTTCCATAGCGACCTGGCGCGGTGTATTTGCCGGCCTTGGTGGAGAGAAAGAACCGATCACGGGCGATGCCGTGAAGCGCTTTGCCGAGAACCGTCTCCGAGCGCGTCGCGCCATACGCCGGCGCCACGTCGAAGTAATTGATGCCGCCGTCCAGGGCGGCATGAACGGCGTGGATGGCAACGGCCTCGTCCACCTCGTGAAAGACGCCCCCAAGCGAAGAGGCGCCGAAACTGAGACTCGAAACTTCCAAACCGGTTTTGCCAAGGAGATTGTATTTCATGCCACAAAAGGAAAATCGTCTTGCACCCTTTGCCCCATGATCAACGGAGGAGATAATACAGGGCTCCAATTATCGTGAGCAGGATCAACGTAACCACGCGGGGATCGCCGGCACCGGTCAACCGGCCCTTCAGGAACGCCAGCGGATGCTCCCAGCAAACCTTCGCGGCCGCCTGCGGGTCCATGGCCGGCGTGAACTGGCTGGTCACGACATAAATGACGACGCACAGCACGGCGATCAGCGGGCCCACGAGCATGAACGGAATGCCCAAGCCCTGTGTGGGGTCCGTCACCAGCCCGCCAAAACCTGCCTGCGCCCGGCCACCCAGAAACATTCGGCCGACGCCGGGCAGGTCGAGCACGAAGTAAATCACGCCGATGAGCGTGCCGGCATACAGAGTGGTCATTGCCGCCTGCCAGGTGCCGCGTTTCCACATCACGCCCAACACGAAGACCGTCGTCACCGCCGGCGCGAACGTCATGGGAATCTTGTTGACCGCCTCGAAGATCGTGCCGAACTGGTCGCCCTGGGTTGACCAGAGCATCGCCAGCACCATGATGCCGGCGGTGGTGAAGCGGCCCACGGTTACCACGCGCTCGTCGGGCATTTCCGGCCGCAGGCGTTTCACGATGTCCATCGAGATGAGCGTGGCGCAACTGTTCAATGCCGCGGCCATGCAGCTCATCAACGCCGCCGCCATGCAGGCGGCCAGCAGACCTTTGAGGCCGACGGGCACCAGATGGTTGATCAACGCCGGCAGCATCATGTTGTAATCCGGGCTGCTGGCGCCCGCCACGGTCTGCAATTGAAAGGCCCCCTTCTGCCACAGCACGTAGCCGATCACGCCCGGGAAGACCATCAGAAACACGGGCGAGATCTTCAGAAAACCAGCGAACAGCGCGCCATTCTGGCCGGCACGCAGGTTCTTTGCGCCCAGGACGCGCTGCACGTGTGTCTGGTCGGCGCACCAATACCAGACGCCGAGAATCGGATAGCCCAGCAGCACGCCCAGCCAGGAGAACGGGTTCAGATGACCCTGCGCATTGACGATGGGTTGCAGCATGTGCAATTGCCCCGGCATCACCGCCGCCTCGAACGTGGCCAGGTCATGCACGCCGACCGACGGCAGGGCGCGCAGTCCCAGCACGGTGACGAGCATCGCGCCGCCCAGCAAAAGACACACCTGGATGCTTTCCGTCATGACGACCGCCTTCAATCCACCGAGTGCGGTGTAGGTGACGGTGAAAATTGAGAGCACGATGATCGTGGTGATCATGGGCACACCGAGGAAACTCTCAAACACCTTCGCCGCGGCGAACAGGCTGATGCCGATGTGAATCAGCAGAGCGCCGATCAGGCCGATGAACGCCAGGAACGTTCGCGCCGCCGGGCAGTAGCGTCGCTCCATGAACTCCGGCAGCGTGCGCACGCCCGAGTTAATGTAAAAGGGCGCGAACACCAGCGCCAGCAGCGCCAGCGTGAAACACGCCATCCATTCGAAGTTGCCGATCACCATGCCGTCCTTGGCGCCGCTCGCGGCCAGGCCGACCAGGTGCAGCGTGGATATGTTGGAGGTGAAGACCGCGGCGCCCACCGTGAACCAGCCCAGCGACTTGTTGGCCAGGAAGTATTGGTTCGTCGAAGCGTGTCGGCGGAAACCGGCCCAAATGCCAAACGCGGTGATGCCGACCAGATAAACCACGATGACGACCACGTCGAGGGTTGAGAGGTTCATGGTTCCGGTTAGCTAATTGTGACCTGCGCCTTCAGCGTCCGGGCCTTGTCCGCAGCCACGGCCATCGCCTGTGAAATCTCCGCCAGCGGAAGGACGCTTGTGATGAGCGACGGGAGCTTCAACCGCCCGGCCGCGACCAAGCGAATGGCGTCGTCGAAGACGTTTGCATACCGGAACGAGCCGAGCAGTTGAATTTCGCGAACCATGAGTTGGTTGGCCGGCAGCGGAACGTCCTCCGTGCCGAGCGTGCCAATCTGCACGATCACGCCGCCAGGTCGAACCAGGTCGAAGGCGCATCGCAAGGCCGGTGGCGCGCCTGAAGCCTCGAAGACCACGTCGAAGCCGGCGCCGGCGAGTTCGCGAACCCGGTCGAGCAACTCCTTCGCCGCCGGGTCCAGCGCCGCGTCCGCACCCAGCGCCAAGGCGTGCTGCCGTCGCTCCGCGACCACGTCTCCCAGCACCACTGGCACCGCGCCGAACGCGCGCGCCGTCTGCAGCGCCAGCAGTCCGATCGGGCCGCCGCCCAGAACCAACACACGCCGGCCGGCCACCGAGCCCGCCCGCTTGACGGCGTGAACCGCCACCGCGAGCGGTTCGATCATCGCGCCGACTCCGTCATCCAGTTCCGCCGGCAGCGGGTGACACTGGTCGGCGCGCACCGTCGCATACTCCGCAAAGGCACCGTCGGTCGGCGGCTCGGTGCTCGCGCTGCCGAGCATGATCGTCTGGCGGCACAGATTTCCCCGTCCGTTTTTACAGTTGTCGCAGAAGCCGCAGGCGCGGGCGGGATTGACCGTGACCCGCGTGCCAACGGCCGGGGCCACGACGCCCGCGCCGGTTTCCACGACGTCCGCGGTCAATTCATGGCCGAGGATGAACGGCTGCGTCGGCACAAACGCACCGCAAAAACCGTGCGCGAAGTAGTGAAGGTCCGAGCCGCAGATGCCAGCCCGGCGGACCCGCAGGCGCACCATTCCGGGGCGCAATTCCGGCAGCGGGCGGGGCTGTAGTCGGATGTCCTTGGCGCCGTGCAACACGGCGGCGAGCATGGTGCGGTTCATGGCTGGTGTGGTGACGTGGTTGGTTCGAGGCCGTAAAAGCGGGCGCAGTTTCCGCCGAGGATGCCATCGCGGACCGTGGCGGGGAACTGCTGAACGTAGTCCGTGACAACGCCCATCGTGGAAGCGTAATCGCCGGACAAGGTGCAAACCGGCCAGTCGGAGCCAATCATCACGCGGTCCGTGCCAAAGGCGCCAAGGACGATGTCGAGGTGGCGATGGAAATCCTCCGGCCGCCATTGTTTCCACCGTGCTTCGGTGACCATGCCCGAGAGTTTGCAAAACACGTTCGGGAATTCGGCCAGCCGCGCGAGGTCCTCCTTCCAGGGCGAAATGGCGCCTTCGCAAATGGCCGGCTTGGCAATGTGGTCCAGCACGAAGGGCTGGTTCGGAAACTCGCCGACCAGTTTGACGGCCACCGGCAAATGTCGCGGAAACACAAGCAGGTCGTAAGTCAGGCCGAAGTCCCGCAGTTGGGCGATGCCGCGGCGAAACTCCGGCCGCAGCATAAAGTCGTCGGGTTCGTCGTGGACGACGTGACGGACGCCGACGAGTTTCCGGTGCGTCGCATAGTTCTCCAACTGCTCGCCCAGTTTCACTGAGCGCAGGTCCACCCAACCCACGACACCTCGGATGAACTCGAACTCGTCGGAGAGTCCCAGCAGCCACTCCGTCTCTTTCACCATCTGCCGGGCCTGCACAGCGACGCTGCCGTCGAATCCAATCGCCTTCAGCAGCGGCGCCAGCCCGGCCGGCAAATAATCGCGCTTCAACACCTCCATCCGCTCGGTCATCCATACTTGGTGCGCCGGATGGTGGTTCCAGAAATGCTGATGCGAGTCGAGCCGTAGTTGCCGGTCTGGCGTGTTGAGAGG
>JAJXZJ010000017.1 GCA_021780105.1 bacterium
CCTGGGAGGCGCTGGTCACGGCCATCGCCGCCGCCCTGGCCAGCGTCACCGCTCACGATGCCGCCAATTGGTTTGCCCATTGCGGCTATAGTTTCATTTAACATGCTCTAAAAAACAGTTGGCCATCCGGCGGCCCAGCAAACAGCCAGGGAGCTTGCGGCCCGGTGAGTCGCACGGCCGCAATCAGCGTGGTCGTCTGATAATTCGCAGATGCAATCCATGGCGCTCAACCTGGACGGGATTTCTACGCCCTTCCGCGGCGACGAATTTACGAGGCTTGCCCGGCGGGTCGCCGGCTATGGGCCGGTGGTGAGGCGGTAGAACCGCGCCACGCCGGTCGTCGGAACGGTGACGGTCAGGTTGCCGTTGGTGGCGGCGGACGGGCCGGCCTGCCAGTTGGCATTCGCGCCGAGTTGGTCCGTCCATTCAACATGGAAGGCGATCGGGTTGGCGGGCCAGGTCAACACCACGAAACCCGCCCGTTCAATGACGGTCAACGCCGGCGGCGGATTGGGCAGGTAGAGCTGGCTGCTGGGGATGATGGCCTTCGGCGTGGACGGGCTGCTCCAGGATAATTGCGCCAGCGCGCCGCCGCCGTTTTCGTAATACTCCATCCGCAGTGGCACGCGCTGGCCCGCCTGGAGGGCGATGGTGCCCGACCATTCGGTGGGCGACTGGTCCACCCACTCGTTGATGATCTCCTGTCCGTTGATCCAGAGGCGCACGCCGTCGTCCGTGGTGGTGTAGAAGGTGTAAGTCTCGCTGAATTGTGTCTGCACCTGGCCGGTCCAACGCACGGTGAAATGATCCGCGCTGATCAGCGGATCGGGCGAGCCGGAACCCCAGTCAAAGTCCACCGTCGGATCGAGGCGGGTGAGGGTCGGCGTGCCGTTGAAGGTCATGTATTGGTCCGAGTAGTAGTCGCCCTGCAAGCCGGCACCGGTGCCGATGGAGCTGCTTTCAAAGAATGTCGCCGCGGCAACTTCGCTGCCCACCGCGCCCGTGGCGAACGCCCGCGCCTTCAATGCGGTGGTGTTTGTCAGCGTGAGCGGGCCGGAGTAAAGCGTGGAGGCGGAGGTCGGCGTGCTGCCATCGGTGGTGTAGTGGATTTCGGCACCAGTGGTGGCGCACGCGAGACTGACCGCGATGGACGCGGTGAAGACGCCTCCCGTCGGCGAGAAGGTTGGCGTAGCCACCCACGTTCCATGGCCAAACACGGCCAGGCTGTTCGCCGTGCCCACGTAAACCTTCCCGTTCGCGACGGTCGGCACAGCGAATTTCACCGCCGGGCCGGGAACATCGCGCGTGCCGGACTGGCCGCTGTTGTATAGCTCGCGCGTCAGGTTTTCCGCATCGTAGGCGTGCAGAATCTCCGGGCCGCGGCTGCCGTAGGCGTCGGTCTGCAAAACCCAGGCAATGCCCTGGCTGTCACCGTTCGCGGACAGGGTCGGCGTGGCGCCGGGGAAACCGAACGCGGTCGTGGAAGCGCTCCAGACGTTCGGCGAAATCTGCGCGTTGGTCACGGTCAGCGCCTTCAAGACATCACCGCTGCCGGAGTAATAGATTCGCCCCTTGAAATAGGCTGGCGAACTCCACATGCCGGCGATCGTCCCCAACAACCACTGGACAATCTGGCTGTCGCTGCCGGTGTGGTAATGACCCAGGTTGTCACGGTCGAGGAGATAAATGCGGCCCTCCTTGCCGCAGCCCACCAGCAAATGCGGGTGCGCGGCGCTGCCCGCCGCATCCGGCAGGATCATTGCGCCGCCGGAGCCGAGGTCGGTATCGGCGGCGCTCAGGCTCGCCTGGTTGAACGGGGTGAACCAGTCGCTCAACACGACGTTCGTACCGCTGGTGTCGAGTTTGAGAAAACTGTCGCCGAAGTCTCCGTTGGCCGAACCGAAGGTGCCGTTGCCGGTGATGACGTAGAGATTGCCCTGGTCGTCAACGGCCGGCGCGCTGCCGCTCATCCAGATGCCGCCGAGGCCGCCGTTGGGCGTGGTATTGAAAACCTGCAGGAGCTGCAGCGTCACCGCGTCGTATCCCAGCACCCAGCCATGGTAGGGACCGTTGTCGCCGTGCGAGGCGTAGGTCAGATAAACCACGGGATTTGTGTGGTTGGCCGGCGTGACCAACGCCAGGCCCGGACGATCCAGTTGCCGCAGTTGATTGAACGGCACATGGCCCGTGCCATCGGTGCCATCCCCGGTCCCGGCCACTTTCGCCGTGATGAGCACCGGGCTGCCCGGCCGTTCGGCGCCGCTCGCGACATCGAGCGCGTGCAACCGATGCATGTAGGCGCCCGATTCCTTGGTCTTCACCTCCACGTAAAGCGTCCCGCTGACGGGGTCAATCACCGGCGTGGCGGTGATCCCGATTTCGGGCACGATGTCACTGCTGTTGACATCCGAACTGGGCACGGTGGTGACGCCCGCCGGCGGATTGATGAAGCTGACGTGCCAGAGCGGCTGGGTGTTGCCGCCATCCGCGTTGTCCGCGTCGAAGGCATACACGCTGTCGTGCTCCGTCGCGACGAACACAACGTTGTGCGTTCCCTTGCCAGGAACGGTCACGCCGGTCAGAACCAGTGGCTGGGCATAGACATAGCCATCCACCGGCTGGTTGAAGATCTGGCCAAAGACGTCCGCGTTGACGTTCGCCGGGGTCAACACAGTCTCATTCGTGTTGGCACCCAAGCGTGCGGCGTCGTTGTGATAGGTCAGCACGTCCACACTGGCGAGGGCGGGCGCTGACACCGCCGCGCAGACCAGCAATCCGGCGGAAAGTCGGCGAGAAGCAACAGCACTATATTTCATTCGCTACACTTCTAGCACAACTCATGCCACGTTCAAATCCGCTCGCCAGTGGATGAGCACTGCGGTGCGAAGGTCGCTGCCTGGCCGGGACGATCAGCGGGAACCTTCCCACCGAATCAAGGGACACGCCGGCGCGGCGGTGTCGGCATCGCCGTCCGTGGTGGACACGAACAAGGTCGTCGGAACTGATTTTACGCCCGGCTGAATCCAACCGGGGGAAGCGGACCGAAGCCCGCTTCCCGCCGGCACCGCCGCGGCATCATGCCGGCTCAGGAACAACCGAGGCTTTCGCCGCAGTTGAGGCACTTGAAGCAGGCGCCGTTGCGCACGGCAATGTGGCCGCAACGCGGGCAGGCCGGGGCATCGCCCTGGTTGACGAACGTGCTGGTGAGCATCCGGCCGGCGGAACCGTTGGCACTGGCGGCGGGCGGCGTCGGCGTCGGGTCCGCGGCGTTGCCTTCGATCGTGGTGTCGTCAGCAATAGGGAGGTCGCGGACGGGCTTGTTGACGCGTTTCTTGATTTCATCAACCAAGCCGGGCATGGGCAGCTCGGGCTGGCCGCGGTTGGGCGTGTTGGCCTCGCGGTAGCCGGGGACGAACTGGAACGCCATCCAGCGGAAGATGTAGTCCGTGACCGAGGAGGCGTTCGGAATGTCGCGGTTCTTGGTGAAGCCACTCGGCTCGAAACGCTGGTGGGAGAATTTGTGGACGAGGTCCTCCAGGGGGACGCCGTATTGCAGGGCCATGCTGGTGAGGGTGGCGATGGTGTCCATGAGGCCGCCAATGGTGGAACCTTCCTTGGCCATGGTGATGAACAGTTCGCCGGGCTGGCCGTCCTCGAAGACGCCCACGTTGAGGTAGCCCTCGTGGCCGGCGATGTTGAACTTGTGGTTGACGGCCATGCGGGTTTCAGGCAGGCGGCGGCGGAGCGGTTTGCCGGTCTTCTGGCGCAATTGCGCCACCTCGGCCTCCAGTTCATTGATGTGGGCTTCCAGCGAGGCGGCTTTCGCGCCGGGGACGGAGCTGGTCTTCTTCGTGTTCAGCGGCTGGCTGCGCTTGGAGCCGTCGCGGTAAATGGCCACGCACTTGAGGCCCATTTTCCAGGCCTGCACGTAGGCGTCCCGGATGTCGGCGACGGTGCTCTCGTGCGGCATGTTGACGGTCTTGGAAATGGCGCCGCTGATGAACGGCTGGGCGGCGGCCATCATCTTGAGGTGGGCGAGATAACCGATGCTGCGCCGGCCGCGGTGGGGTTTGAACGCGCAGTCGAAGACCGGCAAGTGTTCCGGTTTGAGGCCGCTGCGCGCCGGCTGGCCGTTGTCCTCGACATCCTCAAGGGTGTCGAACCGGGCAATATGTTCGGTGATCCGCCGGCTGGCTGCGGCGTCGTAGCCCAGGCGTTCCAGCGCCTCGGGCACGGTGCGGTTGACGATCTTCAACTGGCCGCCACCGGCGAGCACCTTGTATTTGACGAGTGCGATGTCGGGTTCAATGCCGGTGGTGTCGCAGTCCATGAGGAACGCGATGGTGCCGGTGGGTGCGAGCACGGTGACCTGGGCGTTGCGGTAGCCGGCTTCGCGGCCGCGGTCCAGCGCGCGGTCCCAGCAGGCGCGGGCCTCGTCCTTGAGAAAACCAAACTCGTCGCTGGGATGAATGTCCTCCACGGCGTCGCGATGGAACTGGATGACGCCGAGCATGGATTCGACGTTGTCCTGGGTGAGCGGTTTGGCCACGCCGGCGCAACGGGCGTCGCGGTAGCCCTGGAAGGGTCCCATGACGCCGGCAACCGCCGCCGATTGCTCGCAGGCGTGGCCGGTCATGATGGCGGTGATGGCGCCGGCGAGGGCGCGGGCTTCATCGGAATCGTAGGGCAATCCGTAGCTCATGATGAGCGAGCCGAGGTTCGCATAGCCGAGGCCGAGCGTGCGGAAAATGTGCGAATTCTCGGCAATTTCCTTGGTTGGATAGCTGGCATTGTCCACCAGGATTTCCTGGGCGGTGATGAAGATGCGCACGGCGGCCTTGAAGCGTTCCACGTCGAACCGGCCGTCGGGCTGCTTGAACTTCATGAGGTTCAGCGAGGCAAGGTTGCAGGCCGTGTCGTTCAGGAAGACGTATTCGCTGCACGGGTTGGTGGAGTGAATCGGCTCGGTGCCTTTGCAGGTGTGCCATTTCTGGATGGCCCCGTCGTATTGCAGGCCGGGATCGCCGCAAATCCAGGTGCCTTCCGCGACCTTGTTCAATAACGCGGCGGCGTCCTTTTTCTCCAACGGCTCGCCCGTGGTGATGCTGCGGGTCCACCATTCCTGGCCATTCAGCGCGGCCTGCATGAAGGCGTCGCTGACGCGGAGGGAAAGGTTTTCGTTCTGATACATGACCGAGCCGTAGGCGTCGCCGTTGAACGAGCCGTCGTAACCCTGTTCGATCAGCGCCCAGGCCTTCTTTTCCTCCTTCTGCTTGGCGTCAATGAACTCTTCCACGTCGGCGTGCCAGTCGCGCAGGGTGTTCATCTTCGCGGCGCGGCGGGTTTTGCCCCCGGATTTCACGACGTTGGCCACCTGGTCATAGACCTTGAGGAAGCTGAGCGGGCCGCTGGGCCGGCCGCCGCCGCTGAGTTTTTCGCGGCTTGAGCGGATGGGCGTGAGGTCGGTGCCGGTGCCGGAGCCGTATTTGAAGAGCATCGCCTCGCTGTAGGCCAGGTGCATGATGCTCTCCATGTTGTCCTCGACGCTTTGAATGAAGCAGGCGCTGCCTTGCGGGAATTCGTAATGCGTGGAGGCGCGCTCGGCGGCGCACGTTGCGGGGTTGTAATGCCAGTTGCCGCGGCCGGAGTTCTTGCCGACGCCGTATTGGTGGTAAAGACCGACATTGAACCACACCGGCGAGTTGAACGCGCCGTATTGGTTGGCGCACAACCAGGTCAATTCATCGTAAAAAATCTCGCCGTCGGCCTTCGTGAAGTAACCGTCCTGCACGCCCCAGTCGGCGAGCGTGCGGGTGACACGGTGAATGAGCTGCTTCACCGAATGCTCGCGTTCGCCGGCCTTTTGCGGATCGCCGTAGAAATACTTCGAGCAAACCACCTTGGCGGCGAGTTGTGACCACGCCTTGGGCACTTCGACGCCTTCCTGCTTGAAAATCACCCGGCCGGCGTCGTCGGTGATTTCGGCCGTGCGGCGTTCCCATTCGATCTGATCGAAGGGTTTTACAGTCGGATCGCTGAAAACTCGCTCCACGCGCAGGGCGCGCGGGGCACAGGGTTCGCCGTTGCGGCGTTTGGCGGACACTTTGGAGGCGCGACCACGCTGCTTGGCGGGCGCGGACGGGACGATCGGGGTCGAGGCGTCTATCATGGCTGAAGTTGGTTTAGGTGAATTCCGCATTTAGGGTGCAAAAGCCAGCCGGCAACAAGGCCGACTGGCTGACTTCCAAAAGAGCAAACTGGCTTCCCGGCTCGGTGTGAATCGCCCAATCTTGGCGGCGGCATCACCCCATTTAGTTGGGTAAGCGTTAAGAAGTTAATACCATTGGTTGTGGTGACAAGCGATTTTTGCAGTAATTTCACAATCACCGATAACACGGCTGAAATCATGCGGTTCAAACAGCCAAACCGATGGTGCCAATGACCGGACATTAGCTTGCCCCGCGCTTCGGCCAACGACACACCCGCAGAGCCGGTCTCACCAGGCGCTGATCCAGACCAAGGTGCCGGCCGCCAGCCGGTCAAACCACG
The DNA here is from genome assembly GCA_021780105.1 of bacterium. Lineage (GTDB taxonomy): Bacteria > Verrucomicrobiota > Verrucomicrobiia > Limisphaerales > J093 > JAJXZJ01. Next base: position 6,550 of record JAJXZJ010000017.1, read on the forward strand.
GCAGCAGGTCGTTGGCGGCAAGCTGGATACAGCCGCGCGAGGCCGGTCGCCCCAGGGTCAATTCATTGCCGACACCATGCACGTAAATGTAGCGGGCGAACGAGTCCACCTTGCCGCCCCGGTTCCAGCCCGGTTCCAACCCTTCCAGCCAGAGAATGCGGTGGGCAATGGCGGCCTCCGGCTGGCCACGCCAGGTGAAGCCGACCGGCTGGCGGCCGGTAAACACCGTCCCAATGGGCCAGCCGGCGCCTGCTTTGCGGGCGATCCGGTGCAGGCCCAGCGGCGTGCAACCGGAGTCAGCAATCTGACCGGTCCCGAAGCGCGAGGTGGAGCTGACGAACCGGCGGAACGGCACAAAGCGGGGAAACCGTTCCGTGCGACGACGTCGGCAGCGACAGAACACCTGGCGATAAAGCCACATTTCCTGCCGGTCCACGCGTACCCACAGGATGAGCTTCCGTGGGGCGAGGTCGAGCCGCCGGCAGGTGTTGAAGAAAGCCGCCGGCAAACGCGGCGCAAGCAGCAGCGACATGGCGTGGCAGGCAGTTACTTGAATTTTTTCACCAGCACCTTGGACTTCCGACCGCTCTGGTCGTAAGCGGCGCGGCGGCCCGGCGGCAGGTCGTCCGGCGTGCCTTCCACGAAGCCGCCCTTGGACTGAAAGTAGGTGAAGGCCTGCGTGGAAAGCGTGATGACTTCGCGCAGGCCCAGCTCGCGTGCCCGGTTTTCCACGTATTGAATAAGCTTCCGGCCGATGCCCTGGTTTTCGTGCGACGGCCGGACGTAGAGGCAGGCCAGTTCGCCCTTGCCGGCGTCCGGATAGGTGTGGAGCGCCACGCAGGCGACCGGGTTTTTATCAATTTCGAAAATGAAATAATCGCCCAGTGACTGGGCCACGGAACTGCGGGTGCGCTTGACGATTTCCTCCGCCTCGACCGACGGCTGGATGAGCTTGAGGATGCTGGGAATGTCCTTCTTCATCGCGCGCCGGACCTGCTGATATTCGTTGGCATAGACCAGCGTGCCGACGCCTTCGTTGGAAAACACCTCCGTCAGCAGCGCCTCGTCGAGCCGGCCGTTGATGATGTGGACGCGCTGCACACCCAGCCGGCAGGCGGCGGCGGCGTGGGTCGCCTTGGAAAACGTTTCCGGCGCCAGCTCGTCCTTGTGCAGTGCCAGCAACAAGTCCAGGTCGCTGGCCAAAACCTGGCGGAGCAACTGTCCCTGTCGCGCGAGACCCTCGCACGTCGTGATGAAAATGAGTTTCACGGCCTTGAGCGCGTCGGCCAGCGCCACGGCCACGGAGTCCGAATTGACGCGGTAGGTGCGGCCCTCGCCATCGAAGCCCAGCGGCGGGATGACCGGGATGATGCCTTGCTGAAGCAGCGTCTGCAGCAGCTCGGTGTCCACGCGTTCCACCTTGCCGGTAAACAATTGGTCCACGCCGTGCAGGATGCCCATCGGATAGGCGACGATCGCGTTCGGGCAGGCGGCGCGCAGGTCGTTCGTCGCCAGCCCTTCCAGGATTTCGTGCGTCAGCCGGTTGGCCGCGGTCAACGCCAGCTTCAGCGTTTCGGCGTCCGTGACGCCGGCACCGTCGAGGTTCGACGCCGTGACGCCGCACTCGGCGGCGAGGTGCTGGATTTGCGCCGCAGCGCCGTGAACCAGCACCACGCGGATGCTCAGCGAGCGCAGCACCGCGACATCCATCAGGATGTTCGCGAAGTTCTCGTCGGTCACAATCGCGCCGTCCACGCTGATGACAAACGTCTTTTCGCGGAAGCGCGGGATGTATTGCAGGATGCCCCGCAGGTCGGTTGGTTTCACAGTTCAACGGCTCGTCGCCGGCCAATGAATGAAGACTTCGCGCGCCGTTTCAATGTTTTTCTGAACTGCGCTTAACGGAACGCCGTGGTCCGCGAAGCCTACGCCGCCGCCGCCCGCGCCCAGCGATCAGCGGCCAGAATTTGTTCCAAGGACGGTTGGTTCACCGGCTGGTGGGCGGCCATGACGCGCGCCACGGTTTCGCTGATTTGAGGGAAACTCAGCCGGCCGTCGCAAAAGCCCGCGACCGCCACCTCGTTGGCCGCGTTGAACACCGCCGGCAGCGTGCCGCCGACCTCGCCCGCGCGCCGCGCCAGCGCCAGCGCCGGGAAGCGCTCCGCGTCCGGCTCCTCGAACGTCAGGCTGCCGATTTTCGGGAAATCCGTCTGCACCCGCGCGCTTGGTGCCCGGTCCGGATACGTAAGCGCGTATTGGATTGGCAGGCACATGTCCGGCGTGGAAAGCTGCGCCAGAATCGCGCCGTCCACGAACTCGACCATCGAGTGGACGATGCTCTGCGGATGCACGACCACGCCGAGACGGGCCATCTCGATGCCGAACAGCCACCGCGCCTCGATCATTTCCAGTCCCTTGTTGAACAGCGTCGCCGAGTCAATTGTGATCTTCCGGCCCATGACCCACGACGGATGTTTCAGCGCGCGCGCGACGGTGATGCCGGAAAATTCCTCCTTCGGCGTTTGCCGGAACGGTCCGCCGGAGGCGGTCAACCACAGTTTGCGCACGGAGCTGGCGGGCTTGCCGTCAAGGCACTGGAAAATCGCCGAGTGCTCGCTGTCCACCGCCAGCACGCGCACGCCGTTGGCGGCGGCCTCGCGCATGACAATCTCACCGGCCATGACGAGAATTTCCTTCGAGGCCACGGCGATGTCCTTGCCGGCGCGGATGGCGGCCAGCGCCGGCGCCAGCCCGGCCGTGCCGACAATCGCAATCAGCACGATGTCCGCGGCCGGCAGCGTGGCGAGTTTGAGCAGACCGTCGTCACCCACGCCCACGCGGGTCCGGGTTCCGAGCATCGCCTGCAGCTCGGCAGCTTTTGCCGGATCGTTCACGGAGATCATCTCCGGCTCGAACTTGCGCGTTTGCTGGAGCAGCAGCTCCGCGTTCCGGCCGGCGGCCAGGCCGACCAGCCGGACGCGGTCCGGCAAATCCGCCGCCACCTTGGTCGTGCTGGTGCCGATGGAACCGGTGCTGCCGAGAAGAACCACGTTTTTCATAGTCGCGACCGCACGCTACCAACCGGCGCTCAGCGCGTCAAAATGTGCCGGAGGTAGAGATACATCAGCGGCGCGTTGAACAGGATGCTGTCCAGCAAATCCAGGATGCCGCCGATGCCGGGCAGAAACCGCCCGGAATCCTTCACCCCGGCCTCGCGCTTGAACAGCGACTCGATGAGGTCGCCGACGACCGCCGCGGCGCCGAGCAGCAGCCCGAGCACGGTGGCGTGCAGCCAGTTCATGCCCACCAGCCGCGAGTGCGCCAGCATCTCGAACGCCAGGCTGGCGCCGGTGGAGAAGACCAGCGCGCCGGCAAAGCCCTCCCACGTTTTGCCCGGACTCACGCGCGGAATCATTTTGTGCCGGCCGATCAGCGACCCGACGACGTAGGCACCCATGTCGCTGAACTTCGTCACCACCAGGAAATAAATCAGGTAGAACCGGCCGTCGGCGCGCGGGTAGTAATTGATCTTTTGGATGAAGTTCAGCAACCACGGCACATACATCAGGCCGAAGAGCGTGGTGGAAATCGCCAGCAGGCCGGCCGGGTTGCGCTTGGACAGGAATTGCCGGACGCACAGCCCCAGCACGAACAGCACGACGAAATCCGTCTCGAAGTCGTTGGCGTCGGCCGGCAGGAATCCAGACGCCTGCCGCGTCGAAAGAAACCCGAACGTGGCGCCCATCAGCAGCACCCCCCCCAGGACGCCGAGGTTGCGGAAGCAGGCCAGGCCACGCTTCTCGACCATGCCGTAGAATTCCGCCAGGCCCGTGCCGGCCAGCGTCAGCATGATCAGGAGAAAAAAGAAGCCCGAAACAAGCCGATCAGGCGAAAACAGCGCGGCCATCACCACCGTCCACAGCACCAGCGAGCTGGCCAGCCGCCGGAAGAACACGGCGGCCTTGGAAAGAGGCATCACGTTGGGCGGACCGTCCGACATTGCGCAATCCATAGCGGTTTGTGCGCCGGATGTCGAGCCTCCAGTAAATCAGAAAGCCGTCCCGCATCGCACGGAACGGCCATTTGACAGCCCCTCGCCGGGTGGCCTGCCCAACATGGGGTCGTTTAACTGGCGAAAGCTAGTTCCTGCCTGGCGTGCTGTCAACCGGGAGACCATGTTTCGCGCGGGGCTGAATTGCACACTACGACCCCACTTGCGGCCCGCGGTTCAGTGCCAGCCGAAGCCCTGAGACAGTGCCTCCGCGTCACTGTGCCAGGCGGAAAAACCGGGATTCGCCGATGGGCAGCGCCAGGGTGTAGCGATCCCCGTCGAACTCAGGCGTCGTCGGGACTTCATCCCACTGCGACGCCGGCGGGTCAGCGGTCTGCTGCAAATGAAACGGCGCCGCATCGGCCGGCCAGCGCAAAACGACCTGATCCCCCTGCCGCGCGATTTCCAACGCGGGCGCGACGACAAAGTCGTTGTTCATGGTGAGCCAGAGCGGCGTGGTTTGAATGGCGAAGGCGTCAGAGTTTTGCGACTTGCCGTAGAGGACATTCCCCTGCCCCACCAATTGCAAGTCCACACCCATTGCCATCCGGCCCAACATGGCCGCCCCTTGACCGTTCCGCAGCGGCTGTTCCGTGCCGAGGGTCTTGCCGGTGTCATTGAACTCATTGAACATGAGCGTATATCCGAGCGTCCCCAGGTCGTACATGACACAGTAGGCCGTCAGGAACCGATCCCCCGTCCAGGAGACAGTCGGTCCAAATCCCAGTTTCTGGCCGTAGGCGGATTCCACCGCCCGCGGGGTGCCATCCGCCGCGAAGCAGCGCAGATACATGTAATTCCCGGCATTGGGATCCGGCATCGAGATCGTCTTCAGCGCCGTGGCCGCCAGCACCTGACCGCTCCACGCGACTTTGGGGCCTTGGGCCACCTGCTGTGCGAACAGTGGACTCTCGGCGCGCACCGAACCTCCCGCCAGGTCGAACATCCGGTAATTGACGGAGAGCGGCGGGCCGGTCTGGCTTTCGCCATAGTAGGCCACGAAGAAGGCCTGACCCGTCCACGCCACGTCATAATAGTTCTTCTCCGCGCCTTCCCCGCTGGGATAGGTCGTCGGCGCCAGCATCCGCAATTCCTTTTGCGCCTGGACCTGCCCCTGCCGGTCCACCAGCCAGTAGCGCAGGTGCGTGTAGAAGTTGCCGGCCGTCAGATCCTGCGCCGGGAACTCGCGTTCGAGCCACAAACCGAACACCGCGTAGGCCTGGCCGGTCCACAGCACCTTGAACGCGGCTGTCCGCCCGGCGGCGGCGCCGCTGGGCAGACCCGGCAACTGCACCGGGCCGGCGAGGATGTCGCCCACCGCTGAGAGCCGGAGGAACAAGGCCTGCGTGAACGCCGAGACCGCCACGCCACAGGCCTCGCCGTCCCACGCGAGCGCCGGTTCGTAGCACGGCCACGGGGCCAGCGAATGAACCTTTTCGACGAGCACCTGGGCGTCCGGTCCCATCCGGTAGAAGGCCAGGCTCGTCGTGGTGTCCACGGGCTTGGCGTAAACCGCGGCGGCGCCGTTGCCGATCCAAACCAGATCGCCCGCCAGTTGTCCGGCCCCGCCGGTGATGGCAAGTGTCGCGCTGTTCCGAAAAATGGGCGCCGCGCCCGCCAGCCCGACACCGAGAAGCAACAGGGTTACAACCACGACAAATGGGCGACCCGCCCGGAAATTTGAGGCATTGATGCACATGAGCAGTCCTCCGTTGTTGGCAGTTGAATTGGGTGTGTTACTCATCCATCAAATCTGCCGGTTTCGCAAGTCGGGAGTTGGCCGCAACTGGATTCGTTGCCCCGACCACGGCGCGTGCCGACCGAAGCGAAGCTTGCCCCGCCTTGACCGGTCGCGATAATGCGCGCGCAATGCGTTTTGTGATTCGGCTGACAGTGTGGGCCGCGGCCGCGCTCGGCGCCGTCGCGATGGCCGGCGGCGAAACCCGGCCGCTGGTGGACTTCATCAATCCCATGATCGGGGCCAGCACCAGTGCGGCATACGGCGAGGGCAAGACCTTCCCCGGCGCGGCGACGCCGTTCGGGCTGGTGCAACTCAGCCCGGACACCATCACCGGCGGCGACAACGGGTCGGGCTACTCGTGGAATCACCAGTCCATCGAGGGATTCAGTTTCACGCACATGAGCGGCGTCGGCTGGTATGGTGACCTGGGGAATTTCCTTGTCATGCCGACCACCGGCAAATTGAAGACCGAGCGCGGCGACAAGGGCGCGGAGGACGGTTACCGCTCGCGCTTCCAGCACGACACCGAGGTGGCCAAGGCGGGTTATTACGCGGTCACGCTCGACGATTACCATATCCGGGCCGAGATGACGGCGGCGCCGCGGGCCGGCATCTTGCGGTTCACGTTTCCAGAATCGGCGCAGTCACGCATCCAGATTGACCTTGCACGGCGCGTGGGCGGAACCTCGACGCGGCAGTTCGTCCGCGTGATGGACGATCACACGATCGAGGGCTGGATGAAATGCCCGCCGTCCGGCGGTGGTTGGGGCGACGGCGACGGCAAGGCGAACTACACCGTCTATTTCTACGCCCAATTCAGCCGGCCGCTGCGGCAGTTCGGCGAGTGGTCCGCGGACATTCCGAGCGACTGGCGGCGCAAGCGCGAGGACATCGAAAGCCGGCGCTACCGTGACGTGGTGGCGGCGGCGAAGGTGCTCCACAGCTATCGGGAAATGGAAGGTCCGCATCTCGGCTTCTTCAGTGAATTTGCCACCACCAACAGCGAACAGGTTTTGCTCAAGGCCGGCATTTCCTTCGTCAGCGTCGCCGGCGCGCGGGCGAATCTCCAGCACGACATTCCGGACTGGAATTTCGACGGCGTCCGCGAACGGGCGCGCGACCTGTGGGCGCAGGCGCTGGGTGGCGTGGCGGTCGAAGGCGGCAGCGACGCGCAAAAGGAGGCGTTCGCTACGGCGCTGTATCATTCGATGATTGATCCACGCGCCTTTTCCGACGTGAACGGCCTTTACACCGGCGCCGACGGGAAGGTTCATTCCACGACCAACTTCACGTATCGCACGATCTTCAGCGGCTGGGACGTCTTCCGCAGCCAGTATCCGCTGCTGACGATCATCCGGCCGGACGTCGTCAACGACACGGTCAATTCGCTCATGCAGCAGGCCGAATTGAGCGGCAACGGCTACCTCGCCCGCTGGGAAATTCTCGGTGCCGAGTCCGGCTGCATGGTGGGCGATCCCGCGGTGTCCGTGTTTACTGACGCCTACCTGAAGGGCATCCGCGGCTACGACGCGGAAAAGGCCTACGCGCTCTGCCGTCAGACCGTCATGGGACCGAAGAGCAATCGCAACGGTTGTGAGGATTACGCGCAACTCGGCTTCGTGCCGGGCAGCCTTTCCTGCACGCTGGAGAACGCCTACTTCGACTACTGCGCCGGCCGGTTCGCGGAGGCCCTCGGCAAAACCAACGACGCCCACCTTCTGCTCCAGCGATCCTTGAACTACCGCAACATTTACGATCCCTCTGTCGGCAACATGCGCGCCCGGCGGCGCGACGGATCATGGCTGCCGTGGCAGGGCGCCACCGTCGAGGGCCAGGGCTGTGTGGAGAGCAATCCCTACCAGCAGGGCTGGTTCGTGCCGCACGACGTGGCCGGCTTGATCCACCTCATGGGCAAAGATTATTTCCTCCGTTACCTGACCGAGTTCTTTGACAAGACGCCGCCGAGCTTCAGGTGGAACGAATACTACAACCACGCCAACGAACCGGTTCACCACGTCGCCTATCTATTCACCTACGCCGGTGAGCCGTGGCTGACGCAGAAATGGGCGCGCTTCATCATGGATCATGCCTACGGCACCGGCGTGAAGGGGCTTTGTGGTAACGAGGACGTGGGGCAGATGTCCGCCTGGTATCTGCTCAGTGCGATCGGCTTTCATCCCGTGTGCCCGGTGGACGGCGTTTACATTATCGGCAGCCCGCTGTTCGACCGCGTGACGCTGCGGTTGGATCCGCGCTATTATCCCGGCCGCACCTTCACCGTCATCGCCCACAATAACTCACCGCAAAACCTCTACATCCAGTCGGCGAAACTCAACGGCCAGCCGCTGCAACGCGCCTGGCTGCGGCACCAGGAAATCGTCGCCGGCGGCACGCTCGAATTTGTCATGGGCCCGGAACCGAACAAGCAATGGGGTTCGTCGCCGGCAGAGCTGCCGCCCTCGCTGAGCGACACGAAATAAATCACGTCTCTTGATGATGTGGAAAGGAAGAACGCGTTGACCCCGAACAAAATATGGCGGGAGCGGCGGGGCTCGAACCCGTAACCTCTGCCGTGACAGGGCAGCGCTCTAACCAATTGAGCTACGCCCCCGCGCAACGGGACGGACACACTAAGGATACACCCGCCACGCGTCAACCGTGATTTCTGTCCCGTTTTCTTTTGCGTGGCTCTTCCGACGCTGGCCGCAGGCTAATCGAGTTTCTTCAGTGCCCCGGCGGCCCGCTGCTTCGTCGCGTCGTTCCGGGTCTTTTCCAGCACGGTCTGCAGCGCCGTTCGACACTGCTCCTTCGCCGTGTTGCGCAACTCGCCGGCGGTGAGATTGACAATCGCTGAACACGCGTCCTCCGTGACCGCCGGGTCCGAGGCCAGGGCCACCAACACGTCCAGCACACCGGTCGAGGGAATGCCGCTGAGGGTGGCAATCGCCACGCGCTTTTCCTCCGGCCGCTTGATGAAGGGAAGCAGGTCTTTGACGCGGGCGACGCGCTCGTCGTCCTTGAGTTGCCTGTCGCCTTGAACGAACTGGAGGTAACCACGCAGGCCGAGCACTTGATACGAGGCTTTTTTGCCGGACTTGGCCAGCGCCAGCAACGGGTCCGCCACACCGGCGTCTTCCGGCCAGTTGCCCGGCCAGGTCGAGAGCGTCCGGACGGCTTCATCGGCGACGCTGTCATCCGTATCGTTGACCGCGGCGGCCACGGCAGCCAGCGCATCCGGCCCGCCGGCGGCGGCGAGCGCCTGGAGCGCGATGAGCCGCAAAGCGACGTCACTGCTTTTCGCCAGTGGCAGCAGGTCTGGCGCGCAGGCTGCCCCACAACGGGCGCTCAACGCCAGCAGCGCCTTTTCCAAACCATCGCGTTCGGGCGACGTGGCGGCCTTTTCGAGCAGGCTCACGAGGGCGGCGGCTTGAGGCGCCTCGCCGATGGCGCCGAGACTGGTGACCGCAGCGGCACGCACGCCGGCGTCGGCGTCGCCCGCGGCGGCCACGATGGCGGGCAGCGCCTCGGTGATGTGGCGTTCGCCGGCCAGTTGGATCAGCGCCAGGCGCGCCTTGCCGGTCGCCTGCGGCAGGCGGGCAAGCAGGGCGGCGTTGGCGTCCGGCCCTTCCAGCTTGAGCAGGGCGAGTTTCCCGGATTGCGCCACGTCCGCGTCGGCATCAGCGGCGGCTTGCAGCAGGACGGGGATGCATTCGACCGTGCCGGCGCGTTGGAGGACGTCGAGGGCGGCCAAGCGCAACGGTTTTGCGCCGCTTTCAATCGCCTTGTGCAGCACCGGCATGACCGCGGCGTCGTTGCGGTCCGCCAAGGCCAGCAACACCAACGGCTGCCGGGCTGTCGGCGCTTGCTCCAACTCGGCGGCCAGCGCCTTGGTCACGTCCACGCCGGGCAATTCGCGGGCAACACGCAGGCCGATGCCGAAGCGCGCCTTGTCCGGCGAACGCAGTTGTTCGAGGAGTAACGGAATGCCGGCCGATTGCCGCGCCAGGATCGCGCCGCGGATGGCCTCCAGCAGCCGTTCCTTCGGCACGTCCGCCTGACGGACGGCGTCGTAAAGCTGCGCCGCCTCGGCGTTCCGGCCCGCCGCCAGCTCTTGTTCCGCGCAGAAGATGCAACCCTGCGCCACGGAGCCGCGCACGCCGGCCGGCGCATCCGCGAGCGATTGCCTCAGGGCCGTTGTCGCCGCGTCGCCACCGATGTGCCCGAGCGCCTCGGCCGCGGCGGAAGCCACGTCCGCGTCGCCATCCTTGAGCCGTTCGGTCAAGGCGCCAACGGCGTTGGCATCGCGGCGGACGCCGATGGAGTTGATCACGCCGACCAACAGCCGGCCTTGCACCTTGCCCAGCGCGGCGTGCAGCGCGTCGTCCGCAGCGGGATCGGGAATCGCTTCGAGTGCGATCCGTGCCCACGAGGCGAGTTCCGGGTCTTCGAGCAGCGGCGCGAGCGCCGGGACGGCGTCCGGCGTGCCGTAAATGGCGAGTTCCTTGCAGGTGATCGCCTTCTGCGCCTTGGGCGCGTCGGACTGGAGCACCTTGATGAGATCGCGCTGTTTCGCGGCAGCGTCCGCGGCGTCCGCCGCGGCGAGGTGAATCGGAGCTGCGGCCAGCGTGGAAACCAGCATGGCGAGGGCCAGCCCGCGCCGGGTCAAACGTTGCATGGTGTGCGTCATAGAATTGTTTTCGTCGGAAGGTTTCAGTGCCGGTGGATCAGGCCCGCCAGGGTTCGCGCAGCGCCTCGGAACGCAGGCGGTTGGCCTGTTCGTCGCCGATGAACATGCAGGTCTTGGGATCGAACGTGACCTTCCGGTTGAGGAACAGCGCGATGTTCGCCGCGTGGCAGGTGATGTGCGACCAGCAGGCGACGTCCGCGTTCGCGCGGGGCTGGGCGCGGGTCTTCACGCAGTCAAGAAAGTTGCGGATGTGGAAGTCCGCCGGGTAACCGCCGATCTTCGGCCCGCGACCGACGAGCAGGTCATTCGAACTAGCGGCAATGTCGCCGTTGTCGGCGGTCTCCACCCAGCCGGTGTCGCCCTCGAATCGCACCGGGCACGAGCCGAGCGGGAGCCAGTGATCGTCGCGCAGGACCAGCTTCACACCGTTGGCGTAACGGGCGTGCAACTGGTTGCCCGTCGGTTCGTATTCGATCGGCGCCGTGTTGTCGGTCTGGTTGGCCCACTGGCAGAGGTCCACGCAATGCGAACCCCATTCCAGGCAGCCGCCGCCGCCAAAGGCGCCCATGAAACCACCGCCTTTCTCGAAGTTAAATCCGTCCAGCTCCCGCTTGTTGAACGGCCGCCACGCCGCCGGGCCAAGGTAAAGATCCCAGTCCACTTCCTCCTTGGGCGGTTCGGGTTCGGGCGGCAGCCAGCCGCTCATGATGGCTTTGAGGCCGGCGGGTTGCGCGTAAAGCGTCCGGAGCGGACCGAGCCGGCCGGTCTGGGCCAGATGCACGGCGAAGGCGAAATTGGGCAGACTGCGCCGTTGCGTGCCGGCCTGGAACACGCGGCCGGTCCGGCGCATGGTCGCCGCCAGCGCGAGGCTTTGGGCGATGTTCTTGGTGCAGGGTTTTTCGCAATACATGTCCTTGCCCGCGTTGGCCGCGAGGGTCGCGGCCGCGAAATGCCAGTTCGGCCCGGTGGCGATCAACACCGCGTCAATGTCGTCGCGGGCCAGCAGCTCGCGGAGGTCGCGATAGGTGGCGCAATCGTGGTTGCCGTATTTGTCATCGGCCCGCTTCTTGACGGCCTGGCGCCGCGCTTCCTTCACGTCGCACACCGCCACGAACTGAACGTCCGGTTCCTGCAGGAAGCAGCCCAGATCGTAGGAACCGCGGTTGCCGATGCCGATGCCGCCGAGCACGATCCGCTCGCTCGCCGCCACGCCGCCGTCCATGCCCAGCACCTTGGCGGAGACAATCTGCGGCATGGCCAGCAAGGCACCAACCTGGGCCGCGGCCTTCAAAAAGCGCCGCCGGTTGAGCGGGCTGGCCGCCGGGTGCGGACGGGATTGCGGTTGAGACAGGGGTTCAGAACTGGGAGTCGTCGCGGGATTCATGCTTTGTCCTTTTCAATGCTGGTCACAAACGTTTTATCCGACGGCGGTCGGATTGAGTCAAGCAGGGTTTGCTTCCGGCTTGCATTTGGACGCGAATGCTCGCGAACCGAGCCTTTCTTTGTAATAAAACGATCCGTCACCGGCTTTCTCTAACCAGACAAAGGCCATGCGCGAAGCCATTCCATCCGCCGCCGACCGGTTCCTGGCGCTGCTCCAGCCCATCGAGGGCGATCTGGAGCGCTACTGCCGGCGGTTGATCTGGGAGCCGCAGGAGGCGCCGGACGCCCTCCAAAACGCGGTGCTCCGCGCGTTCGCGGCATTCGACCGCTATCACGAGGACGCCAGCTTCCGGGCGTGGATGTTCCGCATTCTCACGAATGAAGTCTTCGCCCTGAACCGCAAACACGCCCGCGTGGCGCGGCACGAGTTCCAGCTCGAACCGGATGAGCTGGAAGCGCTGACCGGCGAGGCTGCGCCCGGCGAACACCGCGATCCACCGGCGGCGCCGGAGATGCTGGCCGAGGTGCTCGACGAAAATCTGGCCGCCGCGCTCAAAACGCTCACCGACGCCGAGCGCGCGGTGCTGCTCCTGCGGGCGTTGGGCGACTTGCGCTACCGCGAAATCGCGGAGTCACTCGACATGCCGCTGGGCAGCGTGATGGGCAATTTGTCGCGCGCCCGACACAAAATGCGGCTCGCGCTGGCGTGCCGGCCGCAAACCGATTTTCCCAACTTGCGAGGTCAACATGAAATGCAGTGAACTCCAATCCTTGGTCGGGCCGTATCTGGATTCGGAACTCGACGCGAAGACCAGCCTCGAAATCCAGCAACACCTGGCGGCGTGTCCCGCCTGCGCCCGGCGGATGGCGGCGGAACAACAGTTCTCCGCCCGCCTGACCACCGCGCTCCGCCGGGGCCAGGCCGCCCCGGAGCTGTGGCGAAACACCGAGGCGCTCGTCCGCGCCGCTGCGCGAAATAACATGACGCGCGCCGGCCGCGAACGACCGGCCGAATCTTGGTGGCACGCCTGGCTGTGGCCGAATCCGCAGTTTTACGCCGGCACGGCCGCGCTGTGGGTTCTGATGCTGGCCGTCCATTTCCTCTACCTAAGCGAACCGGCCCGCGCTCGCACCGCCGCCACGCCACTCCCGCCGGAGGTGCAATCCGCCCTCGCCGAGCAGCGGCGCGAACTGGCGGAACTGCTTGGCACCGTCGGCCCGTCCGGAGCAACGCCAACGCCCCGGAACAAGTCGCTTTCACCGCGGCGCGAGTCGCGCAAACTGCCGGCGAAACCCGGCGAAACCATGTATCGGCCGGCCGCATCGGAGCCGTTCCCCGCGTGAGTCAACCCCCCAACCACTTGAAATCATGAACACATCCTTCGATTCCAGACCTCCGGTCGGCCCCACGCCTGCACCGGCGCCCAGCCGGTGGGCCTCGCTCCATCGCTTGCTGCGGGTTCTTTTAGGCATTGTCGTTGCCCTGGTCACGTTGATCGCCTTGTTTTACCTCGAAGAGGATCTGCGCGGCAAACACGCGTGGGGCGTCTATGCGCAGCAGATGACGGAGCGCGGCGAGGTTTACCAGCTCAAGGCCGTGGTGCCGCCGCCGGTGCCGGACGATCAAAATTTCGCCATGACGCCGTTCCTGGCGCCGCTGGTCGATTTTCTGCCCGGCACGCAGACGTGGCGCGACACGAACGCCACCCAACGAGCCGAACAATTTGGCAACGACCTGTCTTCCGTGCGTGAGCCAACCGGCAATTGGCGCGAAGGCAAGCGCACCGACTGGCCGGCCTGGCAGGCGGCGATCGCCGAGGCATCGCTCAAGGAAAAGCACCGGACGGCACACGCCCAACCAGCTACTACCGAAGCGCCCGTGGAAACCAACCAACTCGCCGCCGCCGCCGCGGTTCTGGCTAAGTTGAAGGAATACGCACCGGTCCTTGATGAGTTCCGCACCGCCAGCCGGCGACCTTATTCACGATTCAACCTCTGTTACGATGCGGAGAATTGCGCCGGCATCCTGCTGCCACACCTGGCAGTCATCAAGAAATCCGGCCGGGTTTTGGCGCTGCGGGCCTCGGCCGAACTGACCTTGGGCCAGCCGGACGTGGCGCTGGCTGACTTGGACCTTGCCCTTTACCTCGCGAGCACAGTGCGCAACGAACCGTTCCTGATTTCCCATCTGGTGCGCTGCGCGATGATTCAACTGGCACTGCAGCCCGTGTGGGAAGGCCTCGCCGACCACCAATGGACGGACGCGCAAGTGGCAACGCTTCAGCAACAGTTGGCAGGATTAGATTTCCTGGCGGACGATGCCACGGCCATGCGCGGAGAACAGGCTGCAGGAAACAGTGTCATTGCCTATGCCCGCCAGAATCCCAGGCAGCTCGATTATTTCGTGGGAGAGGACCAGGCAGCCTACAACGAGGCAGCCGTGATCGCTCTCTTCATGCCCCGTGGATGGTTTTACCTTGAACAGGTCAATTACAACCGTTGCTTTGATGCCTTCGTCCGGCAGGGCGTTGACCTCGGCGCCAGACGCGTAAATCCGGAACAGCTCCAGCAGAACGAAGAGGCGATCGAACAAACGCTCCGGGGCGGAATCTCGTTGCTGTTCGGCCACCGCGTCATGTCGGCGATGCTTATCCCTGCAATTCCACCAGCCCATCAGAAATTCGCCTTCACCCAGACGATGGTGGACGAAGCGGTTCTCGCCTGCGGACTGGAGCGTTTTCGGCTGGCGAACGGGCGTTACCCCGATTCGCTGGCCGAACTGACACCGCGGTTCGTCGGGAAACTGCCGCACGACCTCTTCACCGGCGAGCCGCTGAAGTATCGGCGAACCGACGACGGCCGGTTCGTCCTTTATTCTGTTGGTTGGGACGGCAAGGACGACGGCGGGATGATTGCCAAAAGAGCGGTCGGGAAAAGTTCACAGATGGATTCCAGCCGTGGCGGCTGGTCCAGCCCTGGCGATTGGGTCTGGCCAGCGCCGGCGCCATAAACCGGTGGGGACGCAAGCGCTCGCGGGCGCTCAAAAGCCGCGCAAGTTCGTGCTCGTGCGCCGGGGCAATCCCGGCGCCGGCGTGCGCTGGAGCACGAGGTATTGCAGGCCGTGCTCCTCGCAGAAGGCGCGTTTCTCCGGCCGGTCGCCGTCCTCGTTCACCGCGTAAATGTCGGGCCGCAGCCGGGCGATTTCCGGCGCGGCGTCCATCCAGCCCTCGCCGCTCGAAATCAACGCCTGCTTCACATAACGGATCGAGCCGACGACATAGCGCCGTTCCGCCTCCGGCACCAACGGATGTCCCTCGCCCTTGAGCAGACGGATGTTCGCGTCGTGCCCGACGACGACGTAAAGGTCGCCGTAGCGGCTGACTTCCTCGAAAAACCGCACGTGCCCGGAGTGGAACCAGTCGTAGCAGCCGGTGACGATGACCTTCGGCCGGCCCGGTTCCGAAGGCGTCGGTTCCGGCTCCGGAATACCGGCCATCTGCGCGGCGGGCAGGATGCGATACTCGATCCGGTGTTGCCGGCAAAACGCCTCGCGCGCGGCATTTCCGCGACACTCGCCATCCACCCACACGTCCGCCCGGCATTCATCGTCCAACGGCAGCGCGTCAGGGTCCAGGTCGGCCTTGACCGGCAGCACCCGGTTGACGTAGCGGACCGCCGCGAGGAAATACCGGCGCTCGGCCAGCGGGAACTTCGGCGGCCGGCCGGTGAGTTTCTGGAGCAATTCATCGGGCCAAAGCGCCACTGTCAATTCGCCCAGCTTCGCCGCTTCTTCAAGGAAACGCAGATGGCGCGAGCGGAGATCGTCGAACGCACCGGTGACGATGACTTGCGGCGGGTTCATGAGGCGAGGCGCACGGTGATGCGAAACGCGCCGGGCACGGGCGGCTCCGAGGCAACGAACAGGTAGCCGCCGCCGCAACCCGAATACATGGCGCCGGGATATTGGGCTTGGTAAGCTCGCAGGATGCCGGCGAGATCGGTGGTGATCGTCGGGTGACGGACGACGTGCGGCAGGAGCGTTTCCCAGCATGTCATGCACGTATTCATCGAGGCACCCAGCGCAGCGACGTCGCGCCGGCGGATGGCGTCGAAGCAGTCGTGGCCGGACTGGCCGAGACGCGCAATCCACCTGGGATCGAGATTCCTTTTGCCGAGCGGATTGTAGCCCTCAGGCCGCGGCGCCACCGGCAAAATATGAATCACCTTTTCCAGCCAGCGGGCGACGCGCGGCGAGGTGAGTGACTCAATGTGCGCGGGGAACACGCCGCCGTTCGCCGCAAAGTCGTAATCCAGCCGGCTGACGCCAGGGTAAATCAACCCGATCATGTCCTGTGAACCGCTCGGCTCGGTCCGGCCCCGGTTTTCGGCGTCGTAGAGTTCGCGAACGAGCTTCGCGGGATCGCCAGGCGGCAGGCGGTTGCGCCATAACTTCGCGGCCACGGCGCGCGTGCCGGTGGCGATGCCGGCGCGTTCCATGAACCAAAATGCCGGCTCGACCGCGACGACGACCATCGCGCCGGGCGGCTTCGGATTCAGCCGGGAGACAAACGGCTGGTCAATCCAGCCGCCCGCCAGCGCGAGCCGGTAGGGAATGCGGCCGATCACCTTGGCAATCGGCGACGCCGTGTTCCTGTGCATGGCAAATGGTGGGCGCGTTACTCCACCACGCGCTTGCCCTGCTTGCGTTTCTCGTATTGCTCCTTGATCCACTTGTAGGTGGCGGCCAGGCCCTGGTCCAACGGCGTGTTCGGCTCCCAGCCGAGGATCTGTTTGATGAAGGTGTTGTCGCTGTTACGGCCGGCCACGCCGCGCGGCGCAGTGAGATCGTAGTTCCGTTTCAGTTTCGTGCCGGCGATCTTCTCGATCTTGCTCAGCAGTTCGTTGACCGAGACCAGCTCGCTGGAACCGAGGTTGATCGGTGTGGCAATCAGTTCGTCGCAGTGCGTGATCATGTCAATGCCCTTCACGCAGTCGTCAATGAACATGAAGCTGCGGGTGGCCGTGCCGTCGCCCCAGACCATGATCTCCTTCTGCCCCGCGTCGAGCGCGGCAATGACCTTGCGGCAGAGCGCGGCCGGCGCCTTTTCGCGGCCGCCGTCCCAGGTGCCGTGCGGGCCATAGACGTTGTGAAAGCGGGCGATAAACGTCTTCATGCCGCGCTCGGCCCAGTATTCCTGGCAGAACATCTCGCTCATGAGCTTCTCCCACCCGTAGCCGCGTTCGGCCATCGCAGGATAGGCGTCGGATTCCTTGAGCGCACGGACGTTCGGATCCTGCTGCAGGGTGGTATTGTAGGCGCAGGCGGAACTGGAGAAAAAGTAGCGCCGCGCGCCGGCGCGGCAGGCCGCCTCGATCATGTGCGTGTTGATGAGGATGCTGCGCAGGCATTCGATGCGGAACCGCTCGATGAAGCCCATGCCGCCCATGTCGGCGGCGAGGTTATAGACTTCCACGGCGCCCTCGCAGACGCGGCGGCAGTTCTTCTCCTGGCTTACATCCAGGCAGAGCGATTCCACGCCGGGGCTGCGGAGATACCATTCGTAGAGCGGCTTTTTGTCCACCGCGCGAATGCGCGTGAAGCCCTGCTTCAAAAAGTATTTCGCCAGGTTGCCGGCGATGAAGCCGCCCGCACCGGTGATGACGATCAAATCATCCTTCTTCAGCGGCGCATCCTTCTCAACGAGTCGTTTGGTTTGCATAATCGGTGTTGTTGCTGATTTCATTCCAAGCTGCCCAACCATCAGATGGAAGAACGTTACCCGGCCCAACGCCACGGCGGAATGGCTTTTATTGACGCATGGATGTCCGTTCTTGACTCGGCGGCAGGCTTTGGGCGAGCCTCCGCCAACCCCGCTCCGGCGCGGCGTCCGCCGGGTGGAAATGAGAGGCAAATGCGCGTGAACGCGGCGGAAAATGCGACTCCGGCCGGCCCGGCGGACCGGCCGGCCTTCCTCTCGACCCGCGTCTCGGAGGCCCGCCGTTACTTTCTGAATTTGACCCCGCGTTCCGTCCCCGGCCTGGAGGTCGTTTGCGGCGGGGTCGAACGCTGCCAGCCGGATTACGTCATCGAGCGGACCCGCTTTCCCTACTGTGCGATCGAATATGTCGCCCAGGGCGAGGGCGAACTCCGGCTCGGCGGACGCGCGTTCCGGTTGCGTCCCGGCGTGGCCTTCGCCTACCGGCCCGGCGTGTCGCACGCCATTCGCACCTCGGCACAAAGCCCGATGCTCAAATACTACGTGGACTTCGTCGGCCGCGAAGCGAACCGGCTGCTGGCCGCCAGCCCGCTGGGACGCTGGGACGCCGTGCAGGTGTCCGCGCCCAGCGAGCTGATCGAGTTGTTCGAAAGCCTCCAGCGCAATGGCGAGGCTGAAAACCGGTTCACTGGCCGCATCTGCGCCACGCTGGTCGCGCTGATCATTCTCAAAGTGTCCGAGCGCGCGATGGATTTCGGCGCCGCCGAGTCGCGGGCGCTGCCCACTTACGAGCGCGTGCGCCGCCACATCGAGGAACATTACCCGCGCCTCAAGACCGTGGAGGAAATCGCCCGCGCCTGTCACGTCAACGCCGCCTACCTTTGCCGGCTGTTTCAGCGGTTTGACCATCGCAGCCCCTACCAATTCCTGCTCCGGTTGAAGATGAACCGCGCCGCCGGGCTGCTCCTGGATGGCGGGCTGATGGTCAAGGAGGTGTCCGCCGAACTCAACTTCGCCGATCCCTACCACTTCTCGCGCGCCTTCAAGCGGGTCTATGGCGTGTCGCCGGACCGGTTCGTCAAGCTCGGCAAGCGCCACG
Organism: bacterium; assembly: GCA_021780105.1. Classification (GTDB taxonomy): domain Bacteria; phylum Verrucomicrobiota; class Verrucomicrobiia; order Limisphaerales; family J093; genus JAJXZJ01. The sequence continues at coordinate 25,228 of JAJXZJ010000017.1, forward strand.
GCCAGCCGCCGGCGTGAGGCCCAGCGCGTCCGCTGGCAAAACCGCCAAACGCGGCAAGGCGTTTACGCGGAAACGATGACGACAGGCCGCCGCCGCAGTTCATTCCGTCGTTGCGGTGTCATTTCGGAAGCAACAGTGGGACTTCCTTGTCGTGCTTGTCCAGACGGGCGGCCTTCACCAATTGCCAGGGTGATTCCGGCGTCTCCTGCACCAGCTCATAGCAATAGGTGGAGTCATCCCCCTGCTTCCACGCCCGCACCGTCACCGACGCCGGATACGATACGCCGCCGCCGCCCCATGCCGCCGAGGCGATCATGCGGCCGTGCTCGGCGCGGGTGTAGCCCGGCAACTCATCCTGCTGCTTCAATCCAGCCACATACGCCTCGGCGTCTTGAAGCAACCTGCCTTTCGGACTGCGGGCGGCGGTTTCTTGACTGACGCATCCCGTGAGAACAATGCTGACGAGCACGCAAAGCAATCCCGCAAGCTCCCTTTTGATCGGCGGTCGCATCTTCATGGCGGCACTTATCGTTAGGTTGCATGGAACTTACGGCCGGCGGGCAGAAAAAGCGAGTCGCCCAGCCGCGCAGTGGTCTCTCAACTTGGGTTTTCCCGGGTTCCCACCCGGTATTCGTGCCGGGACTGGCTCGCCCGGTGCCACATCAAGTCATCGGCTCGAAATCGCGTCGGCGCTGATGATTTTCAGGGGCAGATGGGGTGAACACCCCATAGCGGCCGGACGACTTTCCGGTTCTGTTAATACTAAGACAACCACCACCACCACAAAACCGAGACGAAGCAAGACTGACTTGGTCATAATATAAACGCCGCTGTAATATACTGAACAGACTGAGCCCGGCGTCAATCCCGACGACCCGCTCGTGCGCACCAGCCTCATTTCGGCTGCTCAAACGGCAGGCTGGTCGCGCCGCGGGTATGTCAAGGTGGTGGCAATACCCAGGTGGTGGACGCCTGTTGGGCGCAGGTGCTTTTGCCGGCCCTGCCGCCGGGCAGCGTAATCGTGCGGGACAATGCCCGGTTCCCTCAATCCCCCACGACGGCCAGACTGGTCGGGCAAGCAGGTGGTCGGCTGTGGTTTCTGCCGGCTTGCTCCCCCGACCTCAACCCCATCGAACACCTGTGCGCCAACCTTGAGACTCGCCTCCGCCACCGCCCCTTTCCTTTTTATCGCCCATTTGTCCCAATGTTATTGTTCATTGCCATAGCGGCGACGGCGGGAACGAAGCGGGACGAACCGCCGGCGCACTCCGGCTGGAATGCCTGCCGCTCCAAGCCGCGTTTACTCAAACCGCCGGCGGGCGCGCAGACGGTTCCGCGGGCGGGGTCGCGCCGGTCGGCGACACCACCTGCACCGGCAGCGGCCGCGCGGCGTCGAGATGCACGTCCTGCTGCGGGAAGGCGATGACGATGCCGTTTTCGGCGAACGCGCCGGCGATCATGTGGCGGAGGTCACTGCCGATTTGCGCGGCATTGTGCTTCAGCACGTCCACCCAGCAGCGCAGTTCGAAATTGAGCGTGCTGGCACCGAAGTCCACGAAGAAAATCTGCGGCTTCGGGTCCGCCTCCACCTGGCCGTGGCGGCCGGCCACCTCGGCCAGCAGTTGCGCCACGCGCCGGGTGTCCGATCCATAGGCCACGCCGACGGCCACGGTGAAGCGCACGGAGCGGTTCGAGTAGGTCCAGTTGGTCAGGTTGTTCTCCAACAACTCGCTGTTCGGGATGAGCGTCTCGGTGCCGTCCCACAGCAACAGGACGCTGGAGCGGATGCCAATGCCGGTCACGGTGCCGCGCCGGCCGCCCACGTCCAGCACGTCACCGACGCGGAACGGCCGCTCGAAGAGAATGATGATGCCGCTGATGAAGTTCTTGAGCAGGTTCTGGGTGCCGAAGCCGACGCCGATGGCCAGCGCGCCGCCGGCAAAGGCGAACACCGTGAGGGGGATTTTGACCGACACCAGGCTGAAGATGATCAAGCACAGCAACAGCACCACCATCACCCAGCGGCTGATCAGGCTGGCCTGGTTGGGCTCCGCTTTCAGCCGCTTCACCACCAACCGCTCCACCGCGCGGGACGCCGTCCGGGCCAGCAGATAGCCCGCCACCAGGATGAGCACGGCCATGATGACCTTGCCGACGGTGACGCTGCGCCGACCGGTGATCGGCTGGCCGTCCACGGTGACGGTGTCCTCGGCGACATACAGCTCGAACCGCCAGAATTTGGAGGCGAAGGTGGAAAACTGCGTGAACAAATCACGCAACCGCCCGGTGAACGGCAACGCCTCCCGGTCCTGGTCCAGGGATTCTTTCCAGCGGCGGATGATTTGATCCATGCTGTCGAGCCGGCGCAGCGCCCGCTGGAACAACTCTTCCCGCTGCTGATGCGTCGCCATCAATTCTTGGGACAAACCGGAATCCCCCGGCGGCGCGCCCGTTCGCTGGCGCATCCGGTTTTGCTGGTCAGCAATCTGCTGGGCGGCCAGCTCGACCTGCTGGGCGAAGAACGCCCGGCCCATCTGCACCAGACTGCTCAAGCGGTCGAGCCGCCGGTAGGCCTCCTGCAATTTCGCCAGGTCGTCCGTGTGGAACACGGCAAACCGCATCTGCCACAGGCTGCGCTCAGCCGAAAGAAAATCCGCCTGCTCGCCCAGCACCTGGACGCACAAGGCGCTCGTTTCCGCCTGGGCGCCGCGCACCAGCACCAGTTCCTGAAGCCGCTTCACCTCGGCATCAGCGCCAGGGGCGTTGGTGGCGGAGCTGGCGTTGGCGGCAAGGGCGCGGCGAAGTTCCTCGCGCGCCGTCGTCAGTTGCGCCTCCCGGGTTGCGCCGTCGGTGACAGCGCCCTGATACTGCACACTCGTCTGCCGGCTGCTGACGTCAAGGTCCGCCATGACTTTGTCCAGGTCCGCCTGCGGGAACCGGACCTGCTGGGCGGCGACGGCGAGCTGGCGCTGCACAAACGCCAGACGCTGGCGGGCGATGGCCAGCTCGATTTTCGAGCGATTTTGCTGCGTCTCGGTGAAGGCGGCTTCGGCAGCCGCCCGGCGATTCTTGGCCTGCTCCAGCGTCCGCTGCCAGGTCAGACGCACCAGGTCCGTGCGCTCGCTGGCCGATTCCAGTTCTTCATCCAACCGCCGCAGCCGGCCGTCAGAATTTTGGATATCCGTCTGCGCGTCGCTGGCGAGTCTCTGGAGAATCGTCAGCGCTGTTTCCGTGGACGTGATGTTGTCGGTGAGTGACTGGATGGTGCCGCGCAATTCATCCACCAGGAGGATCGAATACGGCGGCGGCTCCGCGAAACCGGTCCAGGATTTGATGGTTTGCTCAAGGTCCTGCTGTTTCTGGCGCGCGGCGGCGAGTGCGGCCAGTTCATCCAGGTGCCGCTGGTAAATCCGGACCGACGACTGGAGCGCGTATTGATACTCCAAGGCTTCGCCAGGCGTGGCGCCGACGGGCAGGTTGGTGGCGATCCCCGCGGCGCCGACACGGTCGCATTCCGCCTGCGCGGCCGCCAGCCGGCTCCGGAGCTGCGCTTTCAGGTTCTCGGTGGAAGCGGTGTTCGTGGTGGTCTGGGCGCGGCCGGTGAATGGGCCCAGCACCAGGCTGACGGCCACGACGCCGAGGGCGACGGCGACACGAACCCACAAACGGAATCCCGGTTGAACTGGTTGCATCGCCTGGCCTTATACGCCTTCGCTTCCTGAATCGCAGCAAGAATCCGCGCCGGCCTGCGTCAGCCCCCGGGGGGTTCCCGGCGCAAACCGCGGCGTTCCGCGAAAGTTGCGCCCGAGGAATCGTGGCGCGCCAGTCGCTGATCTACTGGGTGACGACGCGGTAGTAGCGGGCGGCGAAGGAACTGGCGTTCATGTCGAAAAAGTAGTAACTGCCGGCCTCTTCGTCCGGCACAGGCGCTCCCAGCGTGGTCCACGTCTTGAAATCGGTGGAAGCCTGGATCAAATAGCTCCGGCTGGGGTCGGCCGTGAATTCCAGACGCGGCAGTTGGTTCTCCTCGGTGACGATGAGGTCGGCCACCGGTGCGGCTGGATGGGCGTAGAGATCGGGAATCCGGCGGGCGCGATACACGAGGTAGCCCTGGTAGTTGGTGCTTGTGTTGGCAGGATCAAAAACGGTCAGATCGAACACCGTTTGGGGAATGGGATCGTGCGTGTATTCGATGAGGCGAGCCAGGGTTGCCTTCGGTGAATAGGCGCTGGGATGAACGCCGTTGACATACGACACGTATCCGTAGGTGACCAGGACATCCCGCGTCTGCGGCAGCCATTGCGCCTTGCCGACGGCGACGGTGAAAAGGCGGTCCTGATTCGTCTGCCAGGAGGAATCCCAGACTTCCGAAACCTGCATGTTGGTTTCGTTGATGCTGAATTCCACGGCCCGGCTGTAATTGTCCTGGTCCGGCACGGGCGTGTCAAACGGGCTGGCCCGATAGTTGCCGTCATCGTAAAGCAGCAGTGTGCCTTGCGGGGTGAGCATGGGCGCGTGCTGCCCGTAATTCCAGGCGAACGGCGTGCCGACCGGCGCGAGCAGGTAAGGCTGAAAGGCTGCCGGCCAGTTGGCCGGCGGACCCAGAATCCATTTCAACTGCCCCGTCGCCCGGGAGAATTTGAACACCGCGTTTTGGTTGCGCAGCGAGACAATGATGGACTGGTCGGCAGGCACATCCAGCACCGCGTTGGCGTGCTCGTTGTCCGCGACCGCATAGCCGTAGTCGTAGGTCAGATAGGTGACGCGGGTCGGGTCCAGCATGTCCAGCGGGGACCACGCGTTGACCAGGGAGCCATCGGCCGCCGAGATTTCCACCACCGGATTGTCGTCGCAGGTAACGGTCTTCAACGCCGCGTTGGGATCAGTCACGTTGCTGGGGAAGCCGTTCACCACGCGGTTGGAATCGCTCAGATACAGGATCGTGCCTTCTTCCGTGAACACGCCGTCATGCGTATTGATGGGGTAGCCGGCCGGCGGCGTCCAGATCTTCACGGTATTTCCCAGCATGTTGACCTCGATGAACTGGTTTGACTGGTCAGGGATGAACAGGTTGCCATCGGCGAGCTGCCGCACGTCAACATCGTTGAACTTCACGGGGCTATACCAGACCACGTCGCCGTTGTTATCCACGATGATGATGTAATTCTTGCGTTCGTCCAACACGTCGGCAATGAACAGCGTGTAGCCCGGCTCCATCCGGCCCGGGTCGCTCTGCGCCACACTCATCCTGGGAAAATCGGCCGGCAGGGGGGGGTGACGAACTCCAGCGGTTGCGCCGCCACGGCCATGCTCCGGTCGCGGCCAAACACCCTGACCAGGATTTCGTTGGTTTCACCGGGCTTGAAGCCCAGCAGCGGCAACGCATGGTTGGTGCTGAAATCGTAAAAATCCTTTTCCCACATGTTGCTGCCGTCGCTCACCAGCACGCTGACCCGCGAATTCTGATCGGTCGCCAGAAGCAAAGTGCCCGCGAGCGGAGCGTTGATGGCCGAAACGAACGAGGGCTGCGTTAGGATCGCCACCGCGTGACACCGGCAGACAACCGCCAATACGAGAACGAAACAGGCCCGCCACCCAACAAACTGACTCCTCATGCGCACACCATATACGCCCCGAATTGAGTGTCAATTGGCATTCCACGGTAGAAGGGTTGGTCTTCATGGTGGCATGGTAGTTCCTCCCGTTGAGCGACGATAGCAAGCCGCAACGCGGAAGTCGTCACGGTTGAGGAGGCGTCGTGGCGAATACCCTCATCGCCGCACGCAGGGCGCGGGGCGCGCGGCCGCGCGCCAAACGGGTTCCCGCCAGGTCCGTGGGAACGCCTCCCGCCGCCGCGTCAAATCGGTGCCGGCCGCACCGCCCGGACCTGCCGTGCGGCTCGCCGCCAAGGCCGGTTTCCAGGTGTTATCGAGGGTTGGAAATGCCGGCGGATGCAGCCCGCCATCGCGGTTTTCAGCAACGGCCGCGAATCTGGCTTTGCACAATTTCGCGTTATGTAGTTCATTGTCCGCAACTCACGATGAGCGGACGTAACCAGAGACGCCTTCGCAGACGCGGCTTGATCAATGCATCAAGGAGCCGGCCTGACTCATCGTCCATTGTTCGACCGCGCCCTTCAAGACCATCTCATGAACGATCTACTCATTCCGCCAGAGAGATTTGCCAATCGCATTGACGACTTCGGCTTCGCGTTGCTCGCCTTCGAAAACCGGAAACTGGCCGCCGGCGGAACGTTCCAGTTCGCGACGGGCGCCCGCGAGGTGGGCATTGTGCTGCTCGGAGGCGTCTGCTCCGTGCGGTCGTCCGCCGGGGAATTCCCTTCGTTCGGCAAACGGCCGAATGTCTTCGCCGGTTTGCCTTACACGCTCTACCTGCCGGTGGGGACGGAAGGTGAGCTGACGGCAGAAACCGGCTGCGACCTCGCCCTCTGCTTTTCCCGCGCCGAGGAACGGCATCCGGCCCGACTCGTGTCGCCGGCAGACGTGCGCGTGGAAATCCGCGGCGGCGGCAACGCGACGCGCCAGATCAACCACATCCTCGGGCCGGACTTCCCCGCGCACCGGTTGCTGGTGTGCGAGGTCTTCACGCCCGGCGGCAACTGGTCGAGTTATCCGCCGCACAAGCACGATGTCCACAACCCGCCGGACGAGGTGGACCTGGAGGAGATTTATTACTATCGGATCGAGCGGCCCGAAGGCTACGCGATCCAGCAAGTCTATACCGGCGACCGCCGCCTGGACGCGACGCTGACGGTCCGCGACGGCGAGTTGGTGCTCGTTCCGGAAGGCTACCATCCGGTGGTCGCAGCGCACGGCTACAACGTTTATTACCTGAACGCGCTGGCCGGCTCGGCCCGCTCGATGGCGGCCTCGGACGACCCGGAATTTGCGTGGGTGCGGCAGACATGGACAAACCGCGACCCGCGGCTGCCGCTGGTGAAATAAGGGATTTGCCTGTGAACACAGCGCCTCTCAGTCCGTTGCAGCGCTCCGTCGCCCTCGGCGGGAACGACTACTGGAACGACTCCTGCTCGGTGGAGGAACTCCGTTACGCGATGGCCAACGGGGCGGTCGGCGCGACCACCAATCCCACGATCGTGCTCGGCGTGCTGAAGAAGGAACTGGCCACCTGGCGCGAACCGCTGCAGCGAATCATCGAGGAGAATCCGACCTGGACCGAGGTGGAAGTCGCCTGGCGGCTGATCGAGGAGATGGCGTTGAAGGCGGCGGCGCTGTTGCGGCCCGTCTTCGAGCGGGAACACGGGCGGAAGGGCCGGATCTCGGTGCAGACCAATCCGACCCTTTACCGGAACGCGGAAGCCATCGTGGCGCAGGCGTGGCACTTTCACGGACTGGCGCCGAACATCCAGGTGAAGATTCCGGCGACGTGCGCGGGCATCCCGGCGATCGAGGAAGCCACGGCCCGCGGGGTGAACGTGAACGCCACGGTTTGCTTCACGCTGCCGCAGGCCCTCGCGGTGGCCGGAGCCGTGGAGCGCGGTTTGAACCGCCGGGCCGCGGCCGGCCACGACATCGCCGGCATGACGCCGGTCTGCACGATCATGATCGGCCGGCTGGACGACTGGCTGAAGGTGGTGGCGAAAAAGGACGGCATGGTGCTGACGCCGGGACATCTCGACTGGGCCGGCATTGCCGTGATCAAGAAGGCCCACGGCCTCTTTCAACAGCGCGGCTACCGGACGCGCCTGCTGGCCGCGGCCTACCGGCACCATCTGCATTGGTCGGAGCTGATCGGTGGAGACCTCGTGCAGACCATTCCCTACGAGTGGCAGGTTTTGTTCAACCATTCGGACATCGAAGTCAAAGCGCGGATGCACGACCCGGTGGACCCGGTGATCGTGGCCGAACTGGCCCGGAAGTTCGCCGATTTCCGGCGCGCCTATGACGAAAACGGAATGACCGTGGAAGAATTTGACCGGTTCGGCGCGACCTTGCGGACATTACGCACGTTCATCGGATCCTACGCGGAACTGCTGGCGTGCGTGCGCGATTTCATGTTGCCGGACCCCGACAAAAAATGAACCAGGCACCCCCAGCAAAAGGAACATGCGAATGAAGACACGCCGGATGACGACGGCCCAGGCCATCGTCACCTTTCTCAAAAACCAATACGTGGAGCGCGATGGCCGCCAGCACGCCTTCTTCTCGGGCGTGCTCGGCATTTTCGGCCACGGCAACGTGGCGGGCATCGGTCAGGCGCTGCTTGAAAATCCCGACCTGCCCTACGTCCTCATGCGCAACGAGCAGTCGGCCGTCCACATGGCCGCCGGCTATGCCAAGGCGAACAACCGCTTGAAGACATTTGTCTGCACGTCGTCCATCGGCCCCGGCGCCACCAACATGATCACCGGGGCGGCGCTGGCCACCATCAACCGCCTGCCGGTGCTGCTGCTGCCGGGCGACATTTTTGCCCGCCGCAACGTGGCGCCGGTGCTCCAGCAACTTGAGTCGCCCGCCACGCAGGACATTGGCGTGAACGACTGCTTCAAGCCGGTTTCGCGCTACTGGGACCGCATCTACCGGCCCGAACAAATCATCACCGCGCTGCCGGAGGTGATGCGTGTCCTGACCTCGCCTTCCGATTGCGGCGCCGTCACGCTGGCCCTGCCGCAGGATGTCCAGGCCGAAGCCTGCGATTTCCCCGAAGCGCTCTTCCAGAAGCGCGTCTGGCAGATTCGCCGCCCCGTGGCGGACCGCCTTTCCTTTGACCGCGCGACGAAAGCCATCGCCGCGAGCCGCAAGCCGCTCATCATCGCCGGCGGCGGCGTGCTGTTCAGCGAAGCGTCCGAGGCATTGGCGGCGTTCGCGTCGCAAACCGGCATCCCGGTGGCGGAAACCCAGGCCGGCAAAGGCTCCCTGCCCTACGACCATCCGCAGTGTGTCGGCGCCGTGGGCGCGACCGGCAACCTGGCCGCGAACCGCCTGGCGCGCGAGGCCGACCTCGTCATCGGCATCGGCACGCGCTATTCCGACTTCACGTCGGCCTCGATGACCGCCTTCCAGAATCCGGACGTGCGGTTCATCAACATCAACACCGCCGAGTTCGACGCCTACAAAGTCTCGGCGATTCCCGTTGTCGCGGACGCGCGGGCGACGCTGGAGGCGTTCACTGCTGCGCTTCCAAGCTACAAGGTGAGCAACGATTACTCGGCACAAATTGCCAGTCTGAAGCAAGCCTGGGAAGCGGAGGTGGACCGGCTGTTCCATCTCAACACCCAGCCGAAGCCCGCCCAGAGCGAAATCATCGGCGCGATGTGGGAGGCTTCCGGCCCGCGCGACGTGCTGCTTTCCGCCGCCGGCAGCCATCCGGGCGACTTGCACAAACTCTGGCGGACGCGCACGCCCAACGGCTACCACCTGGAATACGGCTACTCGACGATGGGTTATGAAATTCCCGGCGCGCTGGGCGCGAAACTCGCTGATCCCAGCCGCGAAGTTTACGTGTTCCTGGGCGACGGAACCTACCTGATGATGCCTTCCGAAATCGTCACCGCCGTGCAGGAGCACATCAAGCTCATCGTCGTGCTCGTGGACAACAAGGGCTTCGCCAGCATCGGCGGGCTGAGCCGGTCGCTCGGCATGGGCGGTTTCGGCACCAGCTACCGCGAGCGTTCCAAAGGCTCCGGCCAGTTGGATGGCGACTTCCTGCCGGTGGACTATGCCGCCAGCGTCCGCAGCCTCGGCGCGCACGCCATCAAGGCCGGTTCGCTCGCGGAGTTCAAAGCCGCGCTGGAAGAGGCGAAGAAAATGGACCGCATCACGGTCGTCGTCGTCGAGACCCAGCCCGGCGTGGGCGTGCCCGGCTACGAATCCTGGTGGGACGTCGCCGTGGCCGAGGTTTCACAGATCGAGGCCGTGCGCCAGGCGCGGGCGAATTACGTCGAAGCGCGCAAACTGGAACGGCATCACCTGGCAACCGGAGAGGAGAAGTGACTCATGCCTGAGCGGCTCTTGAATTACATCAACGGAGGCTGGCAGCCATCTGGCGGCGCCGACGTGTTGCCCGTCCTCAACCCGGCCTCGGCGACCGCGCTCGCCGAGGTTCCGCTGTCGCCCGCGGCCGAGGTGGACCGGGCCGTCGTCGCGGCGCTCAGGGCGTTTCCCGAATGGCGCTCCCTGCCGGCGGGCAAACGCATCCAGCCGCTGTTCGCGTTGAAGGCGCTGGTCGAGGCCCATCTCGACGAACTCGCCCGCACCGTCACGGATGAATGCGGGAAGACTTTCGCGGAGGCCACCGCCGAACTCCTGCGCGCCGTCGAAAACATCGAGGTGGCCTGCGGCATCCCGGTGTTGATGCAGGGCCACAACAACGAGAACGTCGCACCGGGCATTGACGAACACCTGTTCCGCCAGCCGCTCGGCGTCGTCGCCGCCATCACGCCCTTCAACTTTCCGGGCATGATTCCGTTCTGGTTCCTGCCTTACGCCGTGGCGACCGGCAATTGCTTCATCCTCAAACCGTCGGAGCGCGTGCCGATGACCTCGGCCCGGATGTTCGCGTTGCTTGCGTCGGCCGGCTTCCCGCCAGGCGTCGTGCAGCTCGTTCACGGCGGACGCGACACGGTGAACGCGCTCCTCGACCACCCCGGCATCCGCGCCATCAGCTTCGTCGGCTCCACTGCCACCGCGCGCCACATCTACAGCCGCGCCACGGCCGCGGGCAAACGCGCGCAGTGCCAGGGCGGCGCGAAAAATCCCGTCGTCATCATGCCCGACGCGGACATGGAAATGACCACCCGCATCCTGGCCGACTCGGCGTTCGGCTGCGCGGGCCAACGTTGCCTCGCCGCGTCGGTCGCCATCACCGTGGGCGACGCGCGCCAGCCCTTGACGGAACAGATGATGGCGGCGGCCCGCGACCGCAAGGTCGGCTACGGCCTCGACAGCGGCGTCGAAATGGGGCCGGTGATTTCGGCCGAAAGCAAGCGTCGTATCGAAACGCTCATTGCGAAGGGCGAGCACGAGGGCGCGTCGGTGCTGGTGGACGGCCGCGGCCGGGCGGTGGCCGGTTACGAGGACGGCTACTTCGTTTTCCCAACCCTTTTCGACGGTGTTCCGCCGCGCAGCGAAATCGCGCACACTGAAATTTTTGGCCCGGTGCTGGGGCTGATGCACGTCGCCTCGATGGACGAAGCGATCGCACTGGTGAACGAGCGCCGCTACGGCAACATGGCGTGCATCTTCACCAGCGACGGCGCCAGCGCGCGCCGCTTCCGCCACGAAGTGAACGCGGGAAACGTCGGCGTGAACGTGGGCGTCGCCGCGCCGATGGCGTATTTCCCGTTCAGCGGCTGGGGGGAGAGTTTCTTTGGCGACCTCCACGCGCAGGCCGCGCACGGCGTGGAGTTTTACACGCAAACCAAGGTGGTGATCGAACGCTGGCCGCGCGACTGGAGCCGGCGCTTCTAACCCGCCGCGTCCCGCCCATGCCCAACCTGCTCGTTGGAAATGCTCCGTGCTCCTGGGGCTCGCTCGAATTCGAAGGCACCGGCGGCGAGCCGGTCGGCTACCGCCAGATGCTCGATGAACTCGCCGCCACCGGTTACACCGGCACCGAACTCGGCGATTGGGGCTTCATGCCGACGGATCCATCTGCGCTGCGCGCGGAGCTGGCTCAGCGCGGCGTGGTGATGCTTGGCGCCTTCGTGCCCATCGCGCTCAAGGAATCCTCCGCGCTCGATGCCGGCATCGCCACCGCCGTGAAAGTGGCCCGCCTGCTGGCCGACGTCGCCACGCAGCCGGCGCCCTATCTGGTGCTCGCCGACAACAACGGCACCGTGCCGGACCGCACCCGGCGTGCCGGCCGAACCACACCGGAAGATGGCCTCAGCCCCGCCGGGTGGAAAACCTTCGCCGCTGGCGCCGAAGCCGTGGCCCGCGCCGTCCTGACTGAAACCGGCTTGAAAACCGCGTTCCACCACCATTGCGCCGGTTACGTTGAAACGCCGGACGAGATCGCCACGCTGCTGGAACTCACCGATCCGCAGCTTCTCGGCCTGGTCTTTGACACCGGCCATTTCACTTACGGCTCCGGCGGTGCCGATGCCGTGGCCGCACTCGACCGTTTCCGCGAACGCATCTGGTATATCCACCTGAAGGACTGCCACCCCGGCGTCGCCGCCCGCGCCCGCGCCGAAGGCTGGGATTACTTTGCGGCATTGCGCCACGGCATTTTCTGCGAGCTGGGCCGGGGCCAGGTCAATTTCCCGGATTTGTTGCGCCGGCTCGCTCAATGGCCTTACCGGGGTTACGTGCTGGTGGAACAGGATGTCCTGCCCGGCATGGGTTCACCAAAGGAAAGCGCGCGCCGCAACCGCGCATACCTCGCTTCGGTCGAACACCATTTCAGCGGGTGAAACAACCGGGGTCGCACATGAACACTGATGAAATGAACACGGCGAACGCATCCACGGAGTCGGCGCCCGGCGGGGACGGTGGCCGTGGAATGAATTCCACGTTAAAGGCCATTGCCACGGATCTGCATTTTTGGGTGCCCGTCGCCGTCCTGATCGCCGGACTCGCGCTCCTGTTCCTGCTGAAGTAAATCCATGAATACTGACGACCCCGCGGCGAAAGGTCATTCGCCCCGCACCCTCCACCGGCTCGGCGTGATGTGTGGTCTGGCCGCCGGCGCCTGGCTCGGCGCGGCCGAGGCCCCGACCAAGCTCGTCACGATGGGTTTCTCCCCCTTCATCATCTCGCTCGGCATGGTCACCGGCGTCTTCGTCGCGCGCTGGACCGTCCCGGTGGCGCTCAAGGGCACGGGCTTCGTGATGATGGACTTGAGGGAGAAGCCGCACTTGATCGTCTGGGCAATCCTGGCGGGCATGCTCTGGGCCGTGGCCAACACACTCACGGTTTTCGCGATTCGCGACGTCGGACTCTCAATCGCCTTTCCCCTCTGGAACACCAACAGCCTTGTCGGCCTGTTCTGGGGCTGGTTGCTGTTCAATGAACTCCGCGGCTCGGCGGCGAGGGACTGGACCAAGGTGCTGGGCGGCGCGGCGGCGATCGTCATGGGCGCCTGTCTGCTGGCCTACGCGACCCAGCATCACTCCGGTGCCGGCCCCAGCCGGGCGACGCACGGCATCCTCGCCGCGCTGGGGGCGGGCGCCATGTGGGGAACCATGTATGTCCCCTACCGCAAGGCTTACCTCAGCGGCATGAACCCGCTCTCGTTCGTCACCGTCTTCACCGTCGGCGAACTGGGAACCACCATCGCGCTCGGCGCAGCGTTTCACGGCGGTCTGGCGAATCTCTGGCTCGAACTGGGCAAGGCGCAGCCGGCGATGTTCTGGCTGTTCCTCGGCGGATTCTGCTGGGTCCTGGGCGATCTGTTCCAGCAATACGCGGCCAAATACATCGGCATCGGCCGGGGCATTCCCCTGTCGAACACGAACCAGCTCTGGGGGCTGGCCTGGGGCGCGCTGGTGTTCGGAGAGCTGGCCGGCCTCGGCACAAATGCCCGGCTCCTGATCATCGGCGGCTCGCTCATCATGATCGCCGGCGCGGTGGCGATCAGCTTTGCCGAGGCGCCCGCCGCCGAACAGGCCTCCTGGAAACGGGCGATGGAACACGAGTGTTCGCGCTACAACCTGAATTCGTCCAGCGTCGCCGCCGTGCTGCGAGGCGAAGCTGCCTTCGGCGGCGCGAAACTGAAACGCCATTGGTGGGAGGCGATCATCGTCCTGGCGGCGATTGGCATTTTTGTCTGGCTCGCTCTGGGCGCCACCCATCAGCAGATTGCCGTCAGTCTGCCCTGGATGATCGTCTTGGGAGTGATCTCGCTCGTGTTGCTGGTGGTCTGCGGCATCGCGCTCTGGCACCGCACACGATTTTCCTGACTGGCTTTGTTCCCGGCCCGACAAACGGACGCTGCCGGTGAAACCGCGTCCGGCCGTGGAGCCAGTCAACGCCCGGCCACCCGGCCGGACAGGGTGGATCGTGCTTTTCTTCCCGGGTGGTTGACTGCTAGGGTGCGCACGCCATGTTCCTGCTCGATTTGCTCAACCAGCTTCGCACGCTGCTTTACTACCTCACGGCCATCTGCGTTCCGCTGGTGCATCTGCTGTTCGCGGTCGCGGTCTGGCGTGACGCGCGGCGCTGGGTGCGGCGCGGCGGGCGGACGGTGCTGGTCGCCGGCTGGATCTGGGCGCTGGCCACGCTGCCGTTCGGATTGCTGACGGTGGCGCTCTACTGGGTGCTGCATCACTCCACGCTGCGCGCGCCGACAGCCACGGAGGTTTGCCGCGCCCCAACGCCACCCACCAGCATCCGCCGAGCCGGGCCAGGCACTGTGGGTGCGGAGCCAACGCCGAAAACGTAGGTTGCACCGCGGGCAACCAGCCCCCGGCCTTGCCGAAGGAAATGCTGGATTAGCTCAGCCAGCCTTGATGCTGCGCCAGGCCACGAACCCGGCAGCGCCACGCCGGAGATGACGGCGTTCGCGGCGGATTCGGGCACCGGAGCGGTGGTGATGGTGACGCACCGACCGGTGCATATCGCGTGTTGCGTGCCAATCGGTCCACGAAGCGCTCGCGTTGTCCGGCGTCAGCGACCAGAAGCCAGGAGCTGGCCGGAGGCAGCGGGCGCCGTCGTGCTGTTGGAGCAGAGCGAACGGCCGAAGCCAATGGTGAGTCTCCGTCATGCACCTCGTGCGTTTCCTGGCAGCAACTCCATTGCGGCGTTCGGGCAGCACCGTGTGTGCTCCGCCAAGGCTTAAAGCTGGTGTCGCCCGCCGGTTTTGCCGGCAACCGCTCCACCGCGGGATGTCTCCGCGCGCGCAGCCGGCCAGGCTTCAGGCAAATTTCAGCCGTTCCTCCAGTTCCTGCAGGTCGCGCGTGAGGGACAGACGCGAGCCGTCCTGCAGCACGACGACGTGTTCGCCTTTGAACATCGGCCGCAGTTCGGCGAGGAATTTCAGATTGATCAAGGCCGAGCGATTGACCCGGAAGAACTGGTCCGGGTCCAGCGCCGACTCCAGCGCGCTCAACCGCTCGCGCAACGTGAAGCGCTGCCGGCCAGCGTGGAGGACGACATAGTTGTCCGCCGCCTCGATCCAGACGATCTCATCCACCTTCAGGAAAAGCACCCGGTCATCCTGTTTCACGCTGATCCGGGTCAGATAGTGGGGCACGGACTCGAGGTCCTCCAAGAGGTGCCGCTGCGGCAGGCTGATCCGGTGCCGGTCCCGCAATTCCAGATACTCCACGGCGCGCTGAAGTGAGCGTTTGAGCCGGCCCGGTTGCACCGGCATGAGCAGATAATCCAACGCGCGGACCTCAAATGCCGCCAGCGCGTGCCGGGCGGAGGGGGCAATGACAATCAGCGCCGGCACGAATTCCACGTCCAACGATCCCCATTCCTCCAGATCCGTCGAGTCTTCCCGGGTCGCTTCGAACAGCACCAGGTCCGGATGGGTCCGCATGATGGCCTCGGCGGCGCCCAGTGGTTCGTCGAAATGATCAACCAGCTCAATGTCCGGCTCGCCGTCCAGCAAGGTTGCCAGTTGCTGCTGACTGGATGCCCCATCGGCGAGAATCAGCGTCCGAATCCGCCGGGACATCGTATGACGATTGGTCCGTTCCTGCGTTTTCATCGTGGATGTCAAAACTGGTTTGCCAACCTCCTCCCGGGGTTGACCCGGCACCGTCCTCCTGGCACCGACACACTTACCTGCTTTCCAACTCGCTGCCGCACTCCCAACTTCCAAATTGCTTCGGCCTCCTTGTGCAAAACCAAACCCGGCGGAGGCGAAAAGCAAACCCGGCGGACACCACCGCCGGTCTTGAAGAGGAGGCCGGGGCGTGAACCCCGGCCTCCGTGAATCAGCAACTCAGATCCTCACTGCTTGATCCGAGCGAACACCGTCGTGCCCGGCAACTGCGCCGCCGGCACGGTGTAGGGACTCGTCGCCCCCGTCACGTCCGTCCAGGTGACCGGCGGGGTCAGGCTGGTGGTGATTTGCAGGGTGCCGCCACCCGTCCAGGTGATCGTCACGTTGCCGCTCGCATCCACCGTGATGCCGCTGAACGACGGCGCCGAGGCAACCG
>JAJXZJ010000050.1 GCA_021780105.1 bacterium
GTTGCGCTTGAAGGTTTCGTCGTATCGTTTGTGTTTGCGCGGGACTTGGTTTTCGTCGTTCATGGTGCGTTGTGCCTTTAGCTCACACCATCACCCCAACGCTGTCCACCAAATCGAGGCAAGGCCAAGTTCGGCCCCGATGTGAATCCCGCCGCGCCGGAAATGGGCGCGCACCGGAAGAACAAGTTTAACTGAGCCGGCAGTTCTGTCATGCCGCTTTCCTTCGAATGGGATCCGCGCAAGGCGGCCAGCAGCATCGCCAAGCACGACGTTCCATTCGAGGAAGCAGCCACCATTTTCGGCGATCCGCGTTCCTTGACGATTCCCGATCACAGCATTCCACGATCGAATAGCGGTTCATCATCCTCGGACGCTCACACGCAGGACGATTGCTGGTTGTCGTGCATACGGACGAGGCGATGGTTTCCGCGTCATCAGCGCCCGGCTCGCAAGCCGGAAAGAACGAAAAGCCTATGAGCACAGCACGCAAGACCAAACCGGCAGCCGACATCGCTGCGGAATATGACTTCTGTCTGGGCGTGCGCGGCAAGTGCGCCCGGCGCTGCACCGAACGCACGAACCTTGTGCTCTTGGAGCCCGATGCAGCCGATGTTTTCCGCTCTCCTGCCGAGGGTCAACGACGCGCTGCGCAGTCTGGCCCGCCTTGCCCGGCGCCAGACCGAATTAACAGCAAGATAAACTCCAGGCTCCGCCACCCGAATCGGCACGAGCAAGCACAAGTTCTGAACGTCATCGCGACCGATTCGCTTCGCGGCTAACGGCCGCCGAGCACCGCGAGCTTGGCGGCCGCGCGGCCGGAGTCAATCTGCCCGGCCGCGAGTTCCCAGCCCTCGCTGATGGTGCGCGCCTTGCCGGCGACAAACAACGCCGCGCCGGCGTTCAGCAGCACGGCGTCGCGCTTCGGCCCGCGCTCCACGCCGCGCAGGATGCGCCGGATGATGTCGGCGTTCACGTCGCGGTCGCCGCCACGCAAATCATCGAGCGTCGCCGGTTGGCACGGCACCAGCATCCGATCAAACGCGGACACACTGAAGCCGTGGTCCTGATAAAACTCCGCCACCGTGGTCGCGCCGAGAATGGAAAATTCATCCAGATACTCCCCTGCCCCGTCACCGGCGTCCACGCGCCCGCTGACCACCATTCCCCGGTGCGAACCGAGTTGCTGGAGGACGCGCGCCAGCGGCTCGCACAACGCCGGTTGCGGCACGCCGACCAGCGCAAGCGACGGACGGACGGGATTCAGCAGCGGGCCGAGCAGATTGAAAATCGTTCGCTGGCCGCGCGCGGCGCAAAGCTTGCGCGCCGGCCCGATGTGCTGGAAGGCCGGGTGGTATTTCGGAGCGAACAGAAACACAAAGCCGTGGTCGCGCAGGAGTGCCGCGGCGGTTTCCGGCGGCGGATCCAGCGGAATACCCAACGCCTCGATGACGTCCGCGCTGCCGATCTTGGAAGTCACCGCGCGGTTGCCGTGTTTGGCCACCAGCACGCCCGCGGAGGCGACCACGATCGCCGCGCAGGTGGAGATGTTGAACGTGCCGAGCCGGTCGCCGCCGGTGCCCACGACGTCCAGGATGCCGGCGGCGCGCGTGTCCTCGTCCAGCGGCACGGGCAGTGCCATGTCGCGCAACGTGCGGGCAAAGCACGTGATTTCCTCGACAGTTTCGCCTTTTTGCGCCAGCGCCGCGAGAAAGTCCGCCTTGTCGCCGGCGGGCAGCGTTCCGTCCACCAGACCGGCGACCGCGGCCGTCACCTGATTCTCCGCAAGCGCCGCACCGGCGCGCAACTGGGCGATCAATTCAGCAAACACAGGGCAAGGTTAGCGTCGCGGCCCGGCGGGCAAAGTCGAAAATCAACGGTCGTCCCGCGCTTGCCAAACCGCCGTGCCGCCGCCCAGACTCACCGAACGATGGACAGGTTTCCCGAAATCCTTCCGACCGACACGCCGGCGCGGTTTGCCGCGGCGGTGAAGCGCGCCGCCGAAAGGTTGCGCGCCGGTGGCCTGGTGGCGCTGCCGACCGAGACGGTTTACGGACTGGCGGCAAACGCGTTCGACGCGGCCGCCGTGGCGGCCATCTTCGTGGCGAAAGGCCGGCCGGCGAACAATCCGATCATCGTCCACGTCGCCAGCAGGGAGATGGCCCGCGCGTGCGTGGCCGCCTGGCCGCCAGCGGCGGAACGGCTGGCTGACGCGTTCTGGCCAGGGCCGTTGACGCTCGTGCTGCCGCGGGCGGCGCGCATTCCTGACGTGGTGACGGCGGGCGGACCGACCGTCGGCGTGCGCTGGCCGGCGCATCCTTTCATCCAGGCGGTGATTCGTGAATGTGGTTTCCCGCTGGCCGCGCCGAGCGCGAACGCGTCGAACCGGCTCTCACCGACAAGCGCCGAACACGTGGGTCGCAGTCTCGGCGGACGGGCGACGTTGATCGTGGACGGCGGGCCGTGCGCGGTGGGCATCGAATCCACCGTGCTGGACCTGACCACCACGCCGGCGCGCGTGCTGCGGCCGGGCATGATTCACGACGTCTCGCTGGCGGCGGTGTTGGGAAACGTGGCGGCCGGCGCTGGCGGCGGTTCGGCGGGGTTGCGAAGCCCCGGCCAGTTGCCCAAGCACTACGCGCCCAAGGCGCGGCTGTTGATCCTGGAATGGCGCAATGAGGACGATTTGAAGCAGCAACTGGCGAACCGGCAATCTCCGCCGTCCCGCTCCTGGATCGTCGCGCACACGCGGATTCCGGGCGGCGCGGGTTTCGCCGGCGTGAGCGTGATTCCCCACGACGCCGAGGCGTTTGCCCGCGCGTGTTACGCGGAACTGCACCGGTGTGACGCGGCGGGCGTGGCGGCGATCATCGTCGAGGCCGTGCCCGCGACGCCCGAATGGCGTGGGATCGCGGACCGGCTGCGCCGCGCGGCGGCGTGATCAAAGCGGCCGAATCCACACCTTCCGGTAACGCACGGGATGGCCGTGGTCCTGCAGCACCAGCGGCCCCTTCGGCACGATGTCGTGGAACGCCGCGGCCGTGGTGGAGGACTTGACCGGAACGTGGTCCTGCACGAGCACGCCGTTCAGCAGCACCGTGAAGGATCCCGGCTCGACGGTCTTGCCGTCCGCCGCGAGTTTCGGCGGGTGAAAAACAATGTCGTAGGCCTGCCATTCGCCCGGCTTGCGGGCGGCGTTGACCAGCGGCGCGAAGTTGCCGTAGAAGGCGCCGATCTGGCCGTCGTTGTAAGTCTTGTTGTGGTAGCCATCCAGCACCTGCATCTCGTAGCGGCCCTGGAGATAGACGCCGCTGTTGCCGCGATCCTGGCCATTGCCTTCCACTTGCGCCGGCGTGGCGAACTCGACGTGCAACTGGCAGGCGCCGAATTCCTGCCGGGTGAAAATGCTGCCGGTGCCGTTCACCTGCGCACAACCGTTTTCCACCTTCCACCGCGCCGGGCCACCATCCTCGGCGTGCCATTGGGAAAGATCCTTGCCGTCGAAAAGCACGATGGCGTCCGACGGCGCACCGTCCGGTGTGCCGGGGTCCACGACCTTCAGATCGGCATCGGCGGCGAAGGAAGTCACCGCGACGCCCGCGAGCGTCGCCACAAGCCAAACCAGCATTCGTAGTGTTTTCATGGCAAATCAGGCTGAAATCATGCCGCTTTTCCGCGCGTAATTGAACAGGCCGCCGGCATCCACCACCGGGCGCACGTCGCCGAGCGGTTTGAGGCGATGCACCCGACCGGTGGCCTTCACCGTCACCGTGCCGGCGTCAAGGTCCACCGTGACGACCTCGCCCGTCGTGAGCGCGTCGCACAAGCGCTCCGCGGTTTCGCACGGATAAAGCTCGCCGGTGGCCACGGCGTTGCGGAAAAAAATGCGGGCAAAACTTTCCGCCACCACGACCCGGCAGCCGGCCGAGCCGAGGGCGATCGGCGCATGTTCGCGCGAACTGCCGCAGCCGAAATTCCGCCCGGCGATGATGATCGCGAATTCGCTGTCGAGTTTGTCCTTCGCGACGAAACGCGTCGGGTAAGGCGATTCCGGCAGCCCGCAGAGCGCGTAAGCCCCGAGTTTTTCATACTCGGCGGGGATCGTCGGCACGAGCGTCAGATACTGCGCCGGGATGATTTGATCGGTGTCAATGTTGTCGCCCACCACGTAAACCGGCCCGGAAAAGACGGAACTCATGGCGGAACTTTGGCGGGAGCGCACCGGCTTTTCAACCAGTTTCGTCAGCCCCGCCGGGAAAGGCCGGCAGCCTGTGGCCTCCGGATGATGAGGGTCAAGTGATGAGCACCCGCGCCCGGAGGACGTCGTCATCTAAAACGCTGCTCCCATCAAACCCCGGCCGATTTCGAAGACCGGATCGTCAAGCTCCACCGCCGGACGGGCTTCGTCGCATGGCGCCCACAACACGGGTTCTCGCTGCCCTGTTCCTTCCACAATCGCGCCGCTGACCGTCGGCGGCGGGGCTGTTGCCTGGCCGGCTGACAGCCCGACAGCCGACTTTTCGACCAGTTCCCAGCATGTTATTTTTTTGATAGCGATCCTTACCAGGCTTGCTCCGCTCGGACTCGGCGGTGCGGATCTGCACCTGACCTCAGAGGCAACCGCCATCGCCGCTTCCGGCTGGTCATATCAACCAAACCAACAACCTGATCAACTCATCAGAACATATGAAAAGCATCATCACGAGACGGCGGGACCGGATGCCGGCGACCACCCTGACAGGCGTTTTGAGCCTGATGGTGGCAACGGTATGCCTGTCGGCCCAAATCGCAGCTCCTGGCGGCGGTAACGGAGGCCGAGGCGGCGGTGGCGGTGGTGGCGGTGGGCACGCTGAACCCGCCGGAAACAACCTGTCCTTTCCGGTGATCTGGGCGGATACCCCTCTGAGCCTGCCCGGGACCATGTCCCAGGCAACGTTGACCGAGGCATGGCCGGTTCTGGTCAGCCTCGACGGGGTTTCTTATTATGCTTACGCCCAAAAGACTGAAGGCAACGTCTGGCAGGCGGAAAATACAGCGGCCTCCGGGCCACTTGCCATCAGTGTCATTGATTGGGGTGACAGCCTCGAATCCATTGACATGAAGGTTGGCCGGCCTGTTCGCATCGAGCTTTCGTTCTACAAGGCCCTCGACACTCCGATGCTCGGATTCACGATGGCGATGCTGGCGAACCCAAGCAGCCAGGACGAAGTCCAGGGAGCCATCTCACCCTACGGTCCGCCGACCACGGAGGCAGTCACGTATCCCAGCTACGAGGCAACGGTTTATTCCCAGTTTGGCAGACTTGTCGTCCAGTCGTTGGTGGGCCTTCGTGAAGACGTCGAGGATGACGACCTGACATGGGACGGCACCCAGTGGGTGGACGCCGATACTGCGGACAGTATCAGCGTCGGCCCGCCCCAGAGCCTCAAGTTCACCGGCGAGCTCAACGTCGGCGGCAAGGTCATCTACGGCTTGTCAGAGGGCGGATGGAAGCCACAGCAAATCGGCGATTACCGGATTACGTTTTATTTTGCGCCGGGCGGGAAGGCATCTTTTGACGGAGCGACAACGATCCGCCAACTCGCTGCGGAAGTGATAATCACGGCCGAAGGCGACACAGCCGGGGGGACGGCTGTCATCGATGTGGCCAACAACCTCACTTACATTGACATCCGCGTCGCAGGCGGAGGAGGAGGAGGCGGCGGGGGCAAAGGCCGTTAAACGGCGCTCGAACTGGTAAAAAGCTAAGGCGTTCGTGATCGGGCCGTGCCAATGCTGCGGAAGGCTCGCAACACAAAGGCCGCGCGCCAATAAACCGGGTAAACCGCGGAGCGATGGCTTTCCGCCACGCAACCCCACCGGGGGCACGATCTGACCGACGTTCCCTTTCCCTTCGCGCCCGCGCTCAAAGCCCGCTGGCGGCGGCCTCGTCCAGCAGCCACAGCAGCCGCCCCGAAGCCGGCTGCACCAGCCCGGCCGGATGCTTCGGGTCGTCGCCGCCCGGCCGCAGGATCGCGCGCACGGCCGCCGCCTTGTCCGGCCCGCTGACGAGGAATGCCACGCGGGCGGCGGCGTTGATCACCGGCAGCGTGAGGGTGACGCGATGGCGGTTGAACTTCGGCACCCAGTTGGCGCAGACGAGCCGCGTCCGCTCCGCCAGCGCCGCCGTGCCGGGGAACAGCGAGGCCGTGTGGCCATCCACGCCCAGGCCGAGCAGGACCAAATCGAAGCACGGCCAGCCGCCGGCGTTGAGCCGGAAAAACGCCCGCAGCTCGGCCTCGTAGTGCGTGGCGGCAGCCTCGGCCTCGAGTTCGGCGTGAACGCGGTGAATGTTCGCCGGCGGGATGGGGACGTGCTTCAGCAGCGTCTCCGTCGCCATGTGGAAATTGCTGTCTGGATGGTCGGGCGTGACGTGCCGCTCGTCGCCGAAAAAAACGTGGATTTGTTTCCACGGCAGCCGGTGCCGGCCCTCGGCGCACTCCGCCGCCAGCAGCTTGTAGGCGGTCCGCGGCGTCGAACCGCCGGACAACGCCACGGTGAACCGGCCCAGCTCGGCCGCCGCCTGGTTGGCCACCCGGACAAACTCCTCCGCCGCGGCCCGGCTCAACGTCGCGGCATCCGCGACGATCCGGATTTCGCCCAGGGGCAAAGACAGGACGCGCATGATCCGGCCCATTCAGTTTCCGCGGACGGCGGCGCTCACGATGTGCTGCGCCTGCCCGATGATTTCGTGCAGGTGCTCCGGCCCGCGGAAACTCTCCGCGTAAAGCTTGTAAAGATTCTCCGTGCCGGAAGGCCGCGCGGCGAACCAGCCGTTGTCCGTGACCACCTTCAAACCTCCAATCGCCGCGTCGTTCCCCGCCGCGCGGGTCAATTTCTGACGAATCGGTTCGCCAGCCAATTCGGTGGCCACAACCGCGGCCGGTGACAACGCGCCCAGCGCCTG
Source organism: bacterium (assembly GCA_021780105.1). GTDB lineage: Bacteria > Verrucomicrobiota > Verrucomicrobiia > Limisphaerales > J093 > JAJXZJ01. The sequence goes on from JAJXZJ010000050.1 coordinate 6,944, forward strand.
CTTCTGCGCGGCTGTGGCCGGCGCGTCAATGCGCCGATACGCCGGCGCGCCGAGTTCCGCGGTGATTTCCTGGTAATGGCGGCCCGGATCCTTGCCGGTGCGGGCGGTGATTTCCGCCGCCAACAGGCCGAGAATCAATCCGTCCTTGTCCGTCGTCCATGTCGTGCCGTCGCGACGCAGGAAACTGGCGCCGGCGCTCTCCTCACCGCCGAAGCAGAGCGACTGGTCGAACAAGCCCGCGGCAAACCATTTGAAGCCCACCGGCACCTCGAACAACCGCCGCTGCTGTTGTGCGACGACGCGGTCAATGATGCCGCTGCTGACGACCGTTTTGCCCACCGCCGCCGGTGCCGGCCAACCCGGCCGGTGCGTGAGCAGGTAGCGGATGGCCACGGCGAGAAAGTGATTCGGGTTCAGCAGACCGGCCGACGGCGTGACGATGCCGTGGCGGTCGGCATCCGGATCGTTGCCGAAGGCGATGTCGAACCGGTCCTTCAATTGCACCAAGCCGGCCATCGCGTAAGGACTGGAGCAGTCCATCCGAATCTTGCCGTCGTGGTCCACCGTCATGAAACGGAAGGTCGGGTCCACGGCCGGATTGACGACGGTGAGGTTCAGGCCGTAATGCTCGCGAATCGGCTCCCAAAAAGCCGCCGCCGCGCCGCCGAGCGGGTCCACGCCGAGGCGCAACCCGGCGGCGCGGATGGCGTCCAGGTCCACGACGTTCGCGAGGTCGCGGACATACGGCGTGACAAGGTCGCGTGCGTGCGTGGTGACGCCCTTCAACGCGGTTTCATAGGCGACGCGCTTCACCCCGCAGTTGCCGGCGCGGAGCAATTCGTTGGCGCGGGTTTCAATCCACTTCGTCGCCTCGCTGTCCGCCGGCCCGCCGTTGGGCGGGTTGTATTTCATGCCGCCGTCGGCGGGCGGGTTGTGCGACGGGGTAATGACGATGCCGTCCGCGAAGCCGTCCCGGCGGCCGCGGTTGTGCGTCAGGATGGCGTGCGAAATGACCGGCGTGGGCGTGAAGCCGTTGTCGCGCTGGATCACGGTTTCGACGCCGTTGGCGGCGAGCACTTCAAGCGCGGTGCGCTCCGCCGGCGCGGACGCCGCATGGGTGTCCTTGCCCAGAAAAAGCGGGCCCGTAAGGCCCTGCTGGTGGCGAAACTCGGCGATGGCCTGCGCCACCGCGAGAATGTGCGCCTCCGTGAACGTGCCGTTCGACGGCGAACCGCGGTGGCCGCTGGTGCCGAAACTGACGAGTTGTTGCGGGTCGGCGAGATCCGGCTGCCGCTGGTAGTAATCGCGTTCGAGCCGGGCGACATCAATCAGCAGCTCCGCCGGCGCCGGCCGTCCGGCCAGCGGATGAACTTGGTCCGTTTCGTTTGACACGACGCCAGTTTGCGGTCGCCGGCGCAGCGATGCAAGTCAGCGGGACATTTCAGGCGCGGCGCGGCGCCGGCAAAACCGCGCTGCCATTGGCGCAAGCGCCAGTGCCAGCAGCAGGATTGGCGCCGGCTCCGGGATGGAGGAATACGTGACGCTCGTGAGATTGACCTTCGCCGCGGCTTCGGACGTGTCGTCGCCAACGAAGATGAAATTATTTTGATTGTAAGGCGCGCCGAACGCGGAGTAGTCGCGCACCGCCCCGCTCAACAGCGGCGTGCCGCCGGCTGCGAGCGAATACGTGCTGCCGGCGATGGTGAGGTCGTAGCTCACGGCCGCGGTGGCAGGGTTGAACGTCGCGCTCTCGCCGTGCGTGAATCCAACGTTCTGCGCCCAAATCTGGTTGGACCAAAAGCCCAGTTCCACGCCGAGTTTGTCGGCACTCAGGACGATCAGGCTCAGGCCTGCGCGGTCGTTGCTCGCATGCGACTCGCTGGTGAGCTGCAACGTGAAGCTCACGGTGCAGCCGGTGCTGCGGTCCAGGGCCGCCAGTCCGAAGCCAAAGTAGCCGGCCTTGTCGGAGGTCACGGCCGTGGTGTCCAGCGTGGTCGCGCCGCCGCTGGCGGATTGCGTGGCCGAGGCGCCAAGAAGCGGGTCAGTCAGATAAATCCAGCCTTGCTGGTTCGGCGTGGTGCCGAGGCTGGCGTCGTAAAGCGTGGACGCGTCGAGCGCCGCCGTGAAACCGACGGTGGACGCAAGCAGGAGAATTCGGTTTAGCACGCGCGCAACTAAGTCGGCCCCCGGCCCACCTGTCAAGCCGTCCGCGCAGGACAGGCTTGAATCTTCACGCCCCGCCGGGTTGACTCTCCCCGTGCCCGCAACGCGAACTCCCCTCGCCAGCCACGGCGCCTTCGCGCTGCCGCGCAGTCGGACGCGGGTTTCGTTCCGCGGCAAGCTGGTCGTTTCGCTCACGCTGCTGCTGGCAGGTTGCGCCGCGCCCATCAGCGTGCAACAAGTCGGGCTGCGCGCGGGTTTTGAAGAGCAGGCCGCGAACGTGCCCGGCACCGGCCGCCTCAGCCCGACCTCGGCGGAGGTGCTGGAGCGTTACGATCTGAGCAAGATCTTCAGAAAACAGCCCGAAGCCGCCATCGCCGCGCTGCACACCCGCGCCACCAGCGACCGCCGCCGCGACACGCTCTTCGCGCTGGCGGAAACCAGTTACGGCCGCGGCGAAAAGCTCCGCCTCAGTCCGAAGGCCTGGGAACCACGGCGGGCGCCGGAGTTTTATCTTGCCTCCGCGATTTACGCCTATCTTTTCCTGTTTGACAGGTCGCATGACACGCCGCCGAACCCGTTCGACCGCCAGTTCCGGACGGCGTGCGATCTTTACAACCTCGGCCTGGCCCGCGGTCTGGCGGACAGGGAAGCCTCCATCATTCACCCCACCGCCGGTGAACGCCCGCTGCCGGTGGGTCGGATTTTCCTGACGGTCGGCACGAACGGGTTTCCCTATCGGCTGACGAATTTTGCGCGGTTCCTCCCCGCGGACGCCTACCGCGTGCGCGGCGCCGGTGTGCGGTTGCGCGACGCGGGCCTCGGTGTGCCGTTGATCGGCGTGGCGGCAGGCAAGGCGCCGCTGCCCGCGATGCCGGACCTGCCGGCCACGGTTTTTTTGCGGGTCAACGGCGGCCTGCGCGAGCTTGCCGACGGCTCGGCCACCGGCGTGCTGGAAATGTTCGCCACGTTCAGTCAAACGGGCACCCGCGTCGGCCCGCAGCCCGTGCCGCTGCAAACCGACATCACCGCGCCGCTGGCTTACCCGCTTCAGGATTCGCCGCTGTGGGACCTCGGCTTGAAGCAGTTTCTCTCCGGAACCGAGCGGTTCAAAAGCGGCATCTATCTCACACAGCCCTACGTGCCGGGGGTCATCCCCGTGGTGTTTGTCCACGGCACCATGAGCAATCCGCTGTGGTGGGCGGAAATGTGGAACACGCTGCGCAGCGACCCAGACCTGCGGCGCCACTGCCAGTTCTGGGTTTACCTCTACAACACCGGCAACCCGCTCACGTATTCCGCCGCAAATTTTCGGGATGCGCTGACGGCGATGATTTCGGAGCTTGATCCGGCCGGGCGCGATCCGGCGCTCCGGCAAATGGTCGTCATCGGCCACAGCCAGGGCGGATTACTTACGAAGCTCGCCGTCACCGACACCGGCGACAAACTCTGGCGCGCCATCAACGACAAAAGTGCCGATGACCTGAAGCTGACGCCGGCGCAAAAGGCATTCGTCCGCCGGACCATCTACTTCAAGCCGCTGCCATTCGTGCGCCGCGTCGTCTTCATTTGCACGCCGCATCGCGGCAGCTACCTCGTCAAATCGTGGGTCCAGGCGCTCGCACACCGCCTCATCAGGCTGCCTTCCAACCTGGTGAACGTTGCCAACGACTTGTTGCTCGTCGGCGAGCCAAAGTCCATTCCGCCGGAAATCCGCGGCCGGATTCCCACCAGCATTGACAGCATGTCACCCAACAACCCGGTGCTGCGCGCCCTGGCGGACATCCCGGTCGCCCCCGGCGTGGCCAGCCACTCGATCATCGCCATCAAAGGCGACGGCCCGCCCGAAACCGGCGACGACGGCGTGGTCACCTACGCCAGCGCCCACGTGGATTACGCGGAATCGGAGTTCATCGTCCGCAGCGCGCACTCCTGCCAGGGCAACCCGTTGACGATCGAGGAAGTCCGCCGCATTCTGCTCGAACATTTGGCCAAGCTGCCGCCCGGCACCCTGACGCCGCGGCCGGCGCGGACCGATTCAAAATGAACGAACCCGCCTCGTTTCACATGCCGCCGGAGGATTTCCGGCGCTTCGGCCACGCCGTCGTGGACTGGATTGCCGATTACCAGCAACGCGTGGCCGCGCTGCCCGTCACGCCGCGCGTCCGGCCCGGCGAAATCCGCGCCGCGCTCCCGCCGTCACCGCCGGAACACGGCGAACCGTTTGACGCGATGCTGGCGGACGTGGACCGGCTGATTCTGCCGGGCGTCATGCACTGGCAGTCGCCGAATTTCTTCGGCTACTTTCCGGCAAACACGTCCGGCCCAGCGATTCTCGGCGACTTGCTGTCGTCCGGTCTGGGCGTGCAAGGAATGCTCTGGTCCACCAGCCCGGCCTGCACGGAACTGGAAACGCACATGCTCGACTGGCTGGCGGACATGACCGCCCTGCCCGCGCAGTTCAAGTCCACCAGCGCCGGCGGGGGCGTGATCCAGGACAGCGCCTCCAGCGCGGTGCTGTGCGCCCTGCTCGCCGCCCGCGAACGTGCGACGCAATTTCAAACCAACCGCTCCGGCGCCGACGGCCGGCTTGTCGCCTACACGTCGCCACACGCGCACTCCTCCGTCGAAAAGGCGATGGGCATCGCCGGCCTGGGGCGCGACAACCTGCGGCTCGTCGCGGTGGACGAAGGCTTCGCGATGCGGCCCGATGAGCTGGCCCGCCAGATCGCGGCCGATCGCGCCGCCGGCCGCGGGCCGTGCCTGGTTTCCGCGACGATCGGCACGACGTCATCGAACGCGATGGACCCGCTGCCGGCGATCGGTCGCGTCTGCCGTGAACATGGCGTGTGGCTGCACGTGGACGGCGCGATGTCCGGCACCGCCGCGCTGTGCCCGGAGTTCCGCTGGATTCAGGAAGGACTGGAGTTCGCCGACAGTTACGCCTTCAACCCGCACAAGTGGATGTTCACGAACTTCGACTGCGACTGCTTCTACGTGGCGGATCGCGCCGCGCTCATTCGCACGCTGAGCATCCTGCCCGAATACCTGAAGAACCAGGCCACGCAATCTGGTGCGGTGTTCGATTACCGCGACTGGCAGGTGCCGCTGGGCCGGCGGTTTCGCGCGCTGAAACTCTGGTTCGTCATCCGCCACTACGGCGTGGAAGGCTTGCGCCACCATCTCCGCGAACACGTCCGGCTGGCGCAGGAATTCGCTAAATGGGTGCAGGCGGAGGCGCGGTTCGAACTCGTCGTGCCGCCGCCGCTCAACCTGGTCTGCTTCCGATTCCGCGGCGACGACGCGTGCAACGAGCGTCTGCTCGAACGCCTCAACGCCAGCGGGCGGGTTTGCCTCACGCACACGAAACTCAACGACCGCTACGTGCTGCGCCTCTGCGTCGGCCAGACGCACACCAAGGAACACCACGTCCGCGCCGCCTGGGACCTGATCCGTGCCGTGGCGGAGTCGCTGGACTGACGCGGTGGAGTTCGAAACTGGAACGGCTCCTCTGGATGGGTCATGGACGCCGCCACGAACCTTTGGTCCGGCCCGCCGCGCTAATCGTCATCCACCCTGGTGATCGCCCAGGCGGGATACGGCTCCGCGGTGCCGCGCGTGGCGTGCCAGAGAATGCGGTTGAGCACGTCCTCCGGCGCCTTGTCCGCCTCGCGGAAGTTCAGCTTGTCAGACACGATCGCGTCGCGGCGCAGCACGGGGTCGGCAATGGCATGGGCCGGCGGGTTCATCTGGTCCAGCGGCACATTGTTTGCCACGGCGTCGAACGGCGTGTAATCCGGCCTGTCGGTGAAGCAGTCCGTCATCGGCGTGGCCGTGGCGTCGAACTGGTTCATCGGCGGCAGGCCGAGGATTTGCTCGATCGTGCGGACCATGCTGGTGGTGTTGTATTGCGTGCGGACAACGGCGCGGCGTTTCGTGTAAGGGCTGAGGCAATACGCCGTGGTGCGGTAGCCGCTCACGTGGTCCCAGCCGGCCTGCGGATCGTCTTCGATGCCGAAAATCACCGTGTCCTTCCAGAACTGGCTGTGGCTGATGGCCTCGACGATCTGGCCAAAAGCGAGATCGTTGTCGGCGACCTGCGCCGCGGGTGTGGGCATGCCGTGGCTGGTGCCGCTGGTGTGATCGTCCGGCAGGCAGATGATGACGAGTTGAGGAAACTCGCCTTTCGCATTGCAGGCGGCAATTTCGTTCGTGATGAACCTCGCCCGCCAGACATCCGGCACCGCCAGCCCCCAGCCGATGTAGTTGGTGGGCGTGTAGGGACGGATGCTCTCAATGCTCGGCTCGCTCGTGATGGCGACCTGCCCGCCGCCGTGGAGAAACTCGTCGTAAAAGTCGGCCCAGCTTGGGCCGCCTTTGCGCTTCTTGTCGGCCCAACCCGCGGTGGGCATCGCGAATTCGCCGTAGTTGCGGATGGTCTTGCCGTGCGCGGTGGCGTTGTCCCAGATGAAGCCGGTGGGCGCGTAGGCCAGCGCGTCATTCTCGTCTTCGCCCATGCCGTCGGGGTAGCTGCGCGGGAAGCTGGCGAAGGACTTTTCCATGTAATCCGTGGCGAACGCGGTGTCGCACCACTGGTGGCCGTCGGCGCTCAGGATGCTGGCGCAGTAAGTGTTGTCGAGCAGCGCAAATTCGCGAACCATTTTGTGCTGGTTGGGCGTGACGCGCTCGCCGAACACGCACAGTTGCGGATCGCTATTCCCTTCGCCCACGTCGCCGAGAATCTGATCGTAGGTGCGGTTCTCTTTGATCACATAGACGACGTGGTGGAAAACGCTCGGCTCGCCAATGCGTTCGGGCACCGGCCGGGGCGGCTGGTCCGGTCGCGGCGGCAGCAGCGCCGAGGTGATCCGGTCGCGGCGGAAATCCGCGTAAACCTTCGCCGTCAGCCGCGTCAGTTGACGCTTCGCCGGCACCGGCATCAACGACAGCGAGCCGAAATACTGGTGCGAGTTGTAGCCTTGGATATGCGTTGTCCGGTTCGTCAACATCACGCTGGGAATGCCCTTGATGTTCGCGACATCGAGCTGCCGCCGCGGCGCATCGAACACGAGCGCGCCGGGAAACCAGCCGGCCGGCACCAGGCCGAGCAGTTTCGACTGGCGGCCTTCCGGATGGAAATTCACGACGGCCACCGCGTTTTGCGTGCCGTTGGCCACGTAAAGCGTCCGGCCCTTCGTGTCGAACACCAGCGCGTTGGGCGACGCGCCAAACAGATCCGCCGGACTGGCCTTCACCCAGATTGTTTCCACCACGGTGTCGGTGCGCGTGTCAATCACGCTGAGGTTGTCGCTGGCGGCGTTGGCGCACACGACGTAGCGCCGATCCGGGGACACCGCGAGCGCCGAGGCGTGCAGGCCCGTGAGAATTTCCGCGACCGGCCGGTGAAGTTCCGTTTGCCCGGCCGTGGCGGCGAGGTTGAGGACTGTCACCGAACCCTCGTTCGCGATGAAGCGAATCGCGTCCACTTTCACCTCGGTGCCGCGGCCGGCTGGACCGGTCACGTCGCCCGGTTGTGGCCGGCGACCGCCCCAGTTGCTGACGTAGGCCTTGTCGCCGACGATCACCACATCATAAGGCGCGACGCCCACGTCAAACGTGCGCAGCAGCTTGCCCGAAGCCGCGTCCAGCTCGAACAGCCGGTTCGAGAGGTTGCCGCACACGTAGAGTCGTTGGCCGTCAGCCGAAAGCGCCAGACCGGCGGGAATTTCCTCCCTGCGCCGCGGCGCGCCGGCGGCTGGCAGCGGGATGGAGAACTGGCCGTTGACCTTGTCGTCGGCGCTGACGGCGAAGACCTTCACGCTGCCGTTGACGTTCGCCAGATAGATGCGCCGTCCATCCGGCGAAAAAATCAACCCGGTATAACTCACCTGGCCGTCCTTGTCCGGCTCAAGAACATTGGCCGAGACGACCTCCGGCCGGGGCTCGTTTGCCTTCTCGCTCGGCAATTTCACCCGCTGGCGAACCGCGCCGGTGGCCGGGTCAAGCACCAGGAGTTCGCTCGACTTGCCGGAGGTGATCAGCAGTTTGCCGTCCGGCGACAGAGCCAGCGTTTGCGGCCGCAATCCCGGCAAATCCACCTGCCGGCCAAACGGCGTCAGCACCTGGTTGACCGGCGTGACAATGCGGCCGGCCTGATGGCGGCCAACGGTTTCGGTGTCCGCGCCATGAACCGCCGACGCCAGCCACACCCCTGCCCCAAGAAAAATCGCGGGAACGCTATGGATACTTTTCATGCTCAAGCCTAAACGGTGCGTTGACTAAATACCATTGAGGTCTGATTCGCAAGCAACGAACCCGCAACGAGGGAAAAATGACCGCGCCGGGAACGTAGCTGCCGGAGGATCGGAGTTGACCGGTTCGCCGCAGGCCGTCACCCGCAACGTCGCCCCCTCCCACACGGACGAAACTACAGGCCCTGGTCTGAAGGCGGTTGGCCACGTCAAGAGGCCCGCATTTCACGCCGCCGCGTTGTTCGACTGACGTATCCCCTTTGAATAAAATCGATGGCCATCCTGTGTTGTCGGACATCACCGGACGGCTGCGTTCGTTCCCGCGAGCGCCAGTTGCGTCGCCAGAAACTGGTTGAGCAACTGGGCGCTGCCAAAGGCACCGGCGACGAGGTTCGTGCCGATCATCAATTCCGGCAGCTCAGAAAGGTGATAACGCATGTGATTGGCCTCGTAGATCGTGATGTCGCGCTCCAGTTGCTGGTTGATCCACGGATCGGCCAACGCGGCACGGAACGCGTTGGTGCCCACGCGGCGCATGGCCTCGGCGGCGACTTCATCCGGGGGCGGCAGCACGCGGCGCGTGAACATCCATTCATCAAACGCGGCGAACGCGGCGCGGTCGGCCCGCCAGACGGCGAGGCCGGCGCGGGCGTAGGCGCAGGCGTTGGTATGCTCCGGCATGGCGTGCTTGACCAGGCGGTTGCACCCGGCTTCGAGCGGCACCGGCAGCGTCACGATGGCCAGTTGATTGCTCCACTGCCGGGCGGCGCGGAGCAAAAACGGATGCAGGCTGCGGCAAAACTGACAGGTGTAGTCGAACAGGTGAACGATGACGTGCGGCGCATCGGGCGGGCCGATCACCGGGGCATCATGGACGTCCACCGTGAACGCGCCGCCGTGAAGCTGAAGCAGGCGGGGCGCTTGCGTCGCGGCCGGACCGGCCGGTTTCGCCGCGATGGTCGTCACGCTGGACGACATCGCGCGGACGGCGTAAGTCGGCGGTGCGTGCGCCACCTGCCCCGCACCCAAGACCACGACAAACAGAACGCCGGCCAGCACGCTGCGGAATGCCAAGTGCGGAGCAATGGGAACCGCGCCGGAAACCACGCGCCGAACCACCAGCACACCGACGAGCAGGCCGCAGGCATGCGCCGCCATGCAGAACGGACAAATGGCGCGAAGCACGAACAATTGCAGGCCGACGAACCAGAGCGCCGCGCCGATCAACGCCACCGCCACCGCCAGCAGGAGCGCGTCCAACCGCGGACCAAATCGCGCGGCCGGCCCCGCCCGACCGATTGCAGTTGCGAGGAGCACGACGGCGTAGGTCAGCAGCGCGAACAGGCTCACCGGCACGCCCAGCCAGTAGGCCCAGCGGCTGCGCAGCACGACGCCACAGCCGGACTCCAGTCCGCATCCGGGCAGCCGGCTGCCGGTCAACGATTCCCAGAGCAGAAAGGCGGAAAGCCCGAACGCAATGACGCTGAAGACACGGATGAGCCACCAGCCGCTTGCGACCCGCGCGGCATCAGGTTTCGCCGCGGAGGTTTCCGGGCCGTTGGCATCGCGGCGGAAAGTCCGGGCCGTGGCCGGCGTCGAGTTCCGCGGTTGACTGCTCACGGCGCAGAACGTGACAGGGCCAAGCGGGCAAAGTCAACGCGCGGATGGAGGCGGTTGCCCTTCCGTGATGCGGATCACGCGGTCGGCGGCGAGGTTGGTCCAGACGTTGGTCAGGCCGCTGGGCCAGCGGAGTTCCAGCCGCTCGATCAACGCATGGGTTCCGAGGCCGAAGTGGAGACGGAGATCCTCGGCGCTTTGGTAGCCGCGGCCGGCGCGCACTTCGTCCACCTGCGCCCGCCCGCCGGCGGTGACGCGGGCGAACGCACCCACGGCGGAGCGATTGCTTTTCGTGCCGACGAGCTTCAGCGAAATCCAGTGATTCGTGGTGGCGGTTTCGTTGAGCAACACGGTTGCGCGGCTGCGGGTGTTCAGCAGCACGATGTCCATGCGCCCGTCGTTGTTGAGGTCGCCGAACACCGCGCCGCGGCTGCAACGGAGATCGGTCAGCGGCGGCCCGCACTCGGCGGAGATGTTTTCATAGCGGCCGTGGCGCCATTGCAGCAGCAGGCTGCGTTCAAGATAGGTCGTCGTGCGGTCGTATTGCTCCACCGTGTCCTGCAAATGACCCGCGGCGGCGAAGATTTCCCGCGTGCCGTCGTTGTCGAAGTCCACCAGCCCGCAGCCCCAGGTGACCAGCGGCCGCGAGTCGGCGCCCGTGCCGGTTTCGACCGTCACGTCGCGAAACTGGAGATTGCCGAGATTGCGGTAGAGCGTGTTTACCTGGTCCTGGTATTTCGTGACCAGGATGTCGAACCGGCCGTCGCCATCGTAGTCGCCGACGTTCGCGCCCATCGTGCCTTGGGGGTCGCCGTATTGGTCAAAGCCCACGCCGGCCGGCACGCCGATTTCCTCGAATGTGCCGTCGCGCTTGTTGTGGAAAAGGAAATTCTCCATCACGTCGTTGCCCACGTAGATGTCCGGCCAGCCGTCGCCGTCGAAATCCGCCGACACCACACCCATCGCGTAACCCTTGTAGTTGCCGATGCCGGACGACTCGCTCACGTCAGTGAAGGTGCCGTCGCCATTGTTGTGGAAGAGCCGGCCCGGCACCGGCGGATAGGTGCGCGGATTGCAATAAACCGGCACGTTCATCCGCGCGCACGGTTTGAACGCGGCGAGGTCGAAGTCGAGGTAGTTGCCGACATAGAGGTCCACAAAGCCGTCGCGGTCGTAGTCCAAAAACAGGCAGCCGCCGCCGACGCAGCTCGGCCCGTAACAGGCATGCGCCAGGCCGGCCTTTATGGTCACGTCCGTGAACGTGCCGTCGCCATTGTTGTGCAGCAGGTGATGTGACCCGAAGCCGGTGACGAAAATGTCGTCGTGGCCATCGTTGTCGTAGTCTGCGACCGCGCAACCGAGGCAATAGTTCGTCAGCCCTGCCCCGCTGGCGGCAGTGACATCCGTGAATGTGCCGTCGCGGTTGTTGTGATACAGCGCGCAGGACGGCCGCCGGACGGGCACGGGATCGCCGGGAAACGGCGCACCGCTGAGAAAGAAAATGTCCGGCCAGCCGTCGCCGTCGTAATCAATCAAACCCAGGCCGGACGCCACGGTTTCGACAATGTAGCGGTGGCCGGAACTGCCGTCGCTGTGGACAAACCGGATGCCGCTCGCGTCGGTCGCGTCCCGGAAATGAATCGTCGTCCCGGCGGCAAGCGCGGAGGCAGCGAATCCCAGCAGGGCGACGTGAAGCAGCGCGCATTTCATGGCAGTTGTTCGAGACGGCGGAGGTGCTCCTGATAGGTGGCATTCTGCGGCTCGCGCTGGACCGCTTCGGCCGCGGCCCGGCGCGCCTCCGCGGCCTGGCCGTTGACGAACAGCGCCCAGCCAAGCAGATCGTAATTCGCGGCGGTCGGCTGGCGGGCGACGAGCCGGCGGCACAAGACAAGCGCCTCGGGCAGGTCGCGTTTGGCGCCGAGGTAAAGGCGCGCGAGGTTGTTCAGTGCCTGCGGCTGCTGCGGGTCCAGCTCCAGCGCGCGCTGCAGTTCCGTGATCGCGGCGGGATAGTCCTTCAATTGCAGGAGCAACGTCCCGAAGTTGACCCGGCAGTTTGCGTCCTTCGGCCGCAGCGTCACCAACTCCTCAAAAACGGCGCGGGCATCCGCCAGCCGGCCGGTCTGCACATAAAGCGTGGCGAGCAACTCGCGCGGCTGGGGGCTCTGGGCGTCAATGAAGATCGCCTGGCGGAGATGCGCCTCGGCGAACGCCGTTTTGCCCTGCTGGGCAAAGAGGATGGCCGCGTCGTCGTGAAAGCCGACCGCCAGGGCGCGCGTGGATTTTGCGTCGTCGCGCGCGGCGTTTTCGCGGTCCATATCCACGCGCTCCTGCCGTTTCAAGTCCTGGAAAATCTTGAGCGTATGCGCGGCGGCGTTGGTTTCACCGAGTTGCGTTTGGGCCTGGAAGAGAACGTAGAACGCATTCGCGAGGCCAGGATCAAGCCGGCAGGCTTTTTCCGCCTGTGTCGCGGCTTCCTGGGCGTGTCCCTGGTCCAGTTCCAACCGGCCGAGCAACAGCCGTGCCATGGCGTTGTCGGGTGCCTGGCGGATGGCGGTTGCAAACGCCTGCCGCGCCTCCTCGCGCTGGCCCAGGCGGTCCAGCACCATGCCGAGCCGGCGATAACTGCCCGCGATCTTGGGGTCGAGTTCCACGGCCTGGCGCAGACAGCCAAGTGCGTCTTCCATGCGGTCTTCACGAATGAACAAGTCCGCGAGAAAGGATTGCAGGTCGGCGCGCTGCGGCTCGCGCTTCAGCGCCCGGCGCACGAGCCGCTCGGCCTCGTCCGGCCGGCCGAGCTGACGTTGCAGTCGCGCCTCCAGCAGACAGACATCGGCGCCGTCGCCCGCCTGCGCACGGACCATTTGGGCCACGGAGTAGAGGTAATCGCGGGCAGTGGCCGGCTTGAATTCCGGAAAGACGTTGGTTTCCGCCCTGGCTTCGCTGGCGAGGAAACAAACCACCAGCACGGCTTCGAACCGACGCCAGCGCGCCGCCCGGCCGATGCGACTTTGGGGTCTGGGTTCCAGCCGCACAGCTTCCATGGGACTGCAAGCAGTGTGCCGCAGCGAGATGCCGTGTCCAGCGAGAAGTGGCGAACATGTCAGAAACGCAAGGTCAGGGCGCCGCCTTTGCGGTTGCGTCGGCGCCGCGTTCGGCTTTCAATCGGCGCGCACCAGCTATGCGTAACGCGGCCACCCATCCACTCTGCCGGGCATCCGGCGGGCGCGTCTTTCACCGGCTGGTTCAACCGAACCCTGATGTGATTATGTCCCCCGCCACCGAAACCTCCCCATCTCCGATAAACCGGCGTCAATTCCTCACCGGTACCAGCGCCGCCGCGCTCGGCTTCACGCTGCTCCGGCCGGAACTCGTCCGCGGCGACGACGCCAACCGCAAGCTCAACCTCGGTTTGATCGGTTGCGGCGGCCGCGGCAAATGGATCGCCGGTTTGTTCGCCCGGCACGGCGGCTACAACGTCGCCGGCGTGTGCGACTATTTTGCCGACCGTGCCAACGAGGCGGGCGAGCAATTCAAACTGCCGGCGGCGAACCGTTACACCGGCCTGCACGGCTACGAACGGTTGCTGGCACAACCAGGCCTCGACGCCGTGGCGATCATCAGCCCGCCCTATTTCCATCCGATCCAGGCGGCCGCCGCCGTGGACGCCGGCAAGCACGTCTATCTCGCCAAACCGATCGCCGTGGATGTGCCGGGCTGCCTCACGGTGGAGGAATCCGGCCGGAAGGCGACGGAGAAGAAGCAGTGTTTCCTCGTGGATTTCCAGACCCGCGCACATCCGGATTACCAGGAAGTGGCCAAGCGCATTCACGCCGGGCAGATCGGCCGGATCGTTTCCATGGACGTCGGCTACCAGTGCGACACGTATTTCGAGGGCATGGACGCGGAGTTCCGGAAGAGCAACCGCGACGCCCAGGCGCGGCTGCGCGCGTGGGCGGTGGACCAGGTGCTGTCCGGCGACGTGATCACCGAACAAAACATCCACTCGCTGGACGTGGCGGCGTGGTTTGCCGACGCCGCGCCGGTTCGCGCCTACGGCACCGGCGGCCGGGCGCGGCCGTTCGTCGGCAACTGCTGGGACCATTACGCGGTGATCTTCTACTTCCCAAACGAACTGACCGTGAGCTTCAGCTCCAAGCAGGTGGGCTACGCCTACGACGACATCATGTGCCGGGCCTACGGCATGAACGGCACGGTGGACACGCATTACGCCGGCAAGGTGACACTGCGGACGAAGGACGACGCGTTCAACGGCGACACGCGCAATCTCTACGAGGACGGCGCGGTGCGGAACATCGCGGCGTTCCACCGGGCCGTCACGGGCGGCGACTTCGCCAACACCACCGTCCCTTCCAGCGTGCGCAGCAACCTCACCACCATTCTCGGCCGCATGGCCGCCTACGGGAACAAGGAAGTCACCTGGAACGAGATGATGCAGAAACACGAGAAGCTGGAATTCGATACCACCAGTTTGCAGGACTGAACCACGGTTTCGTTCAGCGTTCAAAACCGGCGCCGCGCCCGGCGGCGAAACCGCCACACGTCCGCGCCGCGGCAACTGCTTTGCCAAAGGCCACATGTTGAGGAACACTGCCGGCGGATTCGTATCCAACGCATCATGCAACGATTGATCTGGTTCCTGGTCGTTTTGCTCGGCAGCGCGGCGGCGCCGCTTCAGGCGGCGGCGCACACCACCGCGCAACTCCTGCTCGCCGCGGAAACCGCACGCCCCGGCGACACCGTGCTGGCCGGCATCCGGCTGCGAATGGCGCCGGGCTGGCACACGTATTGGCGCAATCCCGGCGAATCCGGCTTCGCCACCACTGTCGTCTGGTCGCTGCCGACGGGCGTGACCGCCGGTGAAATCCAGTGGCCGCCGCCGGCAAAGCTCGCCGCCGATGACCTGACCACTTACATCTGCACGAACGAGATCGTTTTGATGGCACCGTTGAAACTGGCGGCCAACGCCGCGCCAGGTCCGCTCCAACTCAAGGCCAAAGTCTCCTGGCTTGAATGCCAGGAAGCCTGTGTGCCCGGCGATGCCGAGGTGCAGGCGACGCTCGTCGTCGGATCGGAAACCAAGCCCTCGGCCGACGCGCCGCTGCTCGCGTCGTGGCAAAAGCGTGTTCCCGCCGCCAACCCCGCGCTGGCGGTGCGCGCCACCTGGGCGCAACCACCGGCTGGCGAAACGAACGAACTGGTCATCACCGGCACGAGCGCCGGCGGCTTTGTTCCCGCTGACTTCATCGCGTTTCCCGATGACAAGGTTGACGTCCTGCCGGCCGTGAAAGTGCTGCCGGCGGACGCCGGCCAGTTTCGGCTGGGCAAAACCGTAAAGCGGTTGGGTGACAATGTTCCCGCGCGCCTCGCCGGCATTCTCTGGCAGCCGGCACAGGGCGACCAGCCGGCGGTTGCTTATGAAGTCGAGCTGGACCCCGGCGACAACGGCACCGCGGCCAAACTGACTTCGGCGCCAGCTTCGTCCGCGGCGCCGGCGTCGTTGTTCGCGATGCTCGGGCTGGCGTTCATCGGCGGGCTGATTTTGAACGTCATGCCGTGCGTCCTGCCGGTGATCGCGTTGAAAATCCTCGGCTTCGTCCAGCAAAGCAAGGAGGCACCGGCGCGCGTGCGGCGGCTCGGCGTGATGTATGCATCCGGCGTGCTCGTCTCGTTTCTGGTCCTGGCGGGCGCGGTGATCAGTGTCCAGCAGGCCGGCGGCGGCGCAAGCTGGGGCATGCAAATGCAGAACCCGTTTTTCCGGCTGGCGCTGCTGGGCATCGTCACGCTCGTAGCGCTGAACCTGTTTGGGGTGTTTGAGGTGACACTCGCGGGCGGCGCGATGGGCGCGGCGGCCGGCCTCGCGGCGAAGGAAGGCGTGGCGGGCGCGTTCTTCAACGGCGTGCTGGCCACGGCACTGGCGACGCCCTGCACGGCCCCTTTTCTCACCGTGGCGCTGGGCTTCGCGTTCACGCAGTCACCGGTCGTGATCGTGCTGATGTTCGCGGCCACGGCGCTCGGACTGGCGCTGCCCTACGTGCTGCTGAGCTGGCATCCAGCGTGGCTGCAGTTCCTGCCCAAGCCCGGCGCGTGGATGCAGCAATTCAAGGTCGCGATGGGTTTCCCGATGCTGGCGACTGCCGTGTGGCTCTTCGACCTCTGCGCGCCGACCTACGGCGACGGCGGCGTGCTCTGGCTCGGACTGTTGCTGGCGGTGCTGGCGCTGGCGGCATGGGTATGGGGCGAATTCGTCCAGCGCGGAACGAAACGGCGCGGGCTCGCCGGTGGCATGGCCGTAGCGCTGACCGTGTTCGGCTACGCCTACATTCTCGAAGGTCAGTTGAACTGGCGGCATCCGGCGTCGTCCGGGCCGGCATCCGGCGCGGTTCAGGAAAGTGCCGGCGGCATCGTCTGGCAGCCGTGGAGCACCGAGGCCGTGAACCAGCTTCGCGCCGAAGGCCGGCCGGTGCTCGTGGATTTCACCGCCCGCTGGTGCCTGACGTGCAAGGTGAATGAGAAGTTCGCCCTCGACGTGCCCAGCGTGCGCGCGAAGCTCAAGGACACCGGCGCCGTGGCGTTACGGGCCGATTACACGAACCCCGACCCGCGCATCACCGCGGAACTCAAGCGCCACGACCGCGCCGGCGTGCCGCTGGTGCTGGTGTTTCCCAAGGAGGCCAGCCGCCCCGCCATCGTCCTGCCGGCGACGCTCACGCCGGGCATCGTCCTGGACGCGCTGGCCGAGGCGACGAAGTAACGCGGCGTGCGTCCGGCGCGGAAGCGTGTTCCCGCCGCCCACGACCGCGACTGGGCGGGAAACGGGCGCAAAATGGCACGCGGTCGAAAGCCTTGCAGGGATTCTAATTAATGGTATTACTAGTGGCCAGTGAAGCCGCTGATCTTCGACGATCTGGCACGTCTGCCTGTTCTTCAGTTTTACGAGGAGGCGTTTCGCAAGGCAACCGGTGTGCCGCTCAAGATTGTTCCCGCGCAGGAGCCGCCGGGGCGACTGAGTCTGGGGCCCGGGGAAAATGCCTTTTGCGCCTTGATGGGCAGCACGCCCGCCGGTTGCGAGGCCTGCCGGGCGGCGCAACTCCGCGCCCTGGGCGCCGCCGGCCGGAAGCTGGCCACGTGCCAGATCGCCTGCGCCGCCGGACTGACCGAGGTGGCGGTGCCGGTCGTGATCGGAGGCGGACACATGGCGACCCTGATCAGCGGCCAGTTGTTCCGCCGGGAACCGACCGCCCGTGATTTTGCCATGGTGGCCACCATGGTGGGTGGCGGCGTGAACAGCGACTGGAGCCGGAAGGCGCGCAAGGCTTACTTCGAGACGCCGGTGCTGACCGCGGAGCGGTTTCAAGCCGTGCTTCAGTTGCTGGAGGTGTTTGCGCAGTATCTGGGCGACCATGCCGGGCGGCAGGCGCTCGCGGCGGCGCAAGCCGATCCGCCGGCCGTGGTCAGCGCCAAGCAGTATGTCCAGAGCCACGCCGAGGAGCCGATCACCCTGGAACTGGTGGCGCGGCATGTTCACATGAGCCGGTTTTATTTCTGCAAACTCTTCCGCAAAGTCACCGGCATGACGCTCACGGACTACCTGGCGCGCGTGCGGGTGGAGAAGACCAAGGCGCTGCTCACGGATTCTTCGCTGCGGATTTCGGAGGTGGCCTTCGCGGTCGGTTTCGGTTCCATTCCGCAGTTCAACAGCGTCTTCAAACGCCACGTCGGCATGGCGCCGTCGGAGTATCGCGCCTCGCTGCGCCCCCCGCCCCCGGCGGCGTGATTTAGCCCCTTTTCCCGCCTGCGGTCCACCATTTGCCCACGGAAGCCAACCGGCCAGCAGCAAAAGCCAACCCGCCAGTAGCCGCGCCGCCGGCCGATCCGCATCATGGCGGCATGGTCAGAGCGATCAAATACCAGTGCTTCGAAGCCGTGACCGGGGCGGACGCGGGAGACAACTTGACGACGGCTGGCGCCGCCGCCCGCACTCCAGTTCACCTTGGCGGACTTCCCCAACTCTGAACCGAACCTTCAATCATGCCTATCATGAAACTACTCACCCTGACAGTGAAACGGCGGCTGCGAACCGTCCTGGGCCTGGTGGTGGTGGCCACCGCCATCAGCGCCGTGACCGTGGCGTTGACGGCTGGCGAATCCGCCAAACCGCCCACCAAGGCCGTGAAGAAGACGGTCAAGAAGAAGAAGCTCACCGGCTCCGAGCTGTATGCGATCAACTGCAACCGGTGCCATCCGGAGCGGTATCCCACGGAGTGGACGCCCAGCCAGTGGAAGACGGTCATGCTCCACATGCGGGTGCGGGCCAACCTGCCCGCCAAACAGGCCAAAGAGATCCTCAAGTATCTCCAGGAAGACGCCGGCAATTGAACCAGCACGGAGCGACTCATGAAAAAGCGATCTCTTTTTTTTGGTGCGGTGGCAGCCAGTTGCGCGGTGGGCGTCAGCCTGCCGGCCCCGGTCCGGGCGGCCGTGAGCGACGACGACTTCAACAGCCTGAAGCAAATGGTCCAGCAGTTGGGTGACAAGGTGCAGAAACTGGAACAGGTGCACCAGCAGGACCAGCAGTCCCATCAGCAGGACCAGCAGAAAATCCAGCAGCTCCAGCAACAGTTGGACCAGACCCAGCAGGTCGCCACCAACGCCGTCCAGAAGGCCGAGGCGGCGAGTCAGGCGCCGCCGGCGCAGGCGGTTCCTTCCGGGCCCGCAGCCAGGCACAACTTCCAGCTCGTCGGCGACGCCGAGACGGAATTCGGCCGCATTCAAGGACAGAAAAGCGCCTTTGCGATGGCCGATTTTGCGCCCATTTTCCTGTATCGGGCCAACGACGACATTCTGTTCGAGGCCGGGTTTGACTTCACGCTGTCAAACGGCAGCGGCCCCACCGCCAACACCAGCAGCGGCACGGCCTACAACTTCGACCTGAGCTTCGCCACCGTGGATTACGCGCTGAACGACTACATGACCGCCGTGGCGGGCAACATGCTGCTGCCGCTGGGCACCTACACCGAGCGCAGCGCCGGCTGGCTCAACAAGTTTCCGGACAATCCGCTGCCACGCGGTCTCCTGCCCTCCAACGGCATCGGCGCGCAGTTGCGCGGCGCCATCCCGGTCGGCAACAACGGGCAGATGCTCACCTACGCCGTTTATGGCGCCAACGGACCGTCCTCCATGGATGGCACCGGCAACTCCAGTCAGTTGGACTTGGGCGGCAACGTGGGCATTCTGAACAACTCCCTCTACGGCGGGATGACCACGTTCGATAATCTTGGCAACCTCCACTCCAATCCCAGCGGCGGCGGGCGGATCGGCTGGTTTTATCCGTTGAAGGCGCACTACGACCTGGAACTCGGCGTTTCCGGCCAGACAGGCGAATGGAACGACTTGGGCAACAATTGGTCGGCGCTCGTGTTTGATGCCTCCCTGCACCTCAGCCCCTACCTCGAGGTCAAGGGCGAATACATCAACACCTGGGTGGACACGACCGATCTCGGCACGATCCGCCCGAACGGGTGGTGGACACAGGCAGGCTACAAACTTTCGGGCCTGAATCTGGACCTGCCGATGATCAACAACGTCGAACTGGTCGGCCGCTATGACCGGACCGACGACGTGCTGTTCGGCGCCAAGGCGCAGCGCTACACGGCGGGCTTTGTCTATTACTTCACGAACACCTTGCTGCTGGAAGGCGACTACGAATGGCTTCACAACACGGGGAGCAACGCCGCCCAAATCCCCAACAACGAAATGCTTTTCCAACTCTCCTACGGATTCTAACCGAAACTTTGTCTATGATCACCACGAACATGAACCGCCATTTTGCACTGCTCCTCCTGGGCGCGACCGTGCTTGCCTCCCCGGTGGGGGTGGGCACGGTCCGCGCGGAGGACCAACTGGACGCCGCCACCAAGGCGCGCATCGAGCGCTTTGAAAAGGGGCCGGCCACCATTGATGTCACCAAGTATCCGGATGGCATCAAGGACAACTACGACACCTTCCGGCAGAAATGCTCGCAATGCCACAAGCTGAGCCGGCCGATCAACTCCGACTACGCCACGCCCGACGAGTGGTCGCGCTACATCAAGCGCATGATGCACAAGCCCGGCTCGGGCATCAGCAACGGCGAAGGCAAGCAAATCTACGACTTCCTGGTCTATGACGCCAGCATCCGCAAAAAGGCGATGCTCGACGACAAACTGGACAAGCTTCCTGCCGACGAGAAGGCAGCCAACGAAAAGAAAATCGCGCAAATCCACAAGAAATACGATGACAATTAGGCGTCCGGGTTGATCTCTGTTGGCCTCGGCGCGAACAACCGCCCACCCGGTAAAACCGAATCGGCGCGCACACGGGCCACCACGAAAACACCGACGTCCAACTCCACCCCGGAATGTCCACGACCTATCCAGTTGAACTGCCCGACGTGAATTACTTCACCCGGCAGGTGCTCTGCCGCGAGGGTTGTCCGGTCCGCACCGACTCCGGAGGCTACGTGCAGGCCATCGCCGAGGGCCGTTACGAGGACGCCTACGTCATCGCCCGCACGCCGAATCCGTTCGCCTCGATTTGCGGCCGCGTGTGCGCGGCCCCGTGCGAAGCGAAATGCCGCCGTGGCGCGCTGGATGCCGCCATTTCGATCCGTGCCCTGAAACGGTTCGTCTGCGAGAAATTCGGCGTCGAGTCGGAGGACTTCGACCTGGGCCGGGTTTACCCCGAACTGCGCAACTCCCGCCGCGAGCGCCTGGGCGGCGGGCGCAAGGTCGCCGTCGTTGGCGCCGGCCCGGCCGGATTGTCCTGCGCCCACGAACTGGCGCTGATGGGCTTTGCGCCCACCGTGTTCGAGGCGCGCGAACTGGGGGGCGGCATGTTGGTGCTCGGCGTGCCCGAATACCGCCTGCCCCGCGAAATCGTCCGCGCGGAAATCGAGGCCATCGCCTCGCTCGGCGTGGACATCCGCCTCAACTCCCGTTGGGGGCGGGATTTTTTGCTGGCCGATCTGAAACGCCAGGGTTTCGAGGCGGTGTTCATCGGCATCGGCGCACACAAGAGCCGGGAGTTGAGCATCGAAGGCGTGCAGCTCGACGGCGTCCTCCGGGCGATTGATTTCCTGCTCAACGTGAACCTCGGCTTCCGCGTGACGCTCGGCCGCAAGGTCGTCGTCATCGGCGGCGGCAATGTCGCCTTTGACGTGGCGCGCTCGGTCGTCCGGCAGGCGGAAAAGTTCGCCGGCATGAGCGAGGCCGAACTGCGCGCCGCGTTGCACCTGGCCGCGTCCGCGTTGGAGGAACTGACCGCCAAGGACGCCGAGGCGCCAGACGAAGTCCGCCTTGCGCTAGACGTGGCCCGCGAAGCCATCCGCAAGGGCGTGCCGGAAGTCCACATGTTTTGCCTGGAAAATTTGGGCGAGATTCCGGCGGCCCGCGAGGAAATCGAGGAGGCGGAGAAGGAGGGCATCCAGCTCCACACGCGCTACGGCCCGAAGCGCATCCTCGGCCGCGACGGCAAAGTCAGCGGCATCGAACTCATCCGCGCCGGCCGGGTGTTCGATGAAAACCGCCGCTTCAACCCGCAATTCATCGAAGGCAGCGAGGAGGTCGTGGATTGCGACACCGTCGTGCTCGCCATCGGCCAGTCGGCAGACCTCACGTGCATCCGTCCCGAGGACAACCTGAAGCTGACCCCGCGCGGCACGCTGCAAACCGATCCGCTGACCATGGCCACTTCCCGGCCCGACATCTTCGCCGGCGGCGACGTGGCGTTCGGTCCGCGCATCATCATCACCGCCGTCGCCGAGGGCAAGCGGGCGGCGCGCTCGATCGCCAAGTTCCTCACTGGCCGCGAACCCGCCGAGCCGCGCCAGGCGCGCGTGACGATTTTCAACACGCGCCAATACCGGATGAAGCCGGATTACGAGAAGTTCGTGCGGCGTCCGCCGCCGACCCTGGCGTTGGACCGGCGCATCGGCATTGCCGAAGTGGAACTGGACTACCCGCAGCCGGACGCCCGACGGCAGGCGGATCGGTGCCTCAAATGTCACATCAGCCCGGTCTTCAACGGCGACGAGTGCATCCTCTGCGGCGGCTGCGCCGACGTATGCCCGGAGTATTGCCTGCGGCTGGTGGATGTCGCCAGCCTGCGCGGCGACGCCAGGTTGCAGTCCGCGTTCCTGGCCCGCTACGGCCGCATGCCGGCGGCCGGCGAACAGGGCGCGATCATCAAGGATGAAACCCGGTGCATCCGCTGCGGCCTGTGCGCCGCCCGCTGCCCGACCGGCGCGATCACCATGGAGCGCGTGGAACTCGTGCCGGTGTGACTTTTCAAGGATTGTTCAATGAATCACCCCACTCCTGACAACGACGTTTCCCGGCGGAGTTTTTTCCAGCTCGCCCTTGGCTGGCTGGCCGGCGCGTTTGCCACCGCGGCATCGGCGGTGGCCGCCGTGCGGTTTCTCGTGCCGAACGTGCTTTACGAGCCGAGCCAGCGCTTCAAGGCCGGCAAGCCGGAGGATTATCCGGACGGCTCGGTGACGTTTCTGGAGGACGAGCGGGTCTTCCTCATCCGCAAGGGGAACACCTTCCGGTGCCTCTCGGCGGTCTGCACGCACCTGGGCTGCACGGTGAACCGCGCGAACAAGGGCTACCACTGCCCCTGCCACGGCAGCGTGTTCAACGACGAGGGCAAGGTGGAGGGCGGCCCGGCGCCGCGCGGGCTGCCGTGGTTCCTGGTGACCTTGAGCAAAGACAACCGGCTCCTCGTGGACAAAGGCGAAACCGTGGTCGCGGACAAATACCTGGTCGTATGAACACGCCCCTCCCCCAACGCCTCTGGCAGCGGTTCACACGGACGCGCGTGGGCCGTTCCATCTTCCGCGTCGGCCTGCCGCAGAGCAAACTGGAGCGTTCGCAGGCGATGGTCTCCAGCTTCCTGCTGCACGTCCAGCCGGCGAAAGTCAACCGCCACTCGCTGCGCGCCGGCTACACGCTGGGACTGGGGTTGATCACGCTTTACCTGTTTCTGATCCTCATCGGCACCGGCGTGCTGCTGATGTTCTACTACGTGCCCAGCACGCAGCAGGCCTACGACGGGATGAAGGATCTCCAGTTCGTCGTCTCCGCCGGTCTGCTCATCCGCAACATGCACCGCTGGGCGGCGCACCTGATGGTGTTGTTTGTCATGCTGCACCTCGGCCGCGTGTTCTACACCGGCGCCTACAAACAGCCGCGAGAATTCAACTGGCTGGTCGGCGTCGGCCTGTTCCTCCTGACGCTGGCGTTGAGCTTCACCGGCTACCTGCTGCCGTGGGACCAGCTCGCGTTCTGGGCGATCACCGTCGGCACCAGCATTGCCGGCTACGCGCCGGTCGTCGGCCAGAAGCTCCGGTTCCTGATGCTCGGCGGGCACACGGTCGGGCAGGAGGCGCTCATCCGTTTTTACGCGCTCCACGTGATCGTCCTGCCGGCGCTGGCGGTGCTGATGATCGGCGTCCACTTCTGGCGCGTGCGTAAGGACGGCGGCCTGTCGCGGCCGGACGAGCCCGGCGACGTCGTCGGGCAGGTCGAATTGGGCCAGGTGCCCACGAACAAGACCTACGGCCTGATGGAACTGGCGCAGGGCACCACGCCGCAGGTGGGGAAGAATCCGGAGGACGAGGTGTTTGCCTGGCCGCATCTGGTGTTCCGCGAACTGCTGCTGTTCCTGCTGGTGGTGGCGGTTCTCCTGTTTCTGGCGATCTTTTGGAATGCGCCGCTGGAGGAGTTCGCCAACCCGATCCATCCGCCCAACCCGGCCAAGGCGCCGTGGTATTTTCTCGGCCTGCAGGAACTGGTGAGCTACTCGGCCTTCTGGGGCGGCGTGGTCGTGCCGGGGTTGCTGGTGACGGCGCTCGCGGCGCTGCCTTACCTGGACCGCGGATGCCGCGGCGTCGGGCGCTGGTTTGCCCGCGAGCGGATCGTCGCGAACACCGTGTTCACCATCTGCGTGCTGGCGGCCATCGTGTTTACCCTCATCGGTTCATTCTTCCGCGGACCAAACTGGGGCTGGGTGGAGCCGTGGCAGAAACCGCCGGTGGTGACGGAAGGACACTGAGCACATGAACGAACCTTCTCTGCGCAAATTCTACGCCTGGTTCACGGCGCTCGGCCTGCTGGTTGGTTTGCTGGTCATCGCCGGCTACTACAAGGACGAGTTCCGCGAGTGGAAGACGTATCAGACCCAGTTCCGCCAGGAGGAACTCCGTCGCGCAACCACGCCGCAGCAAAAGCTCCTGGCGGAGAACACGCCGGTGCAAATCCGCCAGATCCTCCTGCCCGAGCTACACCGCGTGGACCGCTGCACCACCTGCCACCTGGCGGTGGACGACCCCAGCTACGGCGGCTACGCGCAACCGCTGGCCTACCACCCGCTGAGCGACCAGCACCCGTTCGAGAAATTCGGCTGCACCGTCTGCCACCGCGGCCAGGGCCGCGCCACCACCGTGGCCGACGCCCACGGCAACGTGCCGCACTGGGACGAGCCGATGCTGCCGCTGCGCTACATCCAGGCCTCGTGCGGCCAGTGCCATCAGGCGGCAGACAACCCCGCGGCGCCCGAACTGGCCCGCGGCCAGCAGTTGTTCGATGACAGCGGCTGCCGCGGCTGCCACAAACTCAATGGCGTCGGTGGCATCATCGGACCGGAACTGGACAAGGTCGGCGCCCGCCGCTCGCCGGAATGGCTGCGGCAACATTTCCTTGCGCCCTCCAGCGTCACGCCCGGCTCCGCCATGCCACCGCAGAAGTTCGCCGAGACAAACCTGGAGGCGATCACACTGTTCATGCTCAGCCTCACCGGCGAGCCGGTGCCGGGCTACTACGCCTCCATGAAGGTGATTCCCAGTTCGAGCCAGGGCCGGCGCCTGTTCGAACAGAAAGGGTGCATCGCCTGCCACGCCGTCGGTGGCGTCGGCGGCAAGATCGGGCCGGCGCTTGACGATGTCGGCCTGCGGCGCAAGCCGGAGTGGATGATCCAGCATTTCCGCAATCCGCAGGCCGTCAGTCCCGGCACGGTCATGCCGCAGTTCGGCTTCACCG
Organism: bacterium; assembly: GCA_021780105.1. Classification (GTDB taxonomy): domain Bacteria; phylum Verrucomicrobiota; class Verrucomicrobiia; order Limisphaerales; family J093; genus JAJXZJ01. The sequence continues at coordinate 32,067 of JAJXZJ010000050.1, forward strand.
AGTCCGAGGCCCGCGCGCTGACGGATTTCCTGGTGCATCTGCGTGACCAGAAGGTGGCTCTGAGCCTGCCGGCCCTGATGAATCCGGTTGAGCGCGGCCGGGCCGCCTTCCGCAAATATGGCTGTATCGGCTGCCACGGACCCGATGGCAAAGGCGGCGTGCCCAATCCGAACGCCAAGACCGCCGAGCAGGTGCCGGGTTTGCTCTACGTGGCCGACGGCTACACCAAGGCCGAATTGAAGGCGCGCATTTTGGACGGCCAGAAGGAAATCACCGCCCTTGATCCCAAGCGCCCGCCGCCGCCACTCTACATGCCCGCGTGGCGGGGCACGATCAACGACGCGGAGGTGGATGACCTGGTCGCCTACCTGTTCAGCCTCAAACCCAAGGGCGACGATGTGGGCTTCTGAGCACCGGTTTGTTCCAAGCGGCGGCGATGACGCGCCCGTTTCGACGCCCGGTGAAACCGGCTTCAGTTCCCGTCGCCCCCTTTAGCGGGAATCAACGGGCCACTCGCTGGTGCGTTGCGGGCTGACGCCGGGCCGTGTCCTGGACGACGCCGAGGCAGGCAACGAAGTGAAGCAAGGCCACCGAGGCCTTGGAAGTCCGTCCCGCCTCCGGCCGGTCCGCCACGAACGCGCCGTCCGAGCACAGACGTTCCCAAACGTCCTGGCGGTTTACCGCTGGTGCGACGCACTCAATCCGGCTCAAGCCCCATGCAATCAAAGGATTTCTCCGGATTGAATACGCTGGAAATAGTTGTTGACGACAGATGTCGCATGACTACCTTAGACGACGGATGTCGTCACCTGTCAACTGACGGTTATGCGCGCGAAACCCACCATTGGCCGGGCCGAAATGGAAATCCTCCATTTCATCCACGACCACCATCCCGTCACCGTGCGGACGGTGGCCGAGCAATTTGGCGAGGGCAAAGGGCTGGTGCGCACCACCGTCCTGAACGTCATGGAACGGCTGCGCAAGAAGGGCTTTCTCGTGCGCAAGCAGGCCGCGGGCATTTACCAGTATTCACCGCGTCTGCCCAAGGCCGATCTGCTCCGGGGCCTGGTGCGGGAATTCGTGGACCAATCGCTCGGCGGCTCCCTGTCGCCCTTCGTGGCTTACCTGATCGAGGAGGCCCGGTTGACGGAGCCGGAACTGGCGGACCTCCGGCAAATGGTCCGTGATTGAGAAGAGACCCGGCCATGACCGAATTCGTTCCCTGGCTTGATGAATTTGCCCCGCGGTGGGCCAGCGCGATGTGGCAGGCCACATGGCAGGGCGGGCTCGCGATCGCCGTCGTCTGGCTGTTGTGCCGGCTCTGGCCCAGAATTCCGGCGCGAGTGCGCTGCTGGTTGTGGCGCCTGGCCTTTGCCAAGTTGCTGGTTTGTCTGTTCTGGACGACTCCGATCAACCTGGCTTGGTTGCCGGCCCGCCAACCGATGGCGATCGCCGTTTCCCAGGTCGAACCAATTTCCCCTCTCTCATCCGCCGATCCCGGGGCACCGGGGCAATGGCTGCCGTCCACCCTAAACCATCAAGGCTCGAAGTCGTCCGTCAGGCCAACCGTGACCGCCGTGGTTTTGGTGCTTTGGACCTTATGCGTGATGGCCGGCTTGGCGGACATTGCGCGGCGAAGGTGGCTGGCGCGACGGCGGGTTCAGGCCAGCAAGACCCTGGACCGGGATGCAATCAACGCCGAACTGGTTGCGCTCCTGGCCCGCTTCGAAATCTGCTCACGACCGGAAGTTCGGATCGCCGATGACTTGAACACTCCCCTGTTGGCTGGGTGGCGACACCCGACCATTTTGCTGCCGCAGACTTTCCTGGAAGACAAGTCGCCGCTGCAGTTGCGGATGATGATGGCCCACGAATTGGCCCATATCAAACGCCACGACCTTGGGTGGGCGTGGCTGGCGATGGCCGCCCGGACGCTGTTCTTCTTCCATCCGCTGGTGCTCCTGGCGATCAAGGAATGCCGTCTGACCGAGGAAATGGCCGCAGACGAGTTGACGGTGACGGTCGGAGGTTTCCAACCCGCGGACTACGCAGGCATGTTGGTGGACGTGGCCGCCAGGCTTTTTCATCCCCCAAAGGAAGCAATGGTAGTCGGTGTCGTAGGATCACGAAGCACCTTAAAAAGGAGACTCACAGCCATGAAAAACAGATGTTCACTATCAAATCGGTGGATGGCTCTAGCTGTCATTACCGCAACCACCGCCGGCCTCGGCGTCATTGTGCCGTGGCGGCTCACCGCCCAAGCTCCGAGTCCGCAGGCGGCAACCACCACCGGCGCGGCCGTTCAAACCGGACCCACCGGCGCGTCTGCAACCGGACAATTACAACTCGAACTGGTGTCCGAACCCAAGGCTGGCGCGGAAGTCCTGGTGGATGCGGCCGGCCGTTACCACCATGCCGGACGTGAGCTGAACCTGGACCAACTCGTGTCGGAACTCAAAACCGCCTCGACCTCCGCGGGCCAATCCAGCGTCAGGGTCCAGGTTGATGCCAAGGCACCCTGGCCCCAGGTGATCGCCTTGTTCGACAAGCTGCGCGAGGCCGGCATCGGGCGGGTTTCGATCACGACGAATTCGAGCGCGCAGCCCGGCCACCCAATCTTCAACGTTGATTTCGGAGTCTGGCGTCCGAACGAGTCGAAACAAACCGGTCCGGCGGCCGCGGGCAACGATGGCGACTACTGGAACACCGTGGGAGTCGCCTGGAATAACGACCATACAGAGTCGGATTTGAAGTTCGCGTCTGGTGAGCCAAGTCCCATTCAGGTGCGAATGGTCAATCTGGGCGGCGGCTGGTCCAACGCTGGCCTCATGGGTGTCAAAGCGCCCATGTTGGATACCTACAACTATCCTGCGGGCAACCAAGGTGGGAATTCACACGTCATTCTCAACGAAGTCCCGGCCGGCAAATATGACCTCTACATTTATGGCCATACGCGAGGCCCGGTGGGCTACGGCGATTACACCTTGACCGTGGGAACGCATCGCTACGGGCGAAAAACCACGTCCAACAAGAGCGACGCCATCGAGGACAAGACCTGGGTAGAGGGCAGCCAGTATGTCAAATTCGCCGGCGTCAAGGTGGCTGCGGGCGACAAGGTGGAGATTCTCATCCAGCCGGGCGGACAATTGGGGTTGGACGCCGCGGCCAGCGACATCGCGCCAACGCCGGCAGGCCAGCAACCGGTGGCGAGGACGTGGTCCGAAACAACCATTTGCGGCCTGCAGCTTGTCCCGGTCAAATAAGCGGGACTCCCCCATTTCGCAATCGCTGAAGCCCGGCCGGTTTGCGTTGTGCCGCTGAACCAAAAGGACGTCAACCGGCTGCCCCGCGGGAATCCCGCCGTTCACGCCATTTCCCGCAAGACTTGTTCCACGGCGCCGACGAGCTGCTCCAGGTCCGCCGGGAACAGCCGGCCGATGTTGCCAATGCGGAATGTGTCCACCTGCGTCAGCTTGCCCGGATAGATGATGAAGCCGCGGTCGCTCAACCGGCGATAAAAGCGGTCAAACACGAACGCGCCGCCAGCCGGCGGGCGAAACGCGGTGATGATGTGGCTTTGCACCGCTGGCGGCAGAAACGGCGCGAAGCCGAGGCGCACCATGCCGGTCAGCAACGTCTGGTGATTCTGACGGTAACGTTCACTGCGCGCCGCCACACCGCCTTCCGCCGCCAGTTCGCGCAGTGCCTGCTCGAAGGCGAGCAGCGAATGCGTCGGCGGCGTGTAGCGAAACTGGCCGTTCTTCTCAAAGGCCTTGAGCTGGCCAAGCAGGTCGAGGCTCAGGCTGCGCGCCCAGCCGTCGCAGGCCAGCAGCACCGCGCGGCGGGCAAACACAAAGCTGAACCCCGGCACGCCTTCGATGCACTTGTTCGCCGACGAGACGAGGAAATCAACGCCGCATCGCTCGAAATCCAGCGGCATTCCGCCGAAGCTGCTCATCGCGTCCACGACGAACACCTTGCCGTGGCGTTTCACGACGCGGCCGACGGCCTCCAGCGGATTCAGGATGCCGGTGGTGGTTTCGCAATGAACGACCGCGACGTGCGTGACCGCCGGGTCGGCGGCGAGGCAGGCGGCGAGCGCCGCGGGATCGGCAGGCGTGTCCTCGGCCGTGCGCAACACCATGTGGGCGATGCGGGCGTGGGCGAGCATCTGCGCGATGCGTTCGCCGTAGGCGCCGTTCGCCAGCACCACCACCTTGCCCTGCGGCGGCGCGCAGGTTTGGAAGACGGCCTCCACGCCAAACGTGCCGCTGCCCTGGAGCAAAATGACTTCCCAGCCGGTGGCGCGCGACACGCCAGCCACGCGCAGGAGTTCGTCGCGAATCCATTGCACGCGGGCGTTGAACGTGAAATGCCACGAGCCGGCGTCGTGGAGCATCGGCTGCTTGACGCTGAGACTGGTGGTCAACGGCCCCGGCGTGAACAGCAGCGCGTCGCGGGCGGCGGGTAGTTCGTTCATGTCGGCTCGGTGTTGGGCGGCTTCCTTAAATTCAGTGTCCGGCAGCGAGCACAATGCCCGGCAACTCCGCGAGGCTGGCGATCAAATGCGTGTGCGGGTGAGGCGCCAGTTGGGCGTGCGTATGCGTGCCATTCGTCACGCCGATGACCAGCCAGCAGCCAGCAGCCCGGCCTTCCTGCAGGTCGGACGGTGTGTCGCCCACCTTCGCCACGGCCTGCGCGTCGGTGACGCCCGTGCGGTGCATCGCCTCGAAGAGCAGGTCCGGATGCGGCCGGCCGCGCGGGACCTCGTCGCTCGTGACGGTCGCGTCGAGCAGGTCCGACTGCGACCACGCAAGGCGGTCGAGAATGACGTTCACGATGGGCCGGCTGAAGCCGGTGTCGAGCGCGACCTTCACGCCGGCCTGTTTCAAGCGTCGGAACGTCTCGGTCGCACCGGGCATTTCGCCAACGCGCGGGTCGGTTTCGTAGAAGCGGATCATGCGGACGAGGAAATCGTCGTGGATGGCGTTGATCCGGGCGGCAGGCGGCGGCGCGGATGGTGTTTTCGCCCGCAGTAGCGTCGCGATGGCCAGCGGCTTGGGGATGCCCATCACGGTGTTGACCTCGTCACGCGCAACCACGACGCCGGCGGCGGACAGCGCCGCGCGCAGACAGGAATTGACGGCGTCATCATCGCGCACGGTTGTGCCGGCCATGTCGAGGACCACAAGTTGAATGGTAGGGTTCATGTCAAATATCGGTCAGGTCTCTGGAGCAAGGTAATCGAGTTGATGGCGGGAGACAAAGCCGGTTGCGCTCACGCCGTCGGCCCAACCGGCCGGGCGTGGCGGGAATACAGGAAGAGGCAGAGCACCGCCGAGATCAGCGCCAGCACCGCCAGACACGGGAACGCGAGCGCGTAGCCGCCGACATCGAGGACGCGCCCGAATTCCTGGCCGGCCAGAATGCCCGCCAGATAGCCCGTGCCGTCCACCATGCCGGCCACGGTGGCGACGTATTCCTTGCCGCGGATTTCCACGGCCATGATGCCGGACAACAGGCTATAAGGACCGTAGGAAAGGAAACCCACCAGGCCGACGGCAGCGGTGGCAAACAGCAGGTTGTGTTTCGCCAGACCGGGCAGGATCACAATCAGTCCGGCCAGGACCGCGAGGATGGCGAAGAGCAGCCGGTTGCGGGCCACCGGAGGCACGCGGCCAAACACCGCGCCGAGGGCCACGATGCCCACCGCGCCGAGGGCGTCGAACGGCGTGGAAAGAAAGGCCGCCATCTGGCTGGAGAGAGCGGCCCCGCCCTCGGTCTTGAAGAAGTCCACCGTCCAGGTGTTGAAGGTTTCGCGCAGCAGCGTGAGCGTAAAACTCAGCGCGCAGACCACCCAGAACTGCCGGATCGTCAGCAGGTCCTTGATCTGGCCGTAGCGGACACCGGGGTTCGATCTGGCACCGGCGATCGCCACGGGCACCGCCCGGTTCACGCGGGGCAGCACCGCCCAGCAGAAACCGAGAACAGCCAGCAGCACCAGCGCCGGCCCGCCCATGACCCAGCGCCAGTTGTTGTGAGAAATGTGAGCCATCCAGCCGCCCAGCAGGATGGCGCAGACGCCGCCGAAGACGAAGCTCAGCGAGATGGCCGCCATTGCCAGGGGCAGCGTGCTGAACGGAAACCAATCGGGCAACAACTTCACCATGGAACCCCAGCCGGCCGAGCCGGCGAAACGGTTGAGGCTGTAGATGAGCATCAGCGAGCCGAGGGATCCGGCCATCGCGCCGCTGGCGCCAAACACGGCGACGCCCAGCAGCGCGAGCAGAAAGCAGGCGCGACCGCCGTAGCGGTCAATCATCGGCCCGAAGGTGAATTTGCCGATCATGTAGGCGAGCGTGCTCGCGCTGGCAATTTCGCCGATGCGCTCCTTGCTCACGCCGAATTCGGCGCGGATGAGCGGATTGGCGACCTCGAAATTTTTCCGGCACAGGTAAATGCCCATGTAGCCGAGCGCCAGGGTGCCGAGCAGAAACCAGGCGCGGGCGGGCGAAACCGCGCCGGCCGGCGGTGAGGCCGTGGCCGCGGGCGCAACACGGTCCCCAATCACGCCAAACTCGGAAGTTAATTCGGCATCCATTCGCGAAAGCGCCTTCGCCGGGCGGGCAAAGACGGTTCGCAGTCTGCGTCAGGGGTGTGACGGCAAGATGACCGGGCGGTGACGTGACGGTGACGAAATCAACGGGCGATCTCCGCCTCGCCAATCGCCGCGTCGAGGATGGCGATCGCCTGATCCATCTCGGCTTGCGACATCGTCAGCGCCGGGGTGAGCGTAAGAATGTTCCCCATTGTGACCTTGAAGCTCAGGCCGCGGCTCAGCGCGCCATACATCACCTGCTCCGCTTCGTCGGTGGCGCGTTCCAGCGTGGCGCGGTTGCGCAGCAGTTCGACGCCCAGCAGCAGGCCCAGGCCGCGCACGTCGCCAATCAGCGGGTGACGTGCGGCCAGTTCGCCGAGGCGCTGTCTGGCGTAATCGCCCAACTCGCGCGCGTGTTCGACCAGCTTTTCCTCCTCAATCACCTGCAGCGTGGCCAGGCCCGCCGCGCAGGCCACCGGGTTTTTCTCGTGGGTGTAATGGCCCAGCGCCTTGTCGGCCGCGACGTTCAAGCCTTCGCGGGCGATCAACGCCGCCAGTGGAAACACGCCGCCGCCAAGCCCCTTGCCCAGCACCAGCATGTCCGGCACCACGTCGTAATGCTCGCAGGCGAACAGCCGGCCGGTGCGGCCGAGGCCGATGGGAATTTCATCAAGAATCAACAAGGCGCCGTGCCGGTCGCACGCGGCGCGGATGCGTCTCCAGTATTCCGGCGGCGGGATGAACGGCGTGCAGCGGACGGTTTCGGCGATCACCGCCGCGACATCGCCTTCCTTTTCCAGAACGTAGTCCACGTAATCGGCGCAGGCGAGGTTGCAGGCCGCGCCACAGTGAAACGGGCAGTGCCGGTTGTCCGGCGGCGGGACATGCTCGCAACCCGGCAGCAGCGGGCCGATGCCCTGGCGGAACACAGCCTCGCCACCGACGGAAATGGCGTCCAGCGACGCGCCGTGAAACGAGTCCCACATTGAAACGAACTTGAACCGGCCGGTGGCGACGCGCGCCAGCTTGAGCGCCATGCCGATGGCGCTGGTGCCGCCGGGCGCGAACAACACACGCCGGAGGTCGCCGGGCGCCAGTTTGCCCAACTTCGTCGCGAGTTGGATCGCTGGCTCGCAGGTGTAACGGCGCGGGCAGAAGCTCAGTTCGTCAAGCTGCTGTTTGATCGCGGCAATCACGCGCGGGTGGCCGAAGCCGACCTGGTGGACGTTGTTGCCGTGGAAATCGAGATAGCGCCGCCCCTCGATGTCCTCGATCCACGCGCCGCGGGCCGACTTCAACACATTCAGACATGGCGTGGACAGCGATTGGTGCAGAAAGGCGCGCGCGTCGGCGTCGAGCCGTTCCTGCGTGGCGGACGAAATGTGGCGCGCGGCCCAGGCACGGCGGCGAGGAGAAAAGTTCACGTCGCCTTCGGAGCGAAACTGGTTCAAAGGCGGCAAGGATTCGTCATTCATGGCGTGAACAGCGGGCGGTCGCCGGCGGTGATTCAATGGGAATTGGCTGCGTCTGGCAATAAAGCCTCCCGGACCGGCCGGCCGATCCAGCACGCCGGCGGCTTCAACCCGAAGATCCACGCCACGGTGGCAGCGGTGTCGCAGGTGTTGACGAACGACTTGATTTCGTGGCCGGCAGCCACGCCGGGGCCAACGATGATCCAAGGGATTTCGAGTTCCGCCATGGAATTGCCGCCGTGCTTTTTGCCCTTGCCACCGTGGTCGCCGGTGACGAGCACCACCGTCTTCTCCTGCAGGCCGGTGTCGCGGATCGTATCCAGCAACCGGCCAATCAGCGCGTCAACCTGGTTGACGGCTTGGAAATACTGCGGCGTTTTCCAGCCAAACGTGTGGCCGGCATGGTCCACGGCGTCGAAATGAATAAAGAGGAAGGTGGGCCGGCGCTCGCGGAACAACGCGATGGCGCGGGTCGCCGTGGCCGGGGTGCCCGGAACGTGCTGGAGCACGTTGGGCGCTTTGGGTTCCAGGAGCCGGCCAAAGCCGTCCCAATCGTGAATGCAGACAATTTGCGCGGCCGGCCGCTGATCGCGCAGCACGCCGAAAATGGTGGGGAAAATGCCGCCGGAGCCGACGGCCGTGGGCGCGATGTCGAACTTGTCCGGCTCCCAGTCGTTGGAGGTGACGCCGTGTTGCTCCGGGCCGGCGCCCATGATCATCGAGGCCCAGTTCGGGCTGCTGACCGTGGGCATGACGCCACGGGCGTGCAACGTCCACGCGCCTTCACGCATGAGCCGGTGCATCACGGGAGCATCGTTCTTCGTGAAGGCCACCGCTCCCATGCCGTCGCAACCGACGATGACGACATGCTCGACACCGGGGAGCTGGGCCTGCGTGACGAGGATGCCGAGAGCGAAGAAAGCGGACGTGCGGAGGAGCCGGGAACCGATCTGGCGAACGGGATTCATGGAAGCAAATAGCTGGTTGAAACCGAGAAGGAAGCAGGCAAGCAGTGGGAAAATCAAGACGGGCCCTGGCGGCGACACACGGTTCACGCGGCCAAGGCCCGCCCGCCTTCCACCCAGAAGGCTAAATCCAACAAGCGCCGTAGCCCGGCCCGGCCGCCGAAGCGACCCAGGCCGGGC
>JAJXZJ010000071.1 GCA_021780105.1 bacterium
ATAAAGAAGGTATTCCACGGCGCCGACTACGACATGCGCTCGCTTTACCGCGATTTCGGCATCGAGGTGGTGAACCTGTTCGACACCATGATCGCCAGCCAGTTCCTCGGCGAGAACGAGTTCGGCCTGGCGGCGCAACACGTCCGACGGTTCGCTGCCGCGCGAGGCGTCCAGCAGTGTGGACAGGACGGCGTCGCGGTTGTCGACGCGAACGACGTAGAGGTGCCACACGCTTTCAGCCAGTGCAGCCTGGGACGGCAGTTGCAACCGCGTGCCGGCGAGCAGTTCCGCATAGCGCCGGGCGACCCGTTGGCGCTCGCGCGTCCAATTTTCCAGATGCTTGAGTTTGACCCCCAGCACCGCGCCTTGAAAACCTTCCATCCGGTAGTTGAAGCCGATTTCGTCGTGATAATACCGGACGGTCGAACCGTGCTCGCGCAACGAACGGGCCCGCTTCGCCAATTCTGCGTTGTTGGTCACCAGCGCGCCGCCTTCGCCAAAAGCGCCAAGGTTCTTGCCCGGATAAAAACTGAAGCATGAAATGTCGCCGAACGTGCCGACCACTTTGCCATTGTATTTCGCGCCGTGGGCCTGGCAGGCGTCCTCGACCATCGGGAGTTTGTGTTTCCGGCAGACGGTCAGAATCGGATCCACGTCAAACGGCTGCCCGTAAAGGTGAACCGGCATCACCGCCTTGGTGCGCGGCGTAATGGCCTGTTCCAGCCGTTTCGGATCCAGGTTGAACGTGGTGTCGTCAATGTCCACATAAACCGGTTTGGCTCCGGCGTAGGAAACCGCCCAGCTCGTGGCGACGAAAGTGAACGGCGTGGTGATGACTTCGTCGCCCGGCCCGACGCCGAGCAGCAGCATCGCCACGTGCAGCGCGGAAGTGCCGCTGTTGAAGCCGACGCAATGGCCGGCTCCGCAAAACCTGGCGAAATCCTTTTCAAACTGCGCCACGTCCGGGCCGAGACAAAACGAGCAATGGTCAATCGTGCGGGCGATGGCGGCGTCCAGTTCCGCGCGCAGCGGCCGGATTTGCGCCGGGAGATCAAGATAGGGAATCGGTTCAGTCATAAGACGGTTTAGATGTTAGATGGCCCGTGGAAAGATTACCTGCTTGCGCCGGCTTAGGGAAGATTAATTTGGAAATCCACCTGCGCGCGGGTGCATCTTGACACTATTCTTAAGCTGAGTGGGTAAAAGGTTCCTCAACCGGCCGAAAGAGAGCTGACATGAAGAAAGAACGAAAGCCGGAAGCCTTGAAATCGCTGCCAACCTTGGCGGCACTGGAACAGGAAGTGGTGGCCGAATATCGGGAATTAGGCCGCCAAGAACTTGAACGCCGCCTGCAACAACTCGCCGGCCAGACCGGCGAGCTTTTTCCCCCTGCACCAGCGCAAACGCCGAAGCCTGACCCTGCGGACTGAGTTGGGCCTTGTCAGGCTGGCCACCGATTACGGGCAGGAACCGGAGACCGGGCGATGGTTTTGTCCCCAGCAGCGGGCGTGGGGGCTGACGCCGCATCAAAAGATCACGCCCGGGCTGGCCCGAAAGCTGTGTTTTACGGCCGTGGCGACGACGTCCTATGAGCAGGCCGCCGCCGTGGCGGCGCAGTGGGGCGTGGCGGTGGATGACTCGGTCATCCATCAGCAAGTGCAACGCGCCGGGGAGCGGGCCGATCAACAGGCCGAGGCGCAGGTGGCGGCCAGTGCCGACCCGCCGGTCCCCCAAACGATCCCGCCGACGGATGCGCTGGTGATCATGATGGACGGCTGGATGTTGCGGCATCGCGGCCAGGATTGGGGCCGCAAGCCGGCGACCGCCGCCGGCGAACGCGTGGCGTGGCAGGAGTGCAAAAGCGCGGTGATCTACCGCTTGCGTCAGGCGGTCAAAACCAAGTCAGACCGCGGACTGCTGCTGGAAAAGCGGGTGGTGGCTTATCACGGTGACCCGCTGGAGTTTGGCCGCCGCGTGCAAGCCCAGGCGCGTCGGTGTGGACTGGGGCAGGTGCCGCAGGTCTACGTCGTGGCCGATGGCGGAGTGTGGATTTGGAACATCGTCGCCGACCGGTTTGCGACCGCCAGCGGGGTGCTGGATTTTTACCATGCCAGCCAGCATCTCTGGGCGGTGGCCCATACGCTGCACCCCGGAAATGACCTTGCGGCCAAGGCATGGGTCGAACCACTGTTGCACCAGTTGCGGCATGGGGGTGAAACGGGCGTGTTGCAGACCTTGCACGATCTGCCCGCCTGGTGTGCGCAGCGGGCGCAACCCTTGCCGCCGAGCGTCGCCACCGAAACCCGGTATTTTGAGAACCATCGCGACCACCTTCATTATGCCACACGGGCCGACGAGGGCTGCCCCGTGGGCAGCGGCACCATGGAATCCTTCTGCGCCCAATTGCAAGGCCGGTTCAAACGCTGCGGCCAGTTTTGGACCGAACCCGGTCGCCGCCGTCTCATGGCACTCGAAGTCGCCCGCCGCAACCAGGACTGGCCCCAAGTCTGGCAGCTAAATTAAGAACAGTGTCAAGATGCACCCTT
>JAJXZJ010000053.1 GCA_021780105.1 bacterium
ATATCTACGCATTTCACTGCTACACCGAGAATTCCAGTCCCCTCTCCAACCCTCTATCCAAGTAGTATTCAATGCCATTTCCGGGTTAGGCCCGGAGATTTCACATCAAACTTACCCAGCCACCTACGCACCCTTTACGCCCAGTAAATCCGAACAACGCTCGGGACCTCTGTATTACCGCGGCTGCTGGCACAGAGTTAGCCGTCCCTTCCTCTTTCGCTACTATCAACTGCCGATTTATTAGACCGTCAGCCTTGCTCGCAAATGACAGGGGTTTACGGGCCGAAGCCATTCATCCCCCACGCGGCGTCGCTCCATCAGGCTTTCGCCCATTGTGAAAAATTCTCGACTGCTGCCACCCGTAGGTGTCTGGACCGTGTCTCAGTTCCAGTGTGGCTGGTCGTCCTCTCAGACCAGCTACCCGTCTTCGCCTTGGTGGGCCGTTACCTCACCAACTAGCTGATAGGCCGCGGGCTCATCATGAAGCGTCAGGCCTTACGGTCCCCAACTTTGACAATTCAAGGATGTCCTCAAACTGTCACATCTGGTATTAGCTCGCCTTTCAGCGAGTTATCCTAGACTTCACGGCAGATTACCCACGTGTTACGCACCCTTGCGCCACTCCGACTGGAAAATATTGCTACCTTCCAATCAGCGTTCGACTTGCATGTCTTATCCACGCCGCCAGCGTTCGTTCTGAGCCAGAATCAAACTCTCCGTAAAAAAACGTTAGTTTGACTCCTGCCGGATAGATCATATCCAGCATTTGCAATTATAAAACTCTTCACTTTAAACCAACTAACTGGTTATCTGTGAAGGGGCTCTCACTTATCGCACAATTCAACTTTCAAAGAGCACCGGGTGCTTTCACCCATAAATCCACCCCACTTAGGGGACAAAAAACCTGAGAGCCGAATTTTACGCCCAACTCGGCGCCTCAGTTTAGTTTCTCAAAAGCGCGTTAACTTTAACCTTCAACCCACGCCCGTCAACAACTTTTTACATGTTTTTGACGTTCTTTCAACGTTCTCGGCTGACAACGTCAGCGAAGACGAGAGCGAACTGTAGCGAACTCGACAATCCGGGCAAGTGTTTTTTTAATTTTTTTACAGCGCACTGGCAGTGTCAGCGTCCTCCTGGCTGCAACATCAAGATACGGAAATATTAACACGCTTGAATGGGGAGCAAGCTCCGCAAGCATTGTCGCGTTTAAAGCCGCTGACAGATCAGGCCGCCGGCAACTCATGAGCACAAGTTTCGTGGGCGATATGCGATGCTCGTCAAGAACGCTAAGCGTCAGCAACGAATGATTGATCACACCGAGCTGATTTCTGGCTACCACTATTACCGGTCCTGGTTGACACGCCACAACATCGAGTAAATTAAATCCTTCTCCTAGAGGGACAAGCAACCCTCCGCAGCCTTCGACCAGCAACAAATCTGACCGTGATGCGGCCGCTTGAATCCGTTCCTGAACGGCTTCAATCAGGACTGTTCGCCGTTCCTGTCGTGCCGCAGCCAAGGGTGCCAATGGCCTCCGAAAGTAAAAGGGGTTCAGCAATTCTGGTGGCAAGGCTCCACCCTGCACACGGTCCAGCAAATTGGCATCGTTTCGGTTACCAGTAGCGAAGGGTTTCATGGCGACAACGCCGCCGTCTTGCTGGCGCAGTTCTCGCAGTAACAACGCTGTTAACAGCGTCTTACCGACACCGGTGTTCGTTCCAGTGATGTAAACAATTCGCCCCATGTTCGTGCCAGCTTGTTTCAGTGAGTGAAACCGGCTTTCGCCTATTGTGGACTGAATTGTAGGATTTTCACGTCACTCTGCGCCATCCCGCTGCGTTGAATGATCGCGACATAGCGCTTTTGGTAGGTGCCAATCTGCGCATCCACGGTGACCTCGTAGGTCAGGCTTTGCACACTGACCATCGTCCCAAAGGCCAGCGCGGCTTGCGGGCTTAGACCGGGGACCGAAGCGGCCAAGGCGGTCGGGGCGGTGAAGGGGGTGTCATCGTCCGTTCCCTCAACTCCATCGGGACCCGCCCGGGCGCGAATAATGTTAGACGCGATGTTTTCATCCACTCCGGGCAGCATTTGGAGAACGTAGGCGGAGGCCGTGTTGATGTTGATTCTCCCGGCGGAGATGGGGGTAAACAGATCCACCAAACCCATGTGATACGCGGGCTGGCTTTGCGCAGATCCAGCCGATGCTCCCGTGGTGACATCCATGTGCGACGACACATTTTGCCCCCAGTAAAGATCGGGCGTCACGCCATTCACCAGCAACAGTTCGGAAAGATCGTCCACGTAGCCGTTCTTGGCGACGTAGGGTGGGTCTTTTGTCATGTAGAAATCACTCTCGGCGCCGCTCATCCGGGGATCATCATCCGGATCCTCCCAGTCCAAAATCGAATCCACGATGGTGGCGGCATCGCCGGCGTCCACGCCGATCACCGTCAGCGCCCGGCGCAAGAGCGGTTCATCGGCCATGTTGATGTTCCATTTCCGCTCCAAATCAAGGATATGCACGGAGAAGCTGCCGTTGCCCAGCACGTTGTTGGTGAGCGAAACGCCGGCCAGCGGGCCGTTGGTTTCGTTGCCCGCACCGGGGCCGCCGGCCCAGATCTGGTTCAACGAGGAGTAATTCTGTCCTCCGCCCGAGCCGCTTGAATTCGCAATGACATACCGCGCCAGTTCCACGCCCGATCGGCCCAGCCATTCCATCTCGGCGTCGTTGCTGGCGTTGGCCGCCAGACGTGACTCCACCTTCATCGAAATGGCAAAACCGCCGGCCAGCAGGCCCAGCACGGCGATGACAATCATCACGATGACGAGCGCAAATCCGCGCGGCGGCGATGGTCGCAACACTGTCATGGCTGTCCGTTGGGCAGAAGCCCGGTGCCCGGAACCGGTACCGGACTGGGCTGAATCGGCATCGGCCGCGGCATGCCACCACCAGGTCCGAAGGCTGCCTGCATGTTTCGGTCAACCCGCACGCTGGGGATGTCCACTGTCCGCACGGTGACATCCTGCGGCGACGCGTTGGCCGCCAACGTCGGGCCAAAGCCAAGCTGGAAACGCACCTGCTGCGGCAGTTGATTCGAGTCGCTCCATTCCGGCACCCAGCCGTTTTGCGGATCGAAAAACTCGACCGTAAACAGGTTTACCTCCCGTGCCAGCACGAGCGAATAAACCTGGTCCGGCGAGGTGTTGGTTTCCAAAAGCGGTGCTTGGGTCAGGACAAACTGGTTTTTGCCGTCATTGCCAGATTCCACGGTGAACGTGACGCGACGGACAACCTGGCCGCCGAAAAAACCGCTGCCCAGATACGACGACGGCAGCCGGGCCACAAAACTCAGCGCCGCAAAATCGCCGCTCGTATCCGCCTGGAACGTGTAGAGCGGCGCGTTGGCTTGAAACATCACCGCCGACACGAGGGCGTCGCTGAGCGAACGGGAGGCGAGGCGGCTGCGCTGCAAGCGCATCGCGGCGTCATTGCCCACGCGGGCTGCCCGCAGGATCGCAGTCCAACTTGAGTAAATCGCCGTGATCACCATCGCAAAAATCACCAGCGCCACCATGACCTCCAGCAGTGTGAACGCCTGCCGGCCGGCGCGGTGTTTCGCTCGGTGGCAGCGGGACGGTTTGCGCAACGGAGGCAGGTTCATGGGTTCCCCATCTGGGCCTGACCGGTGCCATTGCGGTAAAGCAGAATGCTGTTGGTTTCCTCCCGGACCAGGCCGTTCTGTGGCCAGTCAATGGTGATGTCCACCTGGAACAGCCCCTGCTCGCTCCGCCGCGAGGCCAGGGTTCCCTGGTTGGTGGACACCATCGTGATGTTGGCATTCCAACTGGCGCCGGGATAGGCGTCGCCGAAATCCCCGGACAGCATCCCTTCGGTCAGCGTGTTCGTTTGCGCGATTTGGGCCGCCACCGAACCGAAGTCCACCTCGCCCATGCCCAGGCTGCGCGCCATCCGCAGATTCTGCGCCACCAGGCTCAAGATCGCGAAAATGGCGATAAAGAAGATGGCCATCGCGATCATCACCTCCAGCAAGGTGAAGGCCGCGCCCCGGGGCGAAACATGCGGCCGCGGATTCGGTCCGCAGTTCATCGAAGCACCTCCACGTCCGTCTGGCCGGTGCTGATTTCCAAGGTCAGCCGGCGCTCTTCGTTCAACCCGGAAAGCAGCGTCGCGCTCAACTCGTCGCACGTGCCGTTCGGATAAAACCGCACCCGCGCCGCGTCGAGGTCCAAGGCCCCCTGCCGCTCGGCCTCCAGAATGTCCCGCCGGTTGATGACGAGGTGCTCGAAGGCGATCGAGTCCGGCAGGTGCGCGGAAAAGGTGACCTCGGCGGGCAAGGTCTGGCTTGCTGCTGACACGTCGCCGGCGGTCGCCGGCAACGCGTTCGCCGCGCCGGACGCATCGCCGTTGTCGTTGCTCGCCAACTGGTCCGGCGGCACCAGTCCGACGGAGAGCTGGCCGCTGCCGGTGATGACGAGTTCGGCGGTCTGCCCGCGTAGAATCGCCAGCATCCGCGCCTTCTGGCAACCTTCCGTGAGGTCGCTGATCGCCTGGCGCATCGGCCCTTTCCGGATCGCGCTGAACAACGGCGGAATGCCGATGCTGGCAATGACGGCGATGATGGCCATCACGACGAGAAGTTCGATGAGCGTGAAGCCTCGCCGGTCCGGAGCCGGCCGGCCGGCCGTTGGACGCCGGGCGCGCATCACCGGGCAAGGTTGGCCGTGATGGTGAACATGGCGGAGAGCACGCTGAACAGCAGGAAGCCGACGCCGATGGCCATGACGATGATCATCGCCGGCTCGATGAGATTGGTCATCACGCGCAGCGCAGTGATGAGCTCGTTTTCGTAGGTCTGCGCCACGTTGTTCAACGCGCCGGGCACGTCGCCGGTTTCCTCGCCGATCTTGATGAGGTCAATCATGAGCTGTGGGAAGAGTTTGCTGCGGGCCAGCGGCTGCGCGATGGTCTTGCCGTCGGTCACCTCCTCGCGGGTCTTGGCGATGGCCTCCTTCACCACGGAGTTGGCAATGACCTGTTCGGTGATCCGCAGGGCGGTGAGCACGGGCACGCCGTTTTGGAGCAGCGTTCCCAGCGTGCGGGCGAATTGTCCGAAGAGATTCAACTGCACCACGTGCCCGAACACGGGGGTGTTCATCTTGAAACGGTCCACGTTGCGCCGGCCTTCGGGCGTGGCCTCGTAACGCTTGTAGAGGGTCACCACCAGCACCGCCGCGATCGGGAACAACCACCAGTAGCCTGCAAAGAAATGGCTGATTCCGATCAACAGCTTCGTCGCCGCCGGCAGTTCCACCTTCATGCCCTGGAAGATGCTCATGAACTTCGGCAGCATCGTCGTCATGAAGAAGAACACGATGACCACCCCCACGCTCGCCACAATGGCCGGATAGATCAGGGCCGAAAGGAACTTCGATTGCACCTCGGCGAAACGCTCGTAGTGCGACGCCAGCCGCTGCAGCACCTCCACCATCGCGCCACTTTGCTCGCCGGCCCGGACCATGTTCACGTAAAGGTCGGAGAAGATCAGCGGCTGCCGGGCCATCGCCTCGGAAAGCCCCTTGCCCTCCATCACGTCCTGTTTGAGTTGCTGGCTGACCTCCGGCGGCACGCCTTTCGAGCTGATCGAGGTCATGCTGTTCAACGCCGCGGTCAGCGGCATCCCCGCCCGGAGCAGGTTGGTCAACTGCTGGCTGAAGGTGGCCAGCTCGCGCAATTTCGGCCGGCGCTTGCGTGCCAGTAACGCGCGGAACGAGGAGGCCTGCGCCGCCGCGGTTTCGGCCGTTCGCGCGCTCTTGCGCTCGACCTTCGCCGCCGCGCCTTTGGCCAGCTCCACCAGCACCGGCACCAGGCCAAGACGCTCCAATTGCGCCACCGCCGCGGGCCGGTCGGCGGCGTCAAGCACATCCTGCACCAACTCGCCCGACCGGCGGCGCGCTTTATAGACAAATTGTGGCATATCCAGCTCTCAGCATCTAAAACCAACCACGCGCAAAAGTTTCCCCGCCCGCCGCCAAAGAGCAAGCGCGCAGACCGGCCCACGGGACGCCGGCCCGTGACGGAAAAGGCCCTTGCTTCCGCGCGGGGGCGTGCTCAACTCGCGCCATGAATCTCCGTCGCTTGCTTTGTCTTGCCCTCCTGCTGGCCGGCAGTTGGCACGCCGCCGCCGCCCCGCTTCAACTCTGGATTTACTGCCCTTCAAACCTGCTCGTGGACAAAAACGTGGACGAACTGGCCACGCTCTTTCACCGCGCCAGCGCCGCGGGTTACACGCACGTCCTGCTCGCCGATTCCAAGTTCGCCCGGCTCGGGGACATGGACGAACGCTACTTCCGCAACGTCGCCCGCGTCAAAGCCCTCGCGGCAAGCAATCACCTCGAAATTGTCCCTGCGCTGTTCCCCATCGGTTATTCGAACGATCTGCTCTCGCACGATCCGAACCTCGTTGAAGGGCTGCCCGTCACCAACGCGCTTTTCGTCGTTCACGCCGGCGTCGCCCGGCTGGAATCCGAGTTGCCGGTCGCCTTCCGTGGCGGCGATTTCTCCGACCTGAAGCGATGGGATTGGAAGGACGACACCGTCGTCGCCGACGCCGGCACGGCGCGTGTCACCGATCCCCGCGGCCGGCCGGCCCGCATCGTCGCCCGGCTGAAGCTGCTCCCGTTTCACCAATATCACCTCAGTGTCCGGGTCAAGACGCAGGATTTCCGCGGCACGCCGGAGGTCAAGGTGCTTGCCCCGAAGGGCGACTTGAACTTCGATTATCTAAAGGTGAAGCCGACGCAGGACTGGCAGACGCACCATGTCGTTTTCAATTCACTCACGAACACCGCGGTCAACGTCTATTTCGGCTGCTGGGACGGCACCACCGGCTCGCTCTGGTGGGATGATGCGAAAATCGAGGAGGTCGGCCTGCTGAACCTCATCCGCCGCGACGGCGCGCCGCTGACGGTGAAGCGGGACGACGGCACGCCGCTGGCTGAAGGCCGCGACTTCGCGCGCGTCGCGGACCCGCTCATGGGCAACCACCCGTGGAACGGCGAATACGACGTTTACCACGAACCGCCCACCATCAAAACCAGTCTGCCCGACGGCACCCGACTGCGTGTCTCGTATTACCACGCCGTCACCGTTTATGACGGCCAGGCCATGATCTGTCCATCCGAGCCGCGCACCGTCGAACTCCTCCGCGACCAGGCCCGCCGGATGCATGCCGCCTGGGGCGCGAAAGGCTACTTCATGTCGCACGACGAAATCCGCGTGCTCAACTGGTGCTATGCCTGCCAGCGCCGCGGTCTCGACGCCGGGACCGTCCTCGCCGACA
Source organism: bacterium (assembly GCA_021780105.1). Lineage (GTDB taxonomy): Bacteria > Verrucomicrobiota > Verrucomicrobiia > Limisphaerales > J093 > JAJXZJ01. The sequence continues at coordinate 7,368 of JAJXZJ010000053.1, forward strand.
ACGTCCGCACCTGCATCCGTATTCTCCGTGACGTCAATCCCGGCGGCCGCATTTACGTGTGGAGCGACATGTTCGACCCGAATCACAATGCCCACGACAACTATTATCTCGTCCGCGGCAACCTCACCGGCTCGTGGGAAGGCCTGGACCCGGACGTGATCGTCGTGCCGTGGTATTTCGAGAAACGCGACGCCAGCTTGAAGTGGTTTGCCGACCGCGGTCACCGGCAGGTGATCGCCGGCTACTACGACGCCGCCCCCGAACGCGTCCGGGACTGGCTCGCCGCCGCGAAGCAGGTCAACGGCGTGGAAGGCGTCATCTACACCACATGGGAACACAAATACGCCGACCTCGAACGCTTCGCCGAAATCGTCCGCGCCGTGCCGTGGTAACACGCTCCGACGCAATCGCGCCGCGTCCGCTTCCCCGCGCGAATGTCAGCCAACCGGCAATGCCAGCGCCTCGGCGGGCGGCCGCACCTGCGTGCAGCGGTAAACCAGCGCCGGGGGGAAATTGCGCCAGACCACCGCGCTGATCTCCACCGAGCCAAACAGCTCGCCGAGGACTCGCCGGTAATGACGGCCATTGGCGCGAAGCGGCGAGATCAGATACGTGAAGGTCGTGAACACGCCGCCGGGCGCCAGGGCGTGGGCCACGTTGCCCATGATGCGCCGCTGCACCCCGGCTCCCATGTTGGCCCACGGCAGCCCGCTGATGACGTAATCGGCCTGCGGTCTCCCATGACGGGCCAGGTAACGTTGGATGCGCTCGGCGGAATCGTGATAAACCCGGAGCTCGGGGAAATTCTGGCGCAGGCCGGCCACTGCCTGCCAATCCAATTCCAAGGCGAAGAACGTCGTGTGCTCGCCGAGACGCTCCAGAATGGCACGGGTGAACGATCCGGTGCCCGGACCCAGTTCCACAACCGCGCCGGCCGCCGCCAGGTCAGAGCTGGCAATCATCGCCCGGGCCAGCACACGGGAACTGGGCAGCAGCGCGCCAACCCGGCCGGGCGAGCGAAGAAAAGCGCCGACGAACCGCAGGTTCTCGGAGAAGGTCCGATCTGCCCGCGCCAACCAGTCCCGCTCCGCCCGCTCCGTCCGGGCGTGGCGGCGTGAAATGACCTTGGCCACAAGACTTTCCATGAGATCAAAGACCGGTCATCGCAGGTCCCAAACAACTGTCGCCTCCCGCCGCAGTGTGGGCTGCTGAGCACTGTTCCGGCCTGTCGCTCACGGTCTTAATGTTACGATGCACGTGTTCGGGCGATCTTCGTGGAGAACGATGCACGCCGTGACAGCGTTCGTCAACGACGCTGTTGGGGCAGGTTCCGTGGCGTGACAAATTCGCGTGACCGCCGGGAGCGGGATAGCCTAGGCTATTCCTTCACATGGATCGCGAACTTCTCGACCAATGGTGCGAGCGGGGAATACTCGCCGTCGTGCTGGCCATTCTGGTGTTTGGTCCGCTGGCCACCGGCGCCGTGCGCGGGCAGGATTTTGCGGTGCTGCAGGGATTGACGGTGCTGGGGATTGGCTTGTGGGTGGCCCGGTTCTGGATCAATCCGAGCCACCGGTTGCAGTGGCCGCCGGCGTGCTGGGCCGTCCTGGCGTTCGTCGTTTATGCCGTGGTGCGCTACCGGCAGGCGGACGTGGAATACGTCACCCGGCTGGAGTTGATCCGGGTGCTGGTTTACGCGTGGGTGTTCTTCATTGTCCTCAACAATCTGCACCGGCAGGAAACCACGCGCCTCCTGACGTGGACGTTGCTGGGTTTGGGCATGGCGGTTTCGATTTACGCGATTTTCCAATACCTGACGGACTCGAACAAGGTTTGGTGGTTTGTGCGGCCCGTCCAATACAGTCACCGCGGCTCCGGCACCTATATCTGCCCGGATCATCTCGCGGGTTTTCTCGAAATGCTGCTGCCGGTGGCCCTCGCGAATCTGCTGGTGAGCAAGACCAAGGCGCTGGGCCGGGTGTTCTACGCCTACATTGCGCTCGTGCTGTTCGCCGGTATTGGCGTGGCGATTTCCCGCGGCGGCTATCTCGCCACCGGCCTGGCGTTGCTGGTCATGGCCGTCTGGTTGCTCCGTTACCGGGATTATCGCAAGCCGGTGCTGATCGGCCTGGTGGTCATGGCCGTGGCCGCCGGCGGATTCATCGTCCACGAGCGGCACGCCCAAAAGCGATTCGCCAACATGTTCAAAAACGCCTCGGTGGACAACGTGCGCGTCCGGCCGGACCTTTGGGTGCCCGCCGCCAAAATGTGGCTGGACCACTTCTGGTTCGGTGTCGGTCCGGCGCATTTCGATGTCCGGTTCCCGGCGTATCGCACCGCGCCGCTCCAATCCCGGCCGTATTGGGTCCACAACGATTATCTGAATGCCCTGGCGGACTGGGGCGCGACCGGCGGGATCATCATTGCAGGTTTCCTGACCTGCGTGGCGCTGGGCGTGGTGAAGACCTGGAAATACGTGCATCGGGTGTCGAATGACGTCTCCACCCGGCGCAGTGACCGGGCAGCGTTTGTCATGGGCGCCGCCATCGGCATGCTCGCACTGCTGATTCATGCGCTGGTTGACTTCAATTTGCAGATTCCCGCCAACGCGCTGCTCTTCGTGGCGCTCGCGGCGGGATTGAGCAGCCACCTGCGGTTTGCCACCACCCGCTACTGGGTCACGCCTGGATGGCCGGGGCGGATTGCCGTGACGGTGGTGGGCATCGGTGCCATCGTCTATCTGGCGCCGCAAACCCTGCGCCGCTGGCAGGAAAGCCGTTGGCTCACCCAAGCAGCGGCCGCGCGCACGGCCACCGCCCAATACGACGCCCTGACCCTCGCCCACGCCGTCGAGCCGGCCAACGTTGAAACTGTCCAGAAAATCGGCGAAATCCACCGGCTGGTGAGCTGGGAAGGCGCCGACAACTGGCGCGATCAGGCGGACATTGCCATGAAGTGGTTCGCGCTGGGCATGAAGCTGGACCCGTGGGAAACCTACAGCTTCGTCCACTACGGCATGTGCCTGGACTGGCTGGGCGAGCATGACCGCGCCAAAAGGTATTTCGATCAGGCGGTCAAACTGGATCCCCAGAATTACTACCTCGCCATGATTCACGGCTGGCACTATCTCCAGGCGGAGGACTACGCCGACGCCCGGGCGGAACTGGAACGCTCGTTGAAGATCAAGTCGTGGGACAATCCGCTCGCGGTCAAATACCTCGCCATCGTCAAGCAACGCCTCGCGGCCCCCACCGTCCCCAAAGCCAGGTAGGCCAGGCTCCCCGCGAAGCGCGAAGAACCGCCCCGGCTCACGCCGGCTGAAATTGCAGGTCGTGCAGCCGCCGGTAAACACCGCCGCGTTGCAGCAGTTCGGCGTGCGTGCCGCTTTCCACGATCCGCCCTTCGTTCAACACCACGATCAGGTCGGCGCTCTGGATGGTGGACAGCCGGTGCGCGATGCAGACCGTCGTGCGGCCTTTCATCAACTCCTCCAACGCCGCCTGCACCGCGCGCTCGGATTCGGTGTCCAACGCGCTGGTGGCCTCGTCCAACACCAGAATCGGCGCGTTCTTCAGCAAGGCACGGGCAATGGCAATCCGCTGCCGCTGCCCGCCGGACAGCAGCACGCCCTTCTCGCCGATCACCGTGTCAAAGCCGGCCGGCTTTTCCAGAATGAAGTCCTCGGCGTGCGCGTGCCGGGCAGCCTCGTGAATAGCCGCCTCGCTTGAGCCGGGACGGCCCAGCTCGATGTTCCGGCGGATGGTCTCGTTGAACAGCACCGTTTCCTGTGTCACGACGGCGATTTGTTCGCGGAGTTGCCGCGTGGAAACCTCGCGGATGTTGATGCCGCCGATCCGCACCGCGCCGCGTTGCGGGTCGTAGAAACGGAGCAGCAGGTTCGTGAGCGTCGTCTTGCCGGAACCGCTCGCTCCCACCAGCGCCACCATCCGGCCGGCGGGAATCGTCAGGCGGATGTCACGCAGCACCGGCTTTTCACCATAATCGAAATCCACGCCGTCGAACTGGATGTCCGCGCCCGCGGCCTGGAGCGTTTTCGGCTGGGCCGGTTCGGGCACCGTGTTCGGCGCGGCCAGCAGTTCGAACACCCGTTCGCTCGCCGCGCGCGCCTGCTCCAGGCTGTTGTGCAGCCGGGTCAGGTTTTTCAACGGGCGATACATCGAGAAAATCGCCAGGATCACCGTCAGAAAATCCGTGGAGCCGGGCCGCGCGCCAACGCCCAGCAACAGATACAGAAACACCAGGGCCACGCCGATCGAACCGAAAAACTCCAGCAGCGGGCCGGGCGTCTCCGAGGACCGGATGATCCGCATGTAGTGGCCGATGAATTTCTGCGCCGTGGCACGGAACTGCCCGGTCACCGTTTCCTCCAGGTTGTAGGCCTTGATGATGCGATTGCCCGTGAACGCCTCGCCCATCACCTCGGTCAACTCCGCAGCGTGTGTCTGCAACGCGCGGCTCGCCCGGCGCACCTTCCGGCTGTAGATCACGATCGGCACCATGCACACCGGCAGCACGGCCAGTGAAAGCAGCGTCAGCTTCGGCTGCTGCCAGAGCACGTAGGCGAGCAGGCTGGCCAGCGTGACCGGATCCTTCACGATGACCGCGGTGGCATTGCTGAGGACGTTTTGCAGCGACTGCGTGTCGCTCATCATGCGCGACATCAGTTCGCCGCTGCTGGTCCGGCTGAAGAAGCTCGTGGACAGGTTCAGCAAATGGTTGAACAGCCGGATGCGCAGGTCCGTGATCGCACGGACGGCCACCCATTGCAGCAGGTAAATGTTCAGGTAGGAAAACAGCCCGCGCAGGAACATCACTGCCGGGATCAGCGCCACCAGCACCACCAACGCGCCCGGATGTTTTTGCACGCCGCTGGTCAGCGTCGCTTCAACGGCCTTCAACCAGCCGTGGATGAAGGCCAGCACGCTTTGGGCAAACGCCGGCGCGCGCTGGACGGCCGCGGCGAACCGGTCGCTCAAAACGGGCATGTTCGCGCTGGGGAAAATGAGGCCATACACCAGCGTCACAGTGGCAATCATGAGCGGCTCGATCAGGCCGCTGACCACGCCGGTGAACACGCCGAAGAACAGCCGCAACCGATACGGCCGGGCCAGGCCCCAAATCTTGAACAGGAACGACACCATGCAGCCGTGGGACTATGGCCAGCCGCCGGCGCCGAGGCGAGCAGTTTGTCAGCCGCCCGGCGCGCCCGCCGGGGCCGGCGCGCGTGGGTTCAGGGCCAGCAGTTCCCGTGCGGCTTCGCGCAGCGCCGGCAGCGCGTCCGGCGACGGCGCCACGCGACAGCGCACCCACGGATCGTGGTGGAAATGCGTCGAGTTATCCCAGTTGAACACCGCCAGCGTCGGCACGCGCAACGCCACGGCCATGTGGAACGGCCCGCTGTCGCTGCTGATGAACAAGGCGCACGCGTTGATCGCCCCGACCAGTTCCAGCAGGTTGGTCTGCCCCGCCAGATCAATCACCGCCGTGCCGCCGCGGGCGCCGTGCTGTTGGAGAAATTCCGCATTCACCGCCCGCTCGAAGGGCGCGCCGGTCAGCACCAGTGTCAAACCGTGTTCGCGCTGCAACCCGCCCACCAACCCGGAAAGCAGCCGCAGATTCGGCCGTTTGCTCACGGCGTCGGGCGTGCCGCAGCCGATGTTCAAACCGAGCAGCGGCGCGGTTTCCGGCAGACCGTGGCGCGCGCGCAACGCCAGCCGGAACGCCCGTGCCGTCTCGGTTTCGCGCAGTTCGATCGCCCGCCCGGCGCGCTCCAGGCCGAGCGCGGACAGCGCCACGAAATCGCGGTTGGTGTATTCCAGCGGCCAGGCAAGTTGCCGTGCCGCCGCAAACTTTGGCGGCGACACCGCGGCGAACCGGTAGAACCATCCGCGGCCCGGCTGCGTGGCGATGCCCACCGTTTTGGCGCCGTGGCGCCAGCCCAGCCACGCCGCCAGCCACGAGGTGCGCAGGCCGTTAGGCTCGAAATCAATCACCAGATCGGGTCGGACGCGGTCGGCGGCGGCGCGCACTTCGCGGAGAAACCGGCGCCCGTCCGCCAGCGTTCGCGTCCGTTTGTCCACCACGTCGAAACTCCGCAGCAGGTGATGTTGCCGGATAAGTTCCTCCGCCGCGGCACCCGGATCGCGTGTCAGAAACAGCAGGTGCAGCGTCGCCGGCGGCCAGGCGTCGTGCAACGCCCGCCACGCCGCCGAACTGCGCAAGAGATCGCCCACGCCGGCACTGTGGCCTTTGAGCATCAGGATGCGCTGCGGCGCGGTGGAAAGCCGGCACCCGCTCATGGCGAAACGGAACCTGCGCCGGTGTGGGTTGCCTTCGTTTCGACAGGTTCGCCGAGGAGCTGGAAAATCGCCGCACCGACCGCCTCCGCGGCAATTCCACCCAGGCAGCGCGCAACGCCCGCGGCAGCGCAGGGCGCGAATTTGGCGTTCACGCAGTCGCACGGCGCCGTCAAATGCGCGTGGTGCGGCCCACGCGGCAGCCAGTCCGCCATGTCGGCATACCGGCGGAAAATTGCCACGGTCGGCACGCCCAGCGCCGCCGCGAGGTGCAGGACGCCCGAGTCCGGTCCCACGTGCAGCGCGCACCGTTGCAGCAACGCCGCCAGCAAACCGATGGACAGCGGTGCGGAAATCAACTGCAGCCGCTCGTCACGGACGGCGTCGCCCAGCGCCGCCAGGCGTGCCTGTTCGCGCGGATTCGGCGCGGTGGTGGCGACGAGCCGGGACCCCGGGCGTTGTGCCAGCAGCCGGCGCACCAGATCGACGTTGTTCGCCAGCGGCCATTCCTTCAGCGGCAGGCTGGCGCTCACCGAGAGATGCAACGCGCCAGCAGGCACATTATCCGCCGCCCAGCGTTGCTGGCCCGGCGGGAGGACGAAATCGAAGCGCGCCGCTGCCAGCGGGAAGCCGCCCAGGCCGAGCAGGTGGCGCCGGCCTTCAAACACCGGCGATGGGAGTGTCTGGCGCGGAATCCACTCCGGCACCAGCCAGCGTTGCCAGAAATGCCGCCGGCCGCCCTGGTAGGCGAGCGAGCGTCGCGCGCCGATGGCGGCCAGCGTGAACACGGAGCGGTCCGAACCGCTGAAGTTGATCGCCACGTCAAACCGTTCGTGGCGCAGTGCCCGCAGCACGCCCCAGTGTTTCCACCACGGCGGACTGGGTGCGCCGAGCGGAAACACCCAGGTGCGGTCCACACACGGCGCCTGCGCGAGCACCTCGGCACCGACGCGCGTCGTCAACACGTGCAATTCCGCCTGCGCGTAAGCCCGACGCAGTTCCCACAACGCCGGCACCAGATGGACCGTGTCCCCCAGAAAGCCGAGGTCCACGACAATTACTTTGCGGGCGGCGCGGGTCGTGTTGTAGAAGTTGGCCCATCCGGTGGACGACATCGGCCGGCATTCTGGCCCGAATCCGCCGCGTTGACGATGAAAAAGCTGCCCCTGTCCGTTTGCCTGATCTCTGGCGCCGAGGCGCACCGGATCGGCCGCGCGCTGGAAAGCGTCGTGGACTGGGTGGCGGAAATCATTGTCGTGCTCAACGAGGAAGTCCACGACGGCACCGAGGAAATCGTCCGGCGGCACGGCGCGAAGGTCTTTCGGGAACCATGGAAGGGGCACATCGCCCAAAAAAACTCCGCGGCCGCCAAGGCGAGCCAGCCCTGGGTGCTCGGCCTTGACGCCGACGAGGTGGTTTCACCGGCGTTGCGCGAGGAAATCACCGAATTGCTTGAACTGCCCGCCACACTACACGTCGCCTGGGAATTCCCCCGGTGCACGTTCTACTGCGGACGCTGGATTCGCCACGGCGACTGGTATCCCGACCACGTGCGGCGGCTCTGGCAGCGCGGAGCGGCGCACTGGGGGGGCCTGGACCCGCACGACAAGCTCGAAGCCAACGGCCGCGTGGGCCGGCTGCGCGCGGACCTGCTCCACTTCAGCAACGAAAGCATCGCGCGGCAAATCGCCAAGATCGCGCCGTATCAGGCGGAATTTGTGAAACGGCGGGCCGCCGACGGCTACGTGCCGGGCGTGTTCGCGCTCGCGGTCCGTCCCGGCTGGCGTTTCCTGCGCGCCTACGTTTTTCGGCTGGGATTCCTCGACGGCTGGCCGGGATTTTACATCGCCGGCCTGTCTGCGTTTTCCACCCTGACCCGCTACGCCATGCTGCGCGAAGCCCGCCTGTCGAAAGGAACCCCGCCGTGAACGCGCCCGCGCCGGGCCTGATTGTCAACACCTGCAACCAGCCGGACTACCTCGGCCGCGTGCTCGCCGCCGTGTCCGGCCAGTCGGCCCCGCCGCAGGAGGTGATCGTCGCCGACGACGGCTCCGGCGACGACACGCGCCGGCTGGTCGCGCGCTGGGCACAGGCGCAGGCGTGCCGTTGCGAACACGTCTGGCAGGAGCACGCCGGCTTCCGCCGCGCCCGCATTCTGAACCTCGCCATTGCACAGGCGCGGGCCGAGTATCTCGTTTTCCTCGATGGCGACACCGTGCCGCACCCGCGGTTCGTCGCCGATCACCGCGAGCTGGCGCAGCCGGGCCAGTTCGTCCAGGGCCACCGAGCGCTCGTCGAATGCCTGGGCGCAAAATGGTTCGGCCAGCGCGAATTTGCCGCCGACCGCCGGCGGGCGCTCCTCCGGTGGCAACTGCGCGGCGTGAAACACGCCTTCCGCTGGCCCCGGCCGCAAAAGCGTCTCCGCACGGATCTCGCGGGCATCCGCGGCTGCAACCTCGGCATCTGGCGCGCCGACCTCATCCGCGTCAACGGCTACAACGAGGACTTCACCGGCTGGGGCCGCGAGGATTCCGAGCTGGCGGTGCGCTTGCTGAACAGCGGCGCGCAACGGCTCGACGTCCGCGGACGGGCCTGCTGTTTTCACCTCTGGCATCTGCCTGCCAACCGCACTGGACTGGCTGACAACGATGCCCGTCTGGCCGCCGCCATCGCCAGCCACGCCACGCGCTGCGAGCACGGCCTGAACCGGCACCTCGCGGCCGCCGGCGCCTGAAACTTGTGGAAACGCCGCTGCGCATCCTCCAGCTCAATTCGCGCCTCACCGGCGGCGGCACCGATGACCAGTGTGTCAAGCTCGCTCAGGAAGAGCTTTGGGACTTGAAGCGCCCGACGGCATTGGACATGAAGGTCTCCACAGAAAGAACGATCGCGGCAGCATTGCGTCCCGGCGGCCGGTGGCTTGATTTCGCACCGCACCGGTGCATACTGGTGTCCGTGCGAAGAACAATTGATTTGGATCCTGAGACGGAGCGCGAACTGGCCCAGGCCGTCTCCCTGACGCGCGAACGGCAGGCGGTGGTTTTGCGGCAGGCGATCCGCGCCGGCCTGCCGCTGGTGCAAAGCCGCTGGCAGGCGCCCCGGCCGGAAGGTTACTTCACCGCCGATTATCCACTGCCGCAAGACCGCCTCGAACTGGAGGCTGCGATGGCCAAAGTCAAACAGCGGCCGGAGCGATGAAGCTGCGTCCCTTTGAAGTGTGGAAGTGCCGGCCGCCCGGGTTTGAGCGGGATCATTGGTTTGTCATCATATCAAACCAGGAGCGCTGTGACGAACCAAGGCAGCTTCTGGTGAACGGACTGGCTTGTTTCAATCTGCGCGGGCAGCCCCTGAAATCTGAAGTGCGGCTCAACAGCGCCGAAGGTTTCCCCCTCCCCACAGTCTGCCAGTGTGATTTCATTTATGCGCTGGAAAAGTCCAAACTCCATTCCAGTCAGGGCCCGGTCTCTTGGGAACGCCAACAGGCCATCAAGGCCAAGCTGAAGGAAGTCCTGCGTCTCTGACCTGCAGCCTCCCCGGCACCTCGCGGCCGCCGGCGCCTGAAACTTGTGGAAACGCCGCTGCGCATCCTCCAGCTCAATTCGCGCCTCACCGGCGGCGGCACCGACGACCAGTGCGTCAAGCTCGCCGGCGCGCTGCGCCAACTGGGACAGGACGTTTGGCTCGCCGGGCCGGAGGGTCGCGAGTTCGCGCCCACCATCCGCGCGCTGCAAATTCCTTTCGCTGACACCGGCCGCGAAGGCCCGGCCAAACTCCGCCTCATCCTGCGCGCCGCGCGGCTCATCCGCGAACACCGGATTCAAATCGTCCACGGCCACCACGGCCGCGACATCTGGCCGACGGTTTTGGCCGCTCGTCTCTCCGGCTGGCGGCCCAAAGTCGTGCTTACGCGGCACCTCGCCAAAAGCCCGGCGTCGTGGGCCAGCCGGCGGTTCCTGCTCGGCCAGGTGGACGCGCTGATTGCGGTGTCGGCGTTCGTCGCCCGCGTGTTGCGCGAAGGCGTGGAGGAGCCGGACTCACCGACGCCCGAGCGCCGGCATCGGCCGCCCATCCGCGGCGATCACTCAAAAATTTGCATCGTCCACGGCGGCATTGACACCGACCGCTTCCGGATTTTCGACGCCGCCGCACAGCGGGCCGCGTGGGGCGTGGAACCGGAGGCTTTTATCTTCGCGATGGTCGGCGGCTACGACCTGCCACGCGGCAAAGGGCAGCGTGAGTTTCTCCAGGCCGCGACACAAATCCACGCATCGGTGCCGGCGGCGCGGTTCCTGATTGTCGGCCGCGGCAACATGGCAGACCTGTTGCGCGACGACATCCAACGGCTCGGTCTGGCGGGCAAGGCCGTGCTCACGCCGTATTGCACGGACATGCCGGCGGCGATGAACGTGCTGAACTGCCTGGTCCACTCGCAGGTCGGCACCGAGGCGTTTCCCGGCGTGGTGCTGGAGGCGTTCGCATGCGGCCGGCCAGTGATCGCGTCGGCGCTGGACGGCATTCCGGAGGCGTTTGCGGCCGGCGGTGCGGGCCGGCTGGTCACGCCGGAAAACGTGCCTGAACTGGCGGCGGCGATGCGCGACACCGCGCTCGGTCCGCGGCTCACGGCCGCCGAACGCGCCGCGCTGCACGCGCGCATCGCGGCGGATTTTTCGGTGCGCGCCTTTGGCGAGCGGATGCTGCGCTGTTACCGCGAACTGATGGCGGCTTCGCGATCATGATCCGGCTGCTCTACCTCGGCTTCGCGTTTCCGCCCGGCATTCAGGCGCTGTTTCCGGGTGTGAACCCGGCCGGACATGGTTTCGAAACACAAATGGTCGCCGCGCTGCGGCCGCACTGCGACCTCCACTCCGCCGGTGTGCTGGGCATGGAGATTCCGCCGCCACCTGCGGATGCCGATCCGGCTTCGGGCGTGGCGCATGAACTGGTGCTGCGTGATTCGCCGCCGGAGGTTCTTCATCGTTGGCGATCGCTGAAACGTCTGAAGGGACAATACCGCCACTGGACACGGGAAGGCTGGCGGCCGGACGCCGTGCTGGTTTACAACCTCGGCCCGATTTACAATCAGTTCATTCGTTGGCTGCACCGTCAATCGCCACGCCCGCGGCTGGTGCTGCTGCTGTTGGACAGCGCGCAACTCGGCAAACCACTGCCGGCACTGAAGCGTTTTCGCTACCGTTTCAAACCGTTCGTCGTTCCCGAAGACGAAATGCTCCGCGAGTTCGACGCCGCCATCGGCCTCAGCCGGGAAACGGAACGCTTTTTTGCGCCGCGCCGGACGCCCTTCCTCTGGATGCCCGGCGGCTGCACGCCGGCGCGCGGCAATTTCGTGGATGACGAGGCGACAGCCGGCGAGCCGGACGCGTCGGTGCGTCTGGGCTATTTCGGCGCGCTGGCGGGACACGCCGGGGTGATGGAATTGATTGAAGCCTTTGGCCGCACGAAACTCGCCGCCACGCTGCACGTGTGCGGCTACGGCAAGCTCGCCGACGCGGTTGCCGCAGCGGCAAAGCGCGACGAACGGATTCATTTTCACGGGCTGCTGCCGACGCCGGCGGACTGCCTCCGCTTCGGCCAGTCATGTGACGTGCTGGTGAACCCGCGGCCCGCCGGCCACGGCAACGAAAACAATTTCCCGTCGAAAATCTTCGAATACGCGCTCTGCGGCCGGGCGATTTTGACCACCCGGCTGTCCGGCGTGGACGCGGTGCTCGGCGCGGAGGCATTTTATTGCGATCCCAGCAAACTCGAAACCGACCTGCCCGCGCGGCTGGCGGAAGTCGCCGCGTTGCCGCGCGCGGAACTGCATCGGCGCGGCGCGGCGTTGCGCGAACGCGTCACGACGCTTTACTCGTGGCCGCGGCAGGCGGCGGCGATGGCGGCCTTCATCAAAGGGCTGCCGACCGGCTGATGCGCCTTGCCAAGCTGCGCCGTCTCTCGAATCATCATCGCAACAAATGCAATCGTATTCCCAGTTCGGCGAAGACGTGCTGCTGTGGGAGCACTTTGGCCGGAAGCCGGCGGGTTTTTTCGTCGAGGTCGGCGCAAATCACCCGACGCAGTTGAGCCAGACGTGGCTCTTCGAGCAGCAGGGCTGGCGCGGCATTTTGGTCGAACCGCTGGCCGCCAAGTGCGAGCTGCTCCGCAAGGAGCGGCCGGGCAGCCGTGTTTTTCAACTCGCTGTCGGCGCGCCGGAACAGCGCGGCCGGGCGCGGTTCACCATCGCCGCCGGCGATGACATGTTGTCCGGTCTGACAGTGCATGACGGCGTGACCGCTGAGCGCGTCGAGGAAGTCGAGGTCCGAACGCTCGACGACGTGCTGGCCGAGGCGGGCAATCCGCCGCTGGACCTGGTTTCCATTGACGTGGAAGGCGCGGAACTGGCGGTGCTGCGGGGTTTCGATCTGGCGCGGCACCGGCCCGCAGTGCTGCTGATGGAGGATCATTTGCAGCGGCTCAGCGTCCACCGCCACCTGGTGCGCCACGGCTACCGGTTGCGCAAGCGCACCGGCTGTAACAACTGGTATCTGCCGGCGGGCGTGCCGTTCACGCTGAGCGGCCGCGGCGAACGGCTCGGGCTGTGGAAGGAAATCGCGCTCGACACGCCGGTGCGCTGTCTGCGGTTCGCGTTGAAACGGCGCCTGGCCAAACGCAAACCCTCCACTCCGAACCTGGCGACATGATCCGGGAACGCCCACTCTTCCGCCGCCGATTGAAGGCGCTTTGGCGCCAAGCCTTGCAGTCCACGCTCAAGATTCCCTGCCGCAGCATCTATGGGATTTCCATGCCCTTGTTGCGCCACCTCCACAAGAACCGACCATTGCACCTGGTGGATGTCGGCGCCCACGACGGCGACTTCACCTTCGGGCTGGGCTGTTACACCGGCCTGTTGAGCGCCGTGCTGGTGGAACCGTTGCCTCACAAAGCGGCGGCGCTGCGGCAGCGGTTTGGCCGGCCGGGTTACCATGTTTTCGATTGCGCCCTGGCGGACCGCAAAGGCCAGGCCGAGTTGCGTGTCAACGCCATGGAAGCCACGTCCTCGCTATTCGGCGCCCGGCGAGAGATGCCGGAATGGCAGGGATTTCCGCTGGGCGAGGAATGCTTGGTCACATGCCGGCAGCGCACGCTCGACAGCGTGGTGGCAGAGGCGGGACTGCCATGCGTGGATTTGTTGAAGATTGATGTTCAGGGCGCCGAACACCTGGTGCTGCAAGGCGGACGGGAAACGCTGGCACGAACCGGCATGATCTGGACCGAATGCTCATTCAAACCGCTCTACGCCGGATCCTCCACCTTCAGTGACCTTTACGGCTTATTGGAATCATTGGGATTTCAACTGACCGAATTCAATCCCGCGATGCGCTCGGCGGCCGGCGAACTGTTGCAAGTGGATGCCTTGTTCATCAAACCACTGAAGCTGGCAGATTGAAACCGATCTTTTTGCGCCATGTCTGGTTCCACTTTGCCTCATTATTACACCCGGCTGGCACCGTTCCGCGACCTCTTCCGCGCCGGCATGCCGGTGCTGATGTTTCACAAACTAGGCCCACGACCGGCGCGCGTCCGGTTAAAGGGGCTTTACCTGAGCCAGCCGTTGTTCGCGCGGCAGCTCCGCGAATTGCGCGCGGCCGGCTTCGCCTCAGCCGATCTGGCCGAGGTGGCGACCGGCGCCGACAACGCGGCGGGCCGGCTGGCGCTGACGTTTGACGACGGTTTTGAGAACACGCTCCGACACGGTCTGAAGCCGCTGGCGGAAACCGGTTTTCGCGCCATCCAGTTTCTCGTCGCCGACCGGCTCGGACGCATGAACGATTGGGAACAGGCGGAAGGCGAGGCGCCCGCTCGTTTGATGGACGCCGGGCAGGTGCGCGAATGGCTGGCTGCCGGGCTGGAGATCGGCTCGCACACCCTCACGCATCCGTGGCTCACCCGTCTTCCGACCGCCGCCGCGCGCGAGGAAATCACCGCCAGCCGGAAACAACTGGAGGACCTTTTCGGCCGGGCGGTGCGGCATTTCTGCTATCCGTATGGTGACTGGAATCCGGCCGTGCGCGATCTCGTGATCGAAGCCGGTTACGCGACCGCCTGCACGACGGAATTTGGGGTGAACACGGCGGCGACGGATCGTTTCGGCTTGAAGCGGATCACGGCGCGCCACCAGTCCTTGCGGCTGCGCACGTTATGGCCGTGGCTGCGGGCGCAGTGGCACCGGGATTGAACCAGCAGGGGCAGCCGCCGGTTCACGCCGGCTACCTTCTTCCTGAGTCAACTCGGATGTGCGCGTTCGTTTTTCAAGGCTTGCAATCTCATGGCCCGGCCCTATAGTTTTTTCCGCAGACCCAACAGCAATGGCAAATGCGCGCGGTTAATCCAATGTCGTTTTCGTTGTCGCCCTCGACGCGAGGGCGGACGCGGCGCGGCGGCTTCACGCTCATCGAAATGCTGGCCGTGATCGTGGTCATTGCGATCGTCCTTTCCCTGCTGATGCCCGCGCTGGTGAAATCGCGCGACCAGGCGCGCGGGCTCTTTTGCATGAACAACCTCCGGCAGGTGGAACTTTGCTGGGCCATGTATGCCGGGGATCACGAGGAGTTGCTGCCCGGCGTGGCCGGCGGCTCGTTCCCGGGCCCTGGCAAATGGGTTTCCGGATGGATGGACTTCAGCAGCAGCCCGGACAACACCAACACGCTTTACCTGCTTGATTCCGGCTACGCGCAACTGGGGCCTTACGTGAAAGAGACGTCCATTTTCCGCTGCCCCGCCGACCAAAGCGCGGTGTGGATTGGCGGCAGATTGCTGCCGCGCGTGCGCAGCGTCTCGATGAATTGCTGGATGAACTACGTCGGCACCGCACCGATCGGCCAGGACCAGTTCCGCGTGTTTCGCCGGCTGGACGAAATTACCGAACCGCCGCCGGCGCGCGCCTGGGTGTTCATGGACGAGCGGGAGGACAGCATCAACGACGGCTTGTTCCAAACCAACCTCAAGGACCGCCGCATGGCAGCGAAGATCGTGGACTACCCGGCCAGCTATCATAATCGCGCCGCGGGCATCGTCTTCGCCGACGGCCACGCCGAATTGAAACACTGGCAGGACAGCCGCACGACGCCCGAGCTGCGGCCGAGCCAGTCGCTCCAGCTCGACGTCGCTTCGCCGAACAACCCGGACATAGCCTGGCTGCAAGACCATTCCAGCAGCCCGCTGCAATAACCGCCGCCGGACATGACGTCAGGCCGCTTCGCTTCTCCCATTGCCATCGCAGGCAGCCGGGTTCATGCTGTGTTCCGGCTTGCGACAAAGGTTCACCGCAGACATGCTCGCGCCATGCCTCACCGTGCAAGCCATGCGGCCAGGCCCAGCAGAATCCGAAAATTCCTCACCGGCGCGCTGCTCGGTCTTTTGCTTTGCCTGGCAGCCGTTTCTTCCTCGCCGGCCCTGCATCACTGGCTGCATCCGGACGCGGCGACGCCGGGCCACGAGTGCGTGGTGAGCAAGTTTGCCACCGGACACGTGCTCGTCGCCAGCGCCGCGCCGTTACTGGAGCCGCCAGAGCCGGTGTTCCTCGGCCCGGCCACTGCCCCGCCCATCCAACCTCCGGCGACGAACGACCTTCGCCTGGCTCCCAGCCGGGCGCCTCCGTATTCACCGGTCCCTCAACCGGACATCGTCTGAGCACGCCGCCCGAGACTCACGGCGCAGCTCCGGGCTGATGGCCGTCCCCCCCAGTTTGAACCCTGAGTCACGGATTTCCCGTGCGCGTGCGAATGTGCGCGGGCGAAGGTTGAAAGCTTGGACATGAAGCGCTTTTTAGGGTGGTCTTCTGCCCTTTGCCTGGCGGCGGTTACGCTGTCGGCCCAGGAGACAAATCAACTACAGCGGCTCGAACTGCGGTTGCAACAAATGCAGGATAGTTTCGAGCTGCAACAACGCGCGATGCGGGAGGATTTCGAGCGGCGCGTGCGCGAACAACAGGCGCAGATTGACGCGCTTAAACAGCAGCTCGAAACCGCGACGAACGCCCCCACGCCGGTCGCGCAACCGCCGACGGCGGCCGCGCCAGCCACACCGGAGCAGGTCAACCAGTTGAACGACAAGGTGAACCAGGTGGTGGAGGCGCAGAAGAAGGTGCTGGAGAGCGAGTTCAATCCGTCCATCGGATTCGTAGGCGAATCGGTGTTCTCCTACCGCTCGCAAGGCCCGGACCAGACCGGCAGCGACCGGCCCGGCGGGTTCGACGTTTACCAGCGTTCCATGGAGCTGGACGTCGCCGGTTCGGTGGACCCGTTTGCCAGAGGCTACGTGGTGGCCAACGCATCGGCCGACGCCGCCACCGGCGAAGCCACGCTCGGCATCGAGGAAGCGGCTCTGGAAACGGACTCGCTGCCGGGGAACCTCACGCTGAAGGCCGGCCGGTTTTTCGGCGAGTTTGGCCGGCTGGGCTACATCCACGAGCATGAACTGCCGTTTGTGAACCGCCCGCTGGTGCTGGATCAATACCTCGGCGGTGAAACGAGGACGGATGGTGCGCAAGTCAACTGGCTCGTGCCGGTGCCCCATTACGTGAGCCTGACCTTGGGACTGGGCAACGGTTTCGGCGGCGACAGCCCGCTCAACGATCCCGGCGCCTACCGCGCATTGAGCGGGTTGAATTACTTTGGCCGGCTCTCGACGTTCTTCAATCTGACGCCGGACTGGAACGTCGAAACGGGCATCTCGGGCTTGATCAATCCCGACACCCAGGACCGTGGCGGAGTGGATGGTCTGACCGGGCCGGGCGGCGTTCCCATGACGGAAAAAGAACGCCGCGTGGCCGGTCTGGACGTGAAACTCAACTGGGTGCCGTTGCAAAACAATCAGTTCCGCAGTTTTACGTGGGGCAACGAAGTGCTCTACAGCGACAGCCGCTACCAATTCGATCCCGATGGCACGCTGAACCCCGCCAACCCCAGCCCAGGCTTCAGCGGGGACGAATACATGCAAGGGATCGGCGCGGTGGGCCTCTATTCTTACGCCACCTACAAGTGGCACCGCCAGTGGAGCGGCGGCTTCGTCTTCGACTGGGTGCAGAGCGCCTCGGACAATCACGACCAGACCTTCGCCTGCTCGCCCTACCTCACCTGGGCCATCAGCCACTGGAACCAGCTCCGGTTGCAATACACGCACACGGATCACAATGCCGCATCCGGCCTGCCGCCGGACGACGCCATCTACCTGCAATGGGCGTGGATCATCGGCTCGCACGCGCACGGATGGCAGCAACGCTAACCCGGGAAAGGAATTGTAGATCATGACATCCACACTGCTTCGGATCGTGACGGTCATGGCCGCCCTCACCGCACTGTTCGGCTCCGCGCCGGCGCACGCGGCCAAAATTCGCATCGTCATCACGCTGACCGACCTCGCCGACTTCGCCCGCGAGGTTGGAGGAGATCACGTGGACGTCTTCTGCCTGGCCACGGGCATCGAAGACACGCACGGCGTTCCGATGAAGCCGAGTTTCGTGCCCCGGATGAACCGCGCCGACCTGTTGGTTCTGGTGGGATTGGAGTGCGAACACTCCTTCCTGCCCGCGCTGATCGAGGCCAGCAAGAACTCCCGCATCGAATACGGCCATCCGGGCTACGTGGACTGCTCCGCCGGCGTGTCTCCGGTCGAGGTGCCCCTGTCCACCGGCCATTCCCAGGGGGATGTCCATCCCTACGGCAATCCGCATTACATGCTGGATCCCTTGCGCGCCAGGATTGCCGTCACGAACATCTGCAACGCGCTGGTGGCGTCGTTTCCGCAGTATCAAGCCGACTTCACCCGCAACCGCGACGTCTACCTCGCCAGACTCAACGCCAAGATCGTCGAATGGGAGGCGGCGGCGAAACCGCTCAAAGGCGTCAAGTTCGTCTCCTATCACCTCCACTGGCCCTACTTTGCGGAACGCTTCGGCCTCGACTATTTCGGCACCATCGAGTTGAAGCCGGGGATTGATCCGACGCCCCACCACATCGCCGAACTGATTGCCGACATGAAGGCCCAACGCGTCCCGATCGTCATTCGCGAACCGCAATTCCCCGAAAAGGTGCCCAAACTGATCGCGCAACAGACCGGCGCCTCGCTGGTCAAACTACCGATCATGCCCGGCGGCGTGCCCCGCACGGAAACCTACATCAAGGAAATGGACTACATCATTCACACGCTGGTCGCCGCCGTGCCGGCGAAATAGTCGCAGTCTGAACCGCCCGTGCCGGCCGCGGGTGAATTCCGTATTATGGATGAACCGTTGATCACCTTGGACCGCCTCGCCGTCGGCTACAACGGCCAGGCGGTCCTCGCCGACATTTCCCTCGCCATCGCGCGCGGCAGTTTCACCGCGCTTCTGGGCGCGAACGGCTCCGGCAAGTCCACGCTGCTGAAAACGCTGCTGGGCCTCCTGCCGCCGGTCGCCGGCCGCCTGCGCATCGCCGCCGCCAACGGCGCGCCGCCGGTGTTCGGCTACGTCCCGCAGTTCACCCAGTTCGATCCGCTCTACCTGCTCACCGGCTTCGAGGTGGCGCTCATGGGCGTGTATCGCCGCGTCGGCCCGGGACACTTCGTTCCACCCGCGGAACGGGCGCTGGTCCGCGAATGCCTCCAGGCCGCCGACGCGGCGGAGTTCGCGCAGAACCGCTTCGCCGAGCTTTCCGGCGGCCAGAAGCAACGCGTGCTCATGGCGCGGGCGCTGGCCACCCGGCCGGATGTGCTGGTGCTCGACGAACCGACTTCCGGCGTGGACGCCGCGGCCACGCAGTCCTTGCTAAACTTCATTTCCGAGCTTCACACGAAACGGCGCCTGACCATCCTGCTCGTCACCCACGACCTGCCGCTCGTGCGCCGCCACGCCCAGCAGGTCGTCTGGCTGCACGACGGCAGGGTTGTTCCGGGAACGGCGGCCGAACTGCTCCGCCCCGAGCGTCTGGCGGAACTGGTTGAAATGGAAATGAGCTGACATGGAAACCTTGCGTCAAATCCTCTCGCCCGATTTTCTGCTGCGCAACTCGGTCTATACGAGTGTGCTCATCGGCTTCGCCTGTCCGCTGGTGGGCGCGTTCCTCGTGCTGCGACGGCTCGTGTTCATGGGCGTGGCGTTGCCACAGATTTCGTCCACCGGCGTCGCCGTGGCGCTTTCGCTCCCGTTCTGGCTCGGCAGCAACCCGGCCGGCCGCAGTTCGATCAGCGAACACGTCCTCGCCTTTGGCGGCGCCACCGTGTTTTCACTGGCCGCCGTGCTGCTCCTGGCGTTTCTGGAGCGACGCGGCCACGGTCTGCCCGAAGGCCGGCTGGGCACCGCTTACGTCGTCGCCGCCGCGCTGAGCATGCTTCTCCTTGCGAAAAATCGTTACGCCGAGGTCGGCTGGCTGGACCTGTTGAAAGGCGAGATCATCACCGTCTCCAATTTCGACCTGCTGCTCACCGCGGTCGCGCTCGCCGTCGTGCTGCTGGCGCTCGGCCTGTGCTACAAGGAACTGCTCCTGGTGTCCTTCGACCGCGCCATGGCGGTGACGCTGGGGAAGAACGTCGTCTTCTGGGACATCGTGCTGTATTTGCTGATCGGCATGACGGTTTCGATGGCGGTGCTGAGCGTGGGGCCGTTGATCGCCTTCGGCTTCCTGCTCATTCCGCCGCTGACCGCGCATCTGTTTGCCGCCAACATGCGGCAGTTCACCATCCTCGCCTCGGTCCTGGGCGGAGGGTCCTCGTTCATCGGCTTCTGGCTGGCCTATCAATGGGATCTGCCGGTGGGTCCAACCGACGTTGTCCTGCTGGGCCTCGTGTATGCGCTGGCGTTCGCGGTCCGGCGCATTGGGTCCCGCCTTGTGGCGGCGCGCGCGCATCCGCCAGCTTCGGTCGGAACCTCGTTCTGAACGTTGTCCGCGATCAGATCGCCATCCGCTTGGGAAGTCCGCCAACGTTTTGGCAGCGCAGCGGATTGGAACCACTGTTGGCGCCCCGCCAGTCCCTCGGCCGCCCTTCCGCGTGCCGGCAAGTCAGACTTCCAGGTGGTCGCCCGGACGCGCCACGATGGCATACAGCGCCGGCATCAGGAACACGCTGATCAACAGGCGCGTAAACAAGCCGCTCATGATCACCAGCGCGAAGGGGCGTTGCGAATCGGTGCCCACGCCGGTGGCGATCGCCGCCGGCAACAGCCCCAGGGCCGCGACGAGCGCCGTCATCATGATCGGCCGCAACCGCAGGATGGCCCCCTCGCGGATGGCCTCGGCGATTCCTGTTCCGCCCCGGCGGAGTTCGTTCACGTAGGAGATATAGACCACGGCGGTCTGCACGGAGACGCCGAACAAGGCCAGAAAACCGATGCCTGAGGAAACCGAGAAAGGCGTGCCCGTCAGCCAAAGCGCGACGATTCCGCCCAGCGGAGCCGACAACAAAACCCCCAGCACCGTGATGAAAGGGAATTTCAAGTTGCTGTAGAGCGCGAAGAGCAGGAGAAAAATCAGGAACAGCGTCAGCGGCAGAATGATAGTCAACTGCCGGCGCGAAGCCGTGTATTCCTTGTATTCGCCGCCCCAGTCCAGTTGATAGCCTTCGGGCAGCGGCACGGCGGCCTTGACCCGTTGAATGGCATCCTCCACCGCGCTCGCCAGATCGCGGCCTTCCACGGAGAACTGCACGCCGATATACCGCGAGTTGTTCTGGCGATAGATGAAGGACGCCCCGTTCGCCACTTGAATGTCCGCGAATTCCTTGAGCGGCATCTGCTGGCCGTCCGGCGTGGCCACCAGGATGTCTTTGATCTTCTCCGGGTTGTCGCGGTATTCCGGTTGCAGACGGACAACCAGATCGAACTGTTTTTCGCCTTCCACCACCTGGGTGGCCGCGTCGCCGCCAATGGCGGCCTCAATCAGGCCGTTGATGTCAGCCACGTTCAATCCGTAGCGGGCAATCCTGGCGCGATTGATTTTGACCGTGAGGCTGGGTTGACCAAGTTCCTGCACCAACGTGACATGCCGGATGCCGCGCACGCGCTCCAGGACGCGCTTGATGGCCTTGCCCTTTTGCTCAAGCGTTTCCAGGTCCGTTCCGAACACCTTCACCGCCAGTGCGCTTTTCAGGCCTGTTTCCGCTTCGTCCACGGCGTCCTCGGCGGGCTGGGTGTAATTGAAAATGATCCCTGGAAACGCCTGCAGCTTCTGGTTGATCGCCTCGATGAGATCGTCCTTTGTGCGGGAGGGGCCTTTCCACTCCGAATACGGTTTGAGGCCGACGTAGAACTCGACGTTGAAGAACCCGGTGGGATCGGTGCCGTCGTCGGGCCGGCCATGTTCCGAGGCGACCACCGTCACCTCGGGAAAGGAACGCAATATCTGCCGCACTTGCGGCGCGATCTTCCTCGATTCCTCGAACGAAATCGTGTAAGGCATCGTCGCCCGCACCCACAACGCGCCCTCGTCCAGCCGTGGCATGAACTCGGCGCCGATGCGCGGTATGAGCAGGAGCGAGGCGCCCAGCAACACGACGGAAGCAACCGCGGTCGCCCACCGGTGCGCGAGGCAGAAATCCAGACCCCGGGCATAGAGCGACTGGATGGCTTCAAAGGCGGCGTTGCGCCGTTCCCGCACGCCCTTGCGCATGGCCCAGGAACACAGCACCGGCAACAACGTGAGCGTCACCACCAGCGAACCGACCAGCGCAAATATCATCGTGTCCGCCATCGGCTTGAACAGCCGGCCCGACGGTCCGGACAGCACATAAATCGGCAGGAAGCCGGCCACGATCACCGCGACGGCGTAGAAGATGGGGCGGTCCACCTCGGCCGCGGCCTCCACGATGATCGTTCTGATGTCGAACGAATCGCCCCGGTGCGCGGCTTGACGAAAGATGTTCTCCACCATCACGACGGCGCCGTCCACGAGAATCCCGAAATCAATGGCGCCGATGGAGAGCAGGTTGGCGGAGACGTTCTGGAGGTTGAGACAGCAAAACGCAAACAGCAGCGCGAGCGGGATGGCCGTGGCGACGATCAATCCGGCGCGCACGTCGTAGAGGAAAAACACCAGCACCACCACGACCAGCAACATGCCGCGCAGGAGGTTTCGCTCCACTGTCTCCGTGGTCAGTTTGATCAAATCCGTGCGGTCGTAGAACGGGTGAATCTTGACGTCCTTGGGAAGGATCCGTTCGTTGAGTTCCCGGGTCTTCGCTTCGACCCGCTGCAGGACGTTTTGGGTCTTTTCACCGGTGCGCATGAGGATGACGCCTTCCACGGCATCGTCCTGATCTTGATAGCCGAACTGGCCCAGCCGCGGCGCGTGGCCGATGACCACCTGGGCGACGTCCTTCACCAGGATCGGCGTGCCGTTATGCACGGCCAGCACCACGTTCTCGATGTCTTCCGGCGTTTCCAGCCGGCCCAGCCCCCGCACGTAGTAAAACTGGCCGCCTTGCGAGTAAAACCCGCCGCCTGCGTTTCCGTTGTTGGCGGCCAGGGCGCCTTCCACTTGTGAAACCGAAAGCCCCACCGCGGCAATCTTCGCCGGGTCCAGCAGCACCTGGTATTGCATGGTTTCCCCGCCCAGCCCCGAATCGTCAGCCACGCCGGAAACGGATTTGTATTGGCGTTCGACGATCCAGTCCTCAATGGTTTTGAGTTCCATCGGCGTCCGGTCGGGACTTTGCAGCACGTAGCGGTAAATCAAACCGGACGGCGAAAACAACGGCGACACCGACGGCGTCACGCCGCTCGGCAGGCTGAGGTCCGGGATGCGATTAAACACGCGCTGGCGGGCGAAGTAATTGTCCGTCCCGTTTTCAAAGGTCAGGATCACATCCGACAGCCCGTAAAGAGAGATGGACCGGATCGTGGTCGTCCGTGGGATGCCGTTCATTTCGACCTCGACCGGAACCGTGATCAACCGCTCCACTTCCTCGGCGGCGTGTCCCGGCCATTGGGCGATGATTTCGACCATCGGCGGCGAGAGGTCCGGATACGCGTCCACCGGCAACCGGTTCAACGACCACCCCCCGGCCCCGGCCAGGACAACCATCATGAGGATGACGAGAAACCGTTGCCGGAGCGACGACGCCACGATCCGGTTGATGATCGAGGCTGCGCGCGGCGGTTGGTCCGGCAGGTGCGCTGGAGATTCGCTCATTGGTTTTGCAGGAATTGAACGAACAGCCCGCCCTCCGCCACGATCTGATCCCCGGCTTTCAGCCCGGAGGTGATGTCATACCGGTCATCGGCGCGATACCCCAGCGTCACCCTCCGCCGCGCGAAGCTGCTGTCCGGCAGCGCGAGGTAAACGAACGGCAGATTTTCATCGTCGCGCAAAATGCCGGACACCGGCACCAGCAGACCGGTGCTGTCCTCGCGGGCATGGATCAGCACGCGGACGAACATCTGCTTCTTCAGAAACTCACCGGGGTTCTTGATGACCACCCGCACCAACACGGAACGGGTGTCGGGGTTCACCAGGGCCGAGATGTTGTCCACGGTGCCGGAAAAGTTGTTGGTGGCGATGCCGGTCTCCACTTCCGCGGGATCGCCGACGTTGACCGAGGCAAGGTCGGAACCAAAAATGTGCGCCATGACCCAGACGCGGGAAAGATCGGCCACGGTGAAACACGGCGTGGAGCCGGTCGTCAGAAGTTCTCCGGGAGTGATGAGTTTTTCCACCACGGTTCCCGCGATCGGCGAGCGAATGATTCCCGCCGGGCGCGAAATCGGGCGGCCGGCCTGAAGGTCGGTGATGGCCTGTGGATCCACGTTCAGCGAGACAAGGGTTTGCAGGGCGGCGTCGCGGTCTGCCTCGGCGTTTGCCGCGTCGGTTTGGGCCTGCTCCTCTTCGCGCTGGGCCACGCCATTGTGCTGGAACAAATCCTTGTCCATGTCGGCGACCCGGCGGGCGGTCTGCGCGGTGGCGAGTGCCTTGCGGTATGCGCTGATGGCCGCGGCGAAGTCCGGTGAATCCACCGTCGCCAACGGATCCCCCGCCTTGACCTGGTCGCCGAGCGAAACCAGCAGCCGCGACACCGGCCCGCCGAAGGGCGCCAGCACGGTGGTCGCCTGATCGTTGTCAAAGTCCACCGTCCCGGTCGTCTCCGTCGTCTTGCGAAATTTGGACGGCGCGACGGCGTAAAGGTGGATCTTCTCCCGCTGGGCCGCCGCCAGCGTCACATTGCTGACCGTTACGGACGAGGTTTCGACGTTGCTGCCGTTTTTGGGGGAACAGCCGGTGAACGACACGATTGTCGCCGCCGCCATGACAGCGACCGCAAGCGCGCCTGGGAATTTGCCCCGACACTCCGCCGGCGTTTGACCGTCAAATCGTCTATTTTTCATGTTGATCCTTGGTTAGCTCCGCCCGGCGCCACCATCCGCCGCCCAGCGCCTGGAACAACGCCGCCGTGTCGGCATAACGATTGGCCTGGGCCTGCACCAGGTTGATCCGGGCTTGCTGACAGGCTTGCCTGGCGCTGAGCAGCGCCAGATAGCTGATGTAGCCGTCCTTCCATTGTCGTTGGGACAAATCGAGAGTGAGTTGCGCGTCCTCGGCGGCGGTGGCGGCCGCCTTCAAACCCTCGGCGTCCTGTTCGAGCGCGGTCAACGTGTCGGCGACATTTTGAAACGCGGTCAGAACGGTGCTGCGATATTGTTCCGCCGCCTGAACATAGGCGGCCTTCGCGGCGCGTTCCTGGTGCAACAGCGTCCCGCCCTGGAACAGAGGGGCCGCTGCCGCCGCGCCCAAACCCCAAAAGCCCGTGCCCGACGTGAATACCTTGTCAATGGACAGCGCCGTGCTGCCGGCGTCGGCGGAGAGCGTGATGTTCGGCAGCCGGTTCGCGATGGCGATGCCAACCTGCGCGCTGGCGGCGTGCCAGTTGGCCTCGGCCTGCAGCACGTCCGGCCGCTGCGCCACCAGTTGAGAGGGCAGGCTCACGGGCAGTTCCGCCGGCAATTGCAGACTTGAAAGCTCGAATTCTTCTCCAAGGCCCTGATTCGGAAACCGGCCGGCCAGAACCGCCAGCAGGTCACGGAGCTGGGCTGCCTGCTTGACCAGCGGCGGCAGTGCGGCGACGGCTTGAGCGAGCTGGGATTCCTGCGCGACCACATCCAGCCGGCTGGCATAACCTTTGGACCATTGATATTTCAGGATTTGAACCATGTTGGAATTGAGTCCGATGAGCTGGCGGGCCGCGTCCATTTGCATCCGCACCGCGCCCTCCTGAATCGCCGTCACCACCACATTGGCGGTGAGCGTCGTGTAGGTCGCGATCATCTGAAAACGAACGCTCTGTTCCTGCGCCTGCAACGACTCCATGGATCGCCGGTTCGCGCCGAAAACATCGGGCACATACGAAACGACGACCTGCGGGGTGAACAGGTTGTATTGAAACTCGTTCGGCACCACCGGGTAGTTGGGGACCGGCGCGAGGACTTCCGACTGTTTCTGACGAGTGGCGGCGAAGCCGGCCGCGACACTGGGATAGTAACCGCCCCGTTGCGCCAGGACGTTTTCCCGGGCCACGGACAACGCCGCCTGCGCCGCCTTGAGGTCGGGATTGTTGGTCAGCGAGAGTTGAATCAACTCATTGAGCGCCTTGGAATGAAACAAGGTCCACCAGTCGCCGGCAATGTCCTGTCCATTGGAAAAGCGTTGGGCTGTGCCACCGGCGACGTTCGTGCTGCTGACGGTCGTCGAAAGCGGCTGCGCGGTGTAACTGCCGCCGACTGGAGCCGCTGGTCGCTTGAAGTCAGGCCCCATCTCGCAACCGGCGAGCGCCAGCAAGACCACGCCACCCAGGGAACACAGAACCCGTGATGTGCCGGCTGGCTTCATGCGCGTGAATTGGAAGTCGCGACCGCGCCGCAGGCCCCGGCCGCGGCGGCGGATTCGCACCTGACGGAGGTTCCCGAGCGCCGGGAAGCCCCTTGTTCAAACAGCTCCCGCCGGGGCGCGGGGAACGCGATGTCACCCGCAGGCGGGTGGGCGGGCGGAATCTCATTGGCTGGCGGCGGTGGTTGCCGCGACACGGTCAAACCATTCCACAGCAAAGTGGCAAAGCATCTCATACTTGCTCCCTAAACGGATTGCGAAACCTCTGAATTCCCGGCACGAAGGCAGGGAAACATTGACTCGAAGAAGAACGGACTGGGAAGTTAAGCCACCGGCGGAGCGCGGCTGGGGGATGGACGAAAGTCGAAGACCGAGATGAGGAGAACTCGCGGCAACACGGCACGCAGAACCACGCCAACGAAAGCCAGCACGACGACGGCCGCCACGAGCGGCGCGCTCACCTGCCCTTTGGCAAAGGAGCAAACAAGGCAGAACTGATCGTGCTCGTTGCCGTGCAGGCGGTGGTGGAGCGCCGGGTTGGCTGCCAGCGCCAGGACGACGAGCAACAGCAACACCAACAGTCCCGCCAGGGCCGCTTGCGCAACCCGGCCGAAACATGAGAGTTTTCGTCGCCGTCTCACAGAGTGCTGGCAAATAAACACACTCGCACCGATGGCGCAAGTGGGAAGAAACCCATTCCCCAGGACTTTCCAAACGCGGTGGCGCGGGTTAGCCTCGGCGCATGAATCCGGTTGCGCTCATCACCGGCGGCTCGCGCGGCATCGGCGCCGGCATCGCGCGGGAACTCGCCGTCCTCGGCTGGGACCTGGTGCTGAATTATGCCCGCAACGAAACCGCCGTCCGCGCGACGGCCGCGGATTGTGCGGCCGCGGCGCGCCGCACGGGAAGCAACCTTCGCGTGGCGATCTGCCAGGCGGACATCAGCCTCGCCGCCGACCGCCAGCGGCTCGTTGACTTCGCCCGCGGCCAGTTCGGCCGGCTGGATTTGCTGGTCAACAACGCCGGCGTTGCCCCGGAGGTTCGCAGCGATTTGCTCGACGCCGGCGAGGCCAGCTTCGACCGGCTCATGGCCATCAACGCCAAAGGACCGTTCTTTCTGACCCAGCTCGTCGCCCGCTGGATGATCGAGCAGGTGAAGCAGAATGCCTCCAGTTCGCCCGCGAGTCCGGCTGATGAACGCGCCGACCGCCAGCATTACCGGCCCAAAATCGTCACGATCTCCTCCATCAGCGCCGACACAGCCTCGGTGAATCGCGGTGATTATTGCGTCTCCAAGGCGGCGCTGGCCATGCTGACGCCGCTGTTCGCGGCGCGGCTGGCCGGACACGGCATCAACGTGTATGAAATCCGTCCCGGCATCGTGGCCACGGACATGACGGCCGCGGTGGCGGAGAAATACGATGCGCTCATTGCCGGCGGGCTGACGCCCCTTCGCCGCTGGGGCGTCCCGGCGGATGTGGGAAAGGCCGTTGCGGCCATCGCCCAGGGCTGGTTGCCGTTCAGCACGGGCGAGGTGATCCACGTGGACGGCGGATTTCACTTACGGACGCTTTGACGCCTCGCTCCACTGCACTTTGCGGGATTGGAGGAAGGCCGTGACGTTGTCCAGTTGCGCCGGCGTCAGGTTGTTGGCGTAGGCCGGCATGTTGTAACCGCCGTTGAGAATGCGGATGACGATCTGGTCGCGCGACAGCCGGTCGCCCACCGTCGTCAGGTCCGGCCCGCGCGTGCCCCCGTAACCCGAAACCATGTGGCAATAGAGACAGCCCTTGTCATTGAACACGGCGCCGCCATCGTGAACAGGGCCGGAGTCTGCGCCGATGACGGCGGCCGGCAACGGTTTCGCGTCAAAGTTCGGCGTCCAGCCTTCACGCACGCCGGCAAGCCATAACACGCCGATGCACGTCCCTACGGTAATGACAGTGACCACCGCCCACGGCCGCCGCCGCCAGCTCCGTTCGCCACGATTGTTCAGGAACGGTACAGCGAACAACGCCAGGCCGATCAGCGCCGGCGCAAGCAGGATGACGTAATCCTCGGCCCGGTGCGGCACGAGCGCGAGCACGGCAAAATACCAGAGCAAATACCAGTCCGGCGCCGGCTGGGCCTGCACAATCGTGGGGTCCGCCGGCGCGTCCAATTTAGGCGGCCCAAACCACCACGCCAGGCCCACGATCGCAATGACCGCCAGCGTGCCGAATACGACGTCGCGCCACGCGGCGTAAGGCCAGAAGGGTTTGCCCACGCGATCCAGCATGTCGTGATACGACTGCCGGTAGGTCTTGGGATCCACCGGCTGACCCGCCACGGGCGGCTCCGAAATGCCGTGGTGCATCACGAGATGAACATGAAAGCCGATGAGCGCGATGAGAATTCCCGGCAGCACGAAGACATGGACGGAGAAGATGTGGTTGAGCGTGGTGCTGCTCACGGTGTCGCCCGAAAGAATGAGATGCGCCAGCCATTTGCCCAGCATCGGCGTGCGTGCCGCCTGCGAAGCACCCACCACGGTGGACCAGATGGCGTTTTGGTCCCAACGCAGCAGTTGTCCCGAAAATCCCATGCCCAGCGTCAACGCCAGCAAGACCACGCCGGAGAGCCAGTTCGCTTCCCGCGGATATTTGTAGGCCGCCATCCAGAACACACGCACCATGTGGACAACCACAAAGATCACCATGAACGAGGCGCCGAAGTAATGCATCCCGCGCACGAGGCGGCCAAACGGCACCTCCTCGGTGATGTATTTGAGACTATCATACGCATGGCCGGCACTCGGCGCATACACGGTGGCGAGCGCAATGCCGGTCACCACCTGGATCATGAACGCGATCATCGTCGCGCTGCCGAAGACATACCACCATTTCGAGTCCGGCGGCACCAGGTGGTCGAGCATGGGCCGGACCAGGCCGTTGATGCCGGTGCGGTCGTCAACCTCGGCCCACAGTTTCCGAAGAAGATTCATAGTTGCGGTTCAGGCAAAGGGAATGGGAGCAGTCTCGATCTCGACCTGGCCGGCGCGGACGCGCACGTTGTAACGGGGCAACGGCCTGGGTGGCGGACCTCCGGCCACGTCGCCGTTGGCGTAATACACGCCGCCGTGGCACGGACACATGAAGAGGTTCGCGTCCTCCTTCCATTGCACGGGACAGCCAAGGTGGGTGCAGGTGATGGCAAAGGCCACGAACTCCTCGTCCTTCAGCCGCCGCAACCACGCCGCCGTGCGACCGGTCGGACCGTCCCACGACACCGAGCGGGCGTTGGGAAAAGTGACGGCCACGGTCACGCCGACCTTGAAGTCCTGCACGGCGCCGACCCGCCGCCAGGTGCGTTCCTCCTTGCGGAGCAGGGGCGCGATCACAAATCCCACCACCGGCACGCCGGCCACCGCCGAGGCCACCGCGCTCAGGCTGACACAGACGCCCGTCAAAAAACGCCGGCGGGCGGGCGAATCCGGTTCGCCGGCCGGCAGGGTTGTTGGCTTAGTCTCCTTCTTCATGGCGCATCCTTGCAATCCAGCCACCCGTGCCCGCGGCAAACAAGGCCAGCCCCGCGGCGGAAATAATCCAAGACGTGATCACGCCCCAGGCCAGCAAGGTGGCGCCCAGGGCCTGCACCATGGGCCAGGCCGTCGGCGCCGGCAGCTTTTCGGGAAGCGGCAGGTGCCATTCAGTCCCGCCGGCGGTCGGTGCCGTCTCCGCATGTTTGTTATCAGGTTTCTCGTTCATGCCACACTCCGTTGCGTCTCTGAATCCGTGTCGGGCAGCCGGTACCACCGGACCACCATCAAGAGGATTGCCCAAAGATAAATGATCGTGCCCAGCACCCACATCAAGCCACCGCCGAGCTGCTGGTCGTTCAGCGGATCCAGCCCCCATTGACCGCGCAACAACGGCAGTAAATTGTGCTCATCCTCGGGTTTCAGGTAGGGCGCGTAATACGGTTCGGTGGATAGGCTGAAGAAAATGCCCAGCACGCCGTTCACCAGCCCCGCCAGGGTCAGGTAGAGCACAGACATCAGCGGCTTCATCTGGAGTTCCGGCACACGGTTGAACGCCGGCCACCACAGGATGGTGCCGGTCACCAGAAACGTCATGTGTTCAAAGATGTGGATTTGCTCGTTCTCCAGTGTGGCGTTGTAGAGCGCCGGCGCATGCCACAGACAAAGCGTCCCGTTGCCGAGAAACCAGGCCGCCATGGGATGACCGAGCAGGCGTTCGGCCACCGCCACCGGCCGCCAGCGTAGTGCTTTTCGAATCAGATCGGCCGGTAATCCCAGGACGAAAAAGAGTGGTGCGACCATGGCCAGCAGGATGTGCTGCATCATGTGCGCGCTGAAAAGATAGTCGTCGCTCAGCAGGTCCAGGGGCGACACCAGCGCCAGGAACACCGTGACGACGCCCGCCGCAAACCAGGCAGTCGCGGCTTCCAGGCGAAGCCGCGTTGCCGCCAGATGGGCCAGCAACACCAGCAGACACCCGATGATGACGGACGGGTACCACTCCCAGGTTGTCGTCAGCAACTGCCAGCCGGTCATACAAAAGCCCAGAGATAGACCACGCTGAACACGGCGATCCAGACCACGTCCACGAAATGCCAGTAGATCGAGATCACTTCCACCGCCGGGGAATCGGGATGCAGTCCGCGCGGGTTCATCGCCAACCCGAGCAGGATGAGCAGCATCACCAGGCCGATCGCCACGTGGAACCCGTGGAAACCCGTGAGCGTGAAGAAGGTCGTGCCGAAGAGGTTCCGGCTGATGGTCACATGCTCGCGAATCAGGCCCAGATATTCCGTGCCCTGGCCGATGAGAAAGATCGCTCCCAAAACGATGGTGGCAAAAAGCCAGACGCCCACGCCTCGCGATTTCTTTGCCTTCGCGCTGTGGACAGCGAAGTGCATCGTCACGCTGCTGGAAAGGAGGGCGACCGTGAAAATGCTGGTCTTCACGAGGTCGAGGGAGTTGGCCGCCGTCGGTCCCTCGCCGCCCCGCCGATGATAGAAGATGTAAGCGGCAATGAGCAGGGCAAAGAACACCGCCTCCGAGGCGACGAATGTGAGCATGCCCATTTTATTGCGTTCCATTAGCGACCCTCCTTGGTAGCCGCCGGCGCCACCGCCGCGTGTTTCAAGTCCCACAACGGGCGCCGTCCGTGAATGGTCCGCACCCGCTCGAAATTCTCCGGCGGCGGTGGCGAACTGGTTGCCCATTCGAGCGTCCACGCGTCCCATGGGTCGTCGCCCGCCACCTTTCCACGCAGCAGACTCCAGATCATGTTGGCGACGAAGACCAGCAGCCCGAGCACGAGCACAAAGGCAAAGTAGGTGGAGATGGCATGCAGCAGGCCGAAGTAAGGCACATCCGGATACGTGTAAACGCGCCGCGGCATGCCGAGCACGCCAAGGATGTGGAGCACCGCAAACGTGCCGTTGAAACCGATCACCAACAGCCAGAAGTTCCATCGGCCCACGCGTTCCGACATCATCCGGCCGGTGACCTTCGGGAACCAGTAATACGTGCCGGCAATCATGGCGAAGACCGTGCCGCCAAGCAGAACATAATGAATGTGGGCGACGACGAAGTAACTGTCCGTGAGCTGCCAGTCGAGCGGGATGGCGGCAAACGTGATCCCACTCAGGCCGCCGATGGTGAACTGGATCAGAAACGCGGTGGCAAAGAGCATGGGCGTCGAAAACCGGATGGTCCCCCCCCACATGGTGGCGATCCAGTTGAAGATTTTGATGCCAGTGGGCACGGCAATCAACATGCTGCTGGCGGCAAAGAGATAGAGGATGGCAAATCCCAGCCCGGTGGCGAACATGTGGTGCAGCCACACGCCAAAGCTAAGAAAGGCAATGGCCACGGTCGAGGTTGCCATCAGCCCGTAGCCATACATGACCTTGCGCGAAAACACGGGGATGACCTCGGAAATCACCCCGAAGGCAGGCAGCACGAGGATGTAAACCTCCGGGTGGCCAAACATCCAAAAATAGTTCTGCCACATCAGCGCGGAACCGCCCGTGGCCGGCGTGAAAAAATGCGTGTTCAACAGCCGGTCCGCGAGGATCATCACCAGCGCCGCGTTGAGCGGCGGCATCGCCAGCACGACCAGAATGCCGTTGATGAACACCATCCAGACAAACAAGGGCAGCCGGCGGAGCGTCATTCCCGGCGCCCGCAACGTGAGCACGGTGACAATGAGGTTGATGCCCGTGGCGACCGAGCCGGCGCCCATGACCAGCAGGCTGAGCGCCCAGTAATCAATGCCGTGGTCAAACGAGTAGCTCTTCTCCGTCAACGGCGCGTAACCGAACCACCCCGCCGCCGGCGCGCCACCCGCCATGAAACTGAAGTAGAGCATCAGCGCGCCGAAGAAATAGAGCCAGAAGCCGAGCGCGTTCAGCCGCGGGAACGCCATGTCCCGCGCGCCGATCATCAGCGGCACCAGATAGACCGAGAACCCAAAGAGAAGCGGCATCGCCATGAGGAACACCATGGTCGTGCCATGCATCGTGAATAGCTGGTCATAGGTCTCCGGCGAGATGAGATGGTTGTTCGGCCGGATGAGTTGCAGGCGCATGATCAAGGCCTCCACCACCCCGACAAAGAGGAAGAAATAGGCGGAGACGACATACATGATGCCGATCTGCTTGTGGTCAATGGATGCCACCCAGCTCAGCAGCCCGCGGTATTCCTTGATGTCCGCGAGCGACGTGATGGTGGCGTGGGATTGGGACGCCTCGCTCATTTCAAACTCTCCAGGTAAACGGCAATGTCCTCCGCCTCCGCCCCGCTCAACCGCAGGTTCGGCATGTTGCAGCCCGGTTTGAGGGACTGCGGGTCGGCGATCCACTGCGCTAGATTTGTCAGGTTGTTGGCGATCAGATTGGAGCCGATCGTGTCGCGGTCCGCCAGGTGGGTCAGGTCCGGCCCAACCAGCGCCCGGGCCTTTGTCCCGGCAATGTTGTGACAGTTCATGCAGGTCTTCTCTTCAAACAGCCCGGCCCCGCGCACGGCGGCGGCTGCAACCGGCGGCGCCGGCGCGTGGAGTTGTGCCTTCTCCCATTGCGCAAACTCCTCCGGCGGCTGCACGATCACGCGGATGCCCATCATCGCATGTTCCGCCCCGCAATATTCCGCGCAGGTGCCCAGGTAGGTGCCGGTTTTTTGGGGAGTGATCCAGAGGACATTGGGATGACCGGGGATGGCATCCATCTTCGCGCCGAGATCCGGCACCCAGAAATCGTGGATCACGTCGGCCGACTGGATGCCGAGCAGCCAGTTGGTGCCCGCCGGCATGTGGAGTTCATTGGCGGTGACGACGCCGGACGAGGGGTAGCGGTACTCCCACCACCACTGGTGCGCCACGACGATGACGTCCGGTTTCCGCGTGCCCACGGGCGGGTTCACGATGAACATGGCGCGGGCCGTCAGGACCAGGAGGAAGAGCAGAATCAGGGCCGGAACCACGGTCCAGAGCGTCTCCAATTTCGGATTCCCCGGATCCTGGTAAGGCTCGCCATCGCCGGGGCGCGCGCGGAAGCGAATGACCGCGGCGATGACCAGCGCGGTAACCGTGAGGAAAATCACGGCGGCGATGGCCAGGTCAATGTAGAACAGATTCGCGATGGATTGGGCCTGGGGGGTTTGAGCGTTGAATACCGACGTGTGATGATGCATTTGCCCGCCCATGGCACTCATCACGGCATTCGTCATCGTCATGGTAACTTCAGTTCCTTACCTCTCAAAGATACAAATCCAGGATGATCATTCCCAGCAGCACGGGCAGATACCAGATGGACGCGAACATCACCACCTGCGCCGCCCGCAGCGAACGGGAGCGATACAAACCAATGCCGGCGGCCAGCATTCCCGTTCCCAGGATGACCGCGCCGCAGACATAAGCCGGCCCGGCCAGCCCCAAGCCCGCCAGCAGCAGCGACACCGGCAGCAGCGCCGACGCGGCAAACAGGAGCTGGTGAAACGTCCGGTCCCCGTTCGCCTCGACCGCCGGCAACATGCGAAAGCCCGCCCGCCGGTAATCGTCACGAAACAGCCACGCGATCGCATAGAAATGCACGTGCTGCCACAGGAACACCATCGCGAACAGAAACCAGGCGCCGGCGGTCAGGTGATTCGTCGCCGCCGCCCATCCCATCATCGGCGGGATCGCTCCCGGAATGGCGCCCACCGGCGTGTTGAGCCAGGTGCGGCGCTTCAGCGGTGTATAGACAAAATTGTAAAGCACGACGGTCAGCAGGCCGAGCGATGCCGTTAGTAAGTTCACCCGCAGCGCGAGCACTGCGACACCGGCCAGCACGAGGCCAGCGCTGAAGACCAGCGCGGGCTGCGCGGGGATCAGTCCGGCGGGCAACGGCCGGCTGCGGGTCCGCTCCATGCGGCCGTCCCATTCGCGCTCCTGGTATTGGTTCAGGGCGCACGCGCCGCCCGCCAGCAGCGCCGTGCCCAGCAGTGTCTCCGCCATCAACGCCGGCGCCGCGTGCCCGCCGCTGGCCAGGATCAAGCCGATGCTGCAGGAGACGAGCACCATGAAAACGATGCGGATTTTCAGCAGGCGGGCAAAGGCGAGAACGACCCCGCCGGCCGTGGGTTTCGCCGGTGGTTCGGAACGACTTTCCGCCCAGTCCGTCGAACGTCCTGCCGACATTCCACGCCCCGCCCGACGGTCATACCATGTGTGTGCGCCAACCAAAGCCATTATGCCTCTTGTAAGCCTCGCATGTTCAATCACTGCGAGATGATATTTTCTGAACCGGTCACCGCTGTTGCGCCGGCAACGCGGAAGCCTATAACGCAAGAATAAGGAAAGTGCAAGGACCTTTTCATTTGAACTTGTCCGTGTGCGGGCGCGCGCCGTGCCGGCGCGCGGTTCGGCCGGAGCGGACGCGTTCAGGCGGGCGCGCGGGCGGACTAGCCGATGTAGTCGCGCATCATCCGCAAGTAGTAACGACAGGTTTCCTTCATGTCGCGGTCACCCGGATGCTTGTCCTGCTCCAGTGACGCGAAGCCGTTGAAGCCGGTGCGTTTCAACGCCTGGACTATCGCTTGAAAATCCATCACGCCCTCGCCCACGGGCGGAAACCGCCGCATCAGGCCGTCTATGTCCCGCATGTGGAGATTCATCAAATGGCGGTTGACCTTGTAAACGGCCACGGGCGGGTATTCGCGCTGCAACAGCGTCCAGCCCGCGTCGAGGTTGTAACCCAGGTCGGGATCGCGGATCTGGTCCCACAGCCGCAAAAAGGACGCGGCCTCCGGCACCAGGCAGTGCGTGTGCTGCTCGATGGAGAACCTCAGCCCGTGCGCCTTCGCGCGCGCCAGGCAGGCCCGCGTGGTTTCGACGTAGGCGTTCCACACGCGCTCCCAGTCGAAGTCCGGCGCGATTTCAATGTGAAACTTCTGCCCCGGCGCGGGATGTTCAATCTCGTAAAAACGCGGCAGATAGTCATCCGGCCCTCTCAATTCCCGCGCCCACGGCGCCACGATATTGATGATCGGCGCATCGAGCTTCCGCGCGATGTTGCACCCGGCTTCGAAGTAATCCAAAGCCTGGTTCTGCTCGTCGGGTCGTGTGCTGGAGAGGTCCTCGACCACCGGCTGAAAGATGACGAATTGCGACACCTGCAGGCGGTGCCGGTCAAGTTTCTGCCTGAGCCGGGCGAGCCGCGCGTCCGTCCAGAAATCCTTGAGATCGCGGCGCGCGGTCACGATCAACTCGACGCCGTCGAACCCCAGTTCGCCGATGATGTCAATGGCCGGCTCCGGATCGGCGGCCGGCGTCAGATCGTGAAAACACCAGCTCAGGCAGCCGACCTTGGGCCGGCCGGGCGTGCCGGTTGCTGGCGGCTCGGCGACGGCGGTCACCAACGGCAGCGCGGCGGCCGCCAGCGCGGCGTTCCGCAAAAAATCACGGCGATTCAGACGAGGTTCCGCATTCATAGGTGAGTTTCTTCCGTTCGATGAGAGTGGCAGGTGATGTCTGGCAGATCTGACCAACCCACGGCTTTATTTCCGGCTTGGCGCCGGCGGGAACAGGTCAAATTCCCAGATCGTCGGCGCGAAGCTGGCGTCGAGAATGTTCAGTCGCACGTAACGCGCCTTCACCAAAGGGAAGCTGGCGTGGAAATCCGTGCCCGCCTTGCCGCCGGCGAACGCCACGTGCCACGGCGCGGTGGGGTCGGTGCGGTATTCGAGCTGGAATCTCGTGATCCGCGGCGTCAGCTCCGCGATGCCGAGGCGGCCGAGGTTTTCCTCCTTCAGCAAGTCCACTTCCAACCAGCACGCACGCGTCTCGTCGGACGTGGCCCAGCGCGTGTCGCGGTCGCCGTCCACCGCCTTGTCGCCGCCAAACTCGGTGCTGTTGCCGTGGACATTCGAGGCGACGGCGGGCTTCCCCGTCGTAAGCGACAGGCCACTTGTTTTCGCCCACGCGCCAATGGGTATGGCGCGATACAGCGACCACGTGACCATCGGATCGCCCTCGCTGCGGTCCACCACCAGCCGCGCCGCGTCCGCCGTGATGTCGGGAAGACGAAGCAGATTGCGCTGGCCGATGATGGTGCCGCGGGCCACGGTTCGCCACGCGCCCTGCTGCCGGACCTCGATGTGGTAGGCCCGCATCCGCTCGCCGTGCGCGATGTCTTCCTGCACGTTGCCTAGGTTGAAGATTCGTTCGCCCCCGAATTCGACGAGCTGGTTGGCCGTGCCGCGCGCGATTTCGTTGGTGAACAGGTTGCGAACGGCCGCACCAAATTCGCGCAACCGCGCCACGTCCGGCGCGGCGAACTGGCCGCGACGGTCCGGCGGCACGTTGAGCAGCAGGTCCGAATTGCGGCCGACAGACTCGAAATAGATGTCCATCAACTGCGCGAGACTCTTCACCTTGCCGTCCTCGCTGGTGTGGTAGAACCACCCCGGCCGGATCGAAACGTCGCATTCGGCGGGATACCAGACGGCCTTGCCGTCGCGCGTCTGCACGCTCGATTCGCCGACGCGGGCGACGCCCGACTCGTTGCCGACCCAGCGGATGTCCGGCCCGGAGATGGCGATCAGGGCGTGGGGCTGAAGTTTCCGGATCAGCGCGTAGTAACGCGGCCAGGCGTAAACCTGCTTTTTACCGTTCGGTCCTTCGCCGCACGCGCCGTCGAACCACACCTCGTCAATCACGCCGTAGTTCGTCAGCAGTTCGGTAAGCTGGTTGCAGAAGTGATCGTTGTAGGCCTCCGTGCCGTAGGTTTTCTCGTGCCGGTCCCACGGCGAAAGGTAAAGGCCGACCTTCATGCCCTGCTCGCGGCAGGCGGTGACGAACTCGCCCACCACGTCGCCCGCGCCGTGCTTCCACGGCGAATGCTTTACGCTGTGTTCGGTGAATTTGGACGGCCACAGGCAGAAGCCGTCGTGGTGCTTCGCCGTCAGGATCATCAGTTTGAACCCGGCGGCTTTGGCCGCGCTCACCCATTGCCGGCAGTCAAGATCGGTCGGATTGAAAACCGTTTCCGGCTCCGTGCCTTCGCCCCATTCGCGGTCGGTGAACGTGTTCACGCCGAAATGGCAGAACATCGTCAATTCGAGCTTCTGCCAGGCGAGCTGCTCCGGTGTCGGCAACGGCGCCGCGCACGCGGCGATACACAGTCCCAACAGCGCGATGATCGTTTTCATGGTGGTCATCTTATTCTTCAAATTCGATACGGACCTGACGCAACCTTGCGCCGCGGACATCACTTCACCCGCAGCATGACGCAACCGTGCGGCGGCAACTCCGCGGCAAAGCGCGTTTGTTTGCCCAAGTCCTGCCGCCGCCAGAGATCGCGGACCTGATGCCGGCCGGAAAGTCCGAGTTGTTGAAAATCAAGACTGACCGTCGCGGCAGCCGGCACCACCCGCGGGTCGTGTGTGAAGACCAGAAAATGCACCGATGCGCCAGGACGGTTTTGCGACACACCACTTCGGTCCAGCCCCGCCCGCGCCTTGAAACGCGTAAAACCAGGCGGCAGAGCATATTCTATGATCGAGGTGGAATGCGTCCCGATGCCGTCCGTGTAATCCTTTCCGCCGACGTTCAATGGACTGCCAGCGACGCTGCGGTCAAGTCTCACCGCCCCCCACCCTGCAGTCGCCGAGTTCCATTTGATTTGCGTCAGGTTGGTTTCGCCGGCTGGACCGGCAAGCCGCGGGTTCAGCCAGTCAGCGTGATCGCAATCATAGCCGTCGCCGCCGTCGTCCACCACCAGCCAAAGTTTTTTCGCCCCGGTGATGTCCAGATCCAGATCCACACTGTTTCCCGGGGTGTCGCGGTTGAGGAGCGGACTTTTGTAAAGCGCGCTGGATTCGTCAAAATCCACGGATCGGCCGCGATTAAAAATGCCCGCCGCGTGCGAGCCGTCGTGCAGCGGCTTGGCCCAGATTTCAAAGCCATTTTTCGCGACGATCAGCTTTGCGGCGGCTCCGAGTGAATCTTGATCCACGGCGAGCACCTCCGGATTGGTGAGCAACGCCAGCGTCCACGCATCGTTGTCCGGCAAATTGGCGTCCACCATCAACGGTGCCGGCAACAGGCACCAAAATGAGAGCAGCGTGAGCTGTTCGTCGCGCGTAAACGCGGTCCAGCGATCGCCACCGACGGACCGATGATTGATAGACAGGTGTCCGAGGGGCAGCATGTCCGCGTCCGGCCAATGGCCGGGTCCGACGAACTTCTGCCAGCGCGCGGCGAGCGTGAACTCGTGGTCGAGCGATTTCCAGTTGTCCCAAAAATCTCCCGAAACGCGCCAGAGATTGGCGTGCGTCATCATGTGCGCGGCCTCGGCAATCGGCGTTTCGCCGGGCGACGTGCTGAACACGATGCTGCGCCCGCAACGGTCAATCGCGCGCCGGATCATTTCGATTTCGGCCTTATGATACGGACTGGATAAGTCGTCCACCTTGATGTAGTCCACGCCCCACCCCGCCCACAGCCGGGCGCACGAGTCATACCACGCCTGGCCGGCGGCATTGTTGGTGACGCCGAACATGTCGGGGCACCAATCGCATCGGTCGTTGGTATCAGCGGCGTCGGCCGCCGTGAAACGGGAACCTTCGATGGGCAGGTTCGCCTTGACGGAGTTGCGCGGAATGCCCCGCATGACGTGGATGCCGAATTTCAAACCCATCGCATGAATGGTGTCGGCCAGCGACTTGAAACCCGCGCCGTCCGTGGCGGAGGGGAAGCGATTCGGCGCCGGCAGCAACCGGCCAAATTGATCGGCGGCCAGCGGCGCGTTGGCGCGGGCGTTGCGGTTGTTGTCGTGCGCGCCGGGATCGGACCAGCAATAATCCACGACGATCGTGTCCCAGCCGAACGGCTGCATTTTTTCCGCCATATAACGGGCGTTCGCCAGCACTTCGGATTCGACGACGTTGTCGCCGAAGGCGTCGTAACTGTTCCAGCCCAGCGGCGGCGTGAGCGCGAGCGTGTCGCCGCAAACGATTCTGAAATCCGCCTCCGCCTTGCCGACCGCGTTCTCAGCCATCACGCGGAACCGGTATTTGCCCGGCCGCGCCAATGAGCCGGCGATGATTCCGGAATGCGCATCGAGCTTCAGTCCGGCGGGCAAATGCCGGGCGACAAAGCGCATCGGCTGCTGGCCGGTGACCGCCAGCGATTGCAGCAGCGGCGTGCGCGGCCAGACGCCGAACACCTGCGCGCCGTGAAATTGCGGCGCGGCTTCCGCGCGCACGGCGGCCACGATCGCCGTTTCGCGCGCCGTGAGATTGGTGTCAGGCGGAACGACCTCTGCGGACGAAACGCGCACCGCCACACACAACCCGGCCAGGACGCCGACGAACCGCCTTCCGCCAACAGCCCGGCCTTGCCGGCATGGCCTCCCCGCACATAACGACGGTGCCTCCCAACTCTCCTCGTCGCCGCTGCGTTGCGAAATCGAAACCTGGGTGGTCATGCACCCATCGTTGGTTTGGGAACGGCCGGCCGTCAAGCCGCGATTCCCGAGGCTGCGGGAAGCTGACTTGCCAGCCACGTAGGCTTGAGTCGCCAGGCAGCGTTTCCGCCGATCCGGCAGGAAACCCACCGGGCGCTTTACCCGCTCGCCGCCACCGGACGACGAGCGCGTTCCACGCCGGTCAATACTGCTTGATCCGGATGTCTTTGAACTGAACCATCATCGGCGGGCCGGCGTGGAGCTGGAGCGCGAGGATGCCGGTCTTCGCCGCCTTGGATGCCTGGTCGTCGGTCACGTCCACCGTCACGCGGCCGTTGATGATGTGCGTCAGGTGGTTGCCGCGGGCGATGATGACGTAGTCGTTCCAGTCCTCTTTCTTGATCAGCGCCTGGATTTCCGCAGACTCACCCATCGTGCCGATCACGCGAAGCTTGCCGTCCGGCTCGATGTCCACCATCTGGCCGCGCTGGGCGAGGATGCCGCGGCCGCGTTCCTCATACAGAATGCCCGTGTAGGTCGGCCCCGCCTCCATGTCCGCCTGGTAGCCGCCCACGACCCAATAGCTGGGATCGAAAATCTTGCTGCGATACTGGACGCCGGAGTTGGCGAAGCCGTCCGCGCTGCCGGGCACCAGTTTGAAGGAGCACCGCAGCTCGAAGTCCCCCACCGTGCCGCCCTTCCAGATCAGGAACGTGTTGCTCTTGGCGGGATGCTCCTTGCTCGTTTTGCCGGTGATCGCGCCGTCCTGCACCGACCACAGCGTCGGCTCGCCTTCCCAGCCGGTGAGGTCCGTGCCGTTGAAAAGGCTGGTGAAACCGGGTTCGACATCGGCGGCAAACAGCGCGGGCACGGTCAACAACGCGCCCAGAATCAAGGCGCCGAGACGGGGAAAGGTGGAAGTCGTTTTCATGGTGAATTACGTCATTTCTTGGTCAACGCGCGGAGGCTAGCACCGCCGGCGGAGCGGCACAACGAGTTTTCTTCCGAAGGCCGCTGTCCGGGCGCAATTTGACACTGCCGCCCGGCAATGCCCGAAAACGGGAGCGCTGGCTTCCAGCCGGCTTGGGACCGTGTCGCGAACGGCACGTTCCGATGAACCGAGCACCGCGCAAGCCGGCTGGAAGCCGGCGCTCCGACGGTCGTGTCAGGTTGCGCCCCCATACCCGACGGTGGCGCGGCGGCGCTCCGGGCGGGCCTTTCGCCGGCCGCGGCTTCCTTGACAGCCGGGGCGCGGCTCGCCGACACTGCGCGTCCTTATGGCCGAGCCAAAAACAAACGAGTTGATGGAGAAGATCGTCTCCCTGTGCAAGCGCCGTGGCTTCATTTTCCAGTCGTCGGAAATCTACGGCGGCATCAACGGATTTTGGGACTACGGCCCGCTGGGCGCCGAGCTGAAGCGTAACGTCAAGGATGCTTGGTGGCGCACGATGGTCCACCAGCGGGACGACGTGGCCGGCCTCGAAGCGACCATCATCATGCACCCGCAAATCTGGAAGGCGTCGGGGCATGTGGATACGTTCGCCGATTTGATGCGGGAATGCCCGCTTACGAAAAAACGTGTCAGAGCCGATCAGGTTGAACCGCAAAGCGGAGTCGTCTACGCGTGGAGTGGTGCGGTCAGCGGTGGACCAGACCCCAGCAATCCTAACGCAGTGACGATGAGTCACCTCGCACATGAGGCCATCAAGGAAGGTCAGGCCACAAAGGAAGAACTTAAGACGTTCGTCGAAGACACAACTACCGTCTATGATGAATCGCCAGAACCGTTTGAGGTATTGGTTGCTCAGGGTAAACCAGCGGAGTCCGCTCGGAAGCAAGCTATAAAGTTCTACGAGCAACGGGGAATCACTCAGCCGCAACTCAAAGGTGAGAGAGCTTACACCGTTTCCGATTCAATCGACTTCCACCCTGAGAGTGGTGTAAAACTCACTGATCCCCGCCCGTTCAACCTGATGTTCAAGACCTATGTCGGACCCGTGGCCGACGAGGACAGCGTGGCTTACCTGCGGCCGGAAACCGCGCAGGCGATTTTCGCGCAGTTCAAGAACGTGCTCGAAACCTCGCGGCAGAAGGTGCCGTTCGGCATCGCCCAAACGGGCAAGGCGTTCCGCAACGAGGTCACGCCCCGCAACTTCACCTTCCGCTCGCGCGAGTTCGAGCAGATGGAGCTGGAGTTTTTCATCAAGCCGGACGAGGCCATCGAGGCGCTTTGCGGCCGCGTCGCCCGCGTGGCGGACCTCGACTTCAGCCAGCCCGGCATCGAGCCGCAGCCGGACTGGGGCTGGGAAGTCTGGCATAAATACTGGGTCGAGCAGCGGATCAAATTCTACGAGGACATCGGCCTGCCGCGGACGACGCTGGAGGAATACTGGCAGAAGGCGGAGGAGCTGGCGCATTACGCGCGGGCCTGCGTGGACATCCTGTTCAAGTTCCCCTTCGGCACGCAGGAACTGGAGGGCATCGCGGCGCGGAGCGACTTCGACCTTTCGCAGCACCAGCGGTTCGCCGGCAAGCCGATGACGGTCTTCGACGAGGAGTTGAAGAACGCCTGGGCGAAGCTCGACAAGGCGAAGCAGGACGAGCTTTGGCGGCGGTATTTTGAAAACCGGCGGAAGTACCTGACGAAAATGGCGAAGCCGGACGAGAAGCAGGAGCAGATTGACAACCAGGCACGCGCCGACGCCGACAGCCTGGCCAAGGGCTGGTACGTGCCGCACGTCATCGAACCGTCGGCCGGCGTGGACCGGCTGATCCTGGCGTTGATCGCAAACGCCTACGCCGAGGAGCAGACGACCGACGAGAAGGGCAAGGCGGAAACGCGCGTCGTGATGCGGTTCCATCCGCGCATCGCGCCGGTGAAGGTGGGCGTGTTCCCGTTGCTCAAGAACAAGCCAGAGCTGGTCAAGAAGGCGCGCGAGGTGCGCGACCTGCTGCGGCCGCATTTGACGGTGTTTTACGACGAGGCCGGCGCCATCGGCCGGCGCTACCGCCGGCAGGACGAAGCGGGCACGCCGTTCGGCGTGACGATTGACTTCGACACGCTGGGCGAAAAACCGGAACTGCTCGACACCGTGACGCTGCGCGAGCGCGATTCCATGCAGCAGACGCGGGTGAAGATCAGCGAACTGCTACCGCGGCTGCTGGAGAAAATTCGCTAGATGGCTGAAACCGCGAAACCCGCGCTGCTGAAGCGCCGTGCGCCCGGCCTTTACACCGTCATCCTCGTCAAGCTGGGCAAGGCGCTGCTGTTGCTGGGGCTGGCGGTGGGCGCCTACAGCCTGCTGGGCGAGAATTTGAAGACGCAATTGGAGGAACTGCTGCGGCATCTGCGCCAGGACCCGGAGCAGCGGTTCTGGGCGCTATTGGGCGAGAGGCTCGATCTGGTCACGTCCGCGCACCTGCGCTCCATCGCGTCCGGCACGCTGCTTTACAGCCTGCTGTTGTTCACGGAAAGCTTCGGCCTGATGCGGCGGACGTGGTGGGCGGGCTGGCTGGCCATCGGCGAGACGGCGTTCTTCATTCCGGTGGAGGTGGCCGGTTTGGTGCAGCATTTCCGGGCCGGCGTGCTCGTGATTCTGGTGATCAACGTCCTCATCGTCTGGTATCTGACCGCCAACCG
Source organism: bacterium (assembly GCA_021780105.1). Classification (GTDB taxonomy): domain Bacteria; phylum Verrucomicrobiota; class Verrucomicrobiia; order Limisphaerales; family J093; genus JAJXZJ01. Next base: position 51,122 of record JAJXZJ010000053.1, read on the forward strand.
GAAACGCCTCTTCCGGCCGCATCACCCGAAAGCCGGCTGAAGTCCGGCCCGCCGGCAACGGCACGGGCGCTTTGATCGTGGCGGCCCGCCGGGCGACGTGGTAGAAGTGGGTCAACTGCTTGACCGACCATGAAACGTTTCGGCTTGGTTCTTTGCGCAACGTTGCTGCTCGCGGCGCACACTTGGGGCGACGGCCAGCTCTACCGGCTCGTGCGCGGCAGCACGCTGACCGTCATCACGACCGACACGAACGCCGTTCCGCCGGCGCCGGTCACCACCACGAACACCGTGCCGATGGAAGGGACGTTTGTCCTGACATCGGTCGTGGGGCCGTTGGACTGGAGTACCTATCAGATTTCCGATCTACAACTGGACACGCCCAACGCGCAGGTACCGGGGCTGGTGATCAGCGGCAACGGCACGTATCGCTGGGGCGGACGCACACTGCCGCCGCAACAGCAAATGACGTTGAACACGTTCATCCCGCTCTGGGGCAGCGCGGTTTTGCAGGCGGACGCGCAACCCGTCGTCCGCGACTGGCCGGGCATTGACATCACGCTGGAAGGCGACGTGATTTCCAACGGCCTCACGACGCCATCGCGGCATCTGGAGTTGCACCTGATCGCGCTGCCGGAGCTTCAGCGCTGGCACTACCGGCTGCTCGAAGGCAGCACGCTGCTGGACGATTGCCCGGTGTGCGACCACCTCTCGTTGCCGCAACCGCTGCGCGGCAGCTTCGATCTCGTGCTCGTCACCGCCGGGCCGCTCACCACCTCGTATCACTTGTTCAACGTCAACTGCCAGGTTGGTTCTGGCGCGAACGGTTCCTATCGCGTCAGCGGCGAAGGCGATTATTCGGCCAGCGGGGAAGTTGCCTTGATGCAAAAGCTGACGATGAACCTCGACATCACGCACAACGGTGCGACCAAGACCACCGGCTTCACCAACGTCGTCGGCCCGCCAGGCCGGCTCTGGCCGATGCTGGCCGTGGATGTGGACGAGACAAACGGCACGCCGGCGCAGTTTTACCATTTGCAGCTTCGCGCCGCGCCGTTGCAGGAAATCTGGTTCACCACGACCGCCGGCATGACGCCGGATGCGTTCTTGCTGACCAACCGCCTCACCGGCGGCGACGTGCTGTCGGACCGCGGCGGCGTGGTGAAGTGGCGCACGAACATGTTAAGCCGGCTCGGTCTGCCGCCGGCCACGGCGGCGAAGATCGGCCTGACTGCGTTCGAGCTGGCGCCCGGCAGCACGGCGTTGTTCTCGCTCGCGGACAACGCCAGCAGCTCGACGCTCGGCGCGTTGCAGGAGGGGGATTTGCTTTCGGAAAACGGTGCGATCGTGAAGCGGAACCAGGATTTGACCGCGAAGTTCGGCCTGATGCCGATGGTGCCTGACGCCGGTCTGGACGCGGTGCAGGTGCTCGACAGCGGGGAAATTCTCTTTTCCATCCGGCAGGACCAGTTTTCCGAACGCCAGGGCGTCACGCTGGGTCACGGCGACCTCCTTTCCGACCAGGGCGCGATCCGCCGCACGAACGCCAGTTTGCTGGCAAAATTCAGCCCGGACCAACCGGGGCATGATTACGGGCTGGATGCGTTTTACGTCTGGCCCAGCGGCGAGGTGTGGTTCTCCACGGAGGAAGGGTTTAACGACAAGGTGCTCGGGCCGATCAGCGACGGCGACCTGCTCAGCGACCAGGGTTACATCGTGTTCCGCAACCTGGAACTGGTGAGTTGGTTTCAGCCGCTGGAGGATTTGGCGAACTTTGGCCTGCGCGGCCTGTTCGTGGTTACAGACGCACGACCGCCGCTGATGGCGCCAAAGTTATTCGGCCAGTTGGATGCCACGGGCAGTCATCCGCAGTTGAGTTGGACGGCGCCAGGACGTTGTTTCGAAATCGAAATCGCTTTCCGCGCTGGTGGTCCCTTCCAACCCAACAGCCGTATTCTGACGGGCACAAACTGGACGGGTCCTTACTCGCTGTGGAAGGCGCCGTGGTTTTTCCGCCTGCGGCAGTGGTGAGGCTCAGCCGAGGAAGGCGGTGTGGACGGACTGCGCGGCGAGTTCCGCGCGGGCGCCGTCAATGGCCACGGAGATTTTGATCTCGCTGGTGGAAATCATGTCAATGTTCACGCCGGCCTTCGCGAGCGTTTCAAACATCTTCGCCGCGACGCCGGAGTGGCTGCGCATGCCAACGCCGACGATGGACAGCTTGGCAATCTTCTCGTTGACCAGCAGTTGCCGGTAACCCGCTTCGCCCTGCAGGCCGGTGATCACCTTCTGCGCCTTGGCGAGGTCCGGCTTGTCCACGGTGAAGGAAAGGTCGGTGGTGGGCGCGCCGTCGCCGTGGCTGATGTTCTGCACGATCATGTCCACGTTGATGGCGGCGTCGGCCAGCGCCTTGAACACGCGGGCGGCCACGCCAGGACGGTCGGGCACGCCGGTGAGGGTGAACTTGGCCTGGTTGCGGTCGAGGGACACGCCGCGGATCACGACGTCCTCCATGCTCCGGGTTTCTTCTTTCACAATCGTTCCTGGGTGGTCGTTCATGCTGGAGCGGACTTCAAAAATGACGCCGAACTTTTTGGCGAATTCCACCGAGCGGAGCTGCATCACCTTCGCGCCGGCCCCGGCCAGCTCAAGCAGCTCGTCGTAGGAAATTTCATCCAGCTTGCGGGCGGTGGGCACCACGCGCGGGTCGGCGGTGTAAACGCCGTCCACGTCCGTGTAAATCTGGCAGAGGTCGGCCTTCAGCGCCGACGCCAGCGCAATGGCCGTCAGATCCGAGCCGCCCCGGCCCAGCGTGGTGATCTGGCCCTCCGGCGTCTGGCCCTGGAAACCGGCGACGATGACCACGTGCCCGCTGTCGAGCCAGGCGTGGACCTGCTTCGGCGTGATGTGCTGAATCTTCGCCTTGGTGTGGACGCCGTCGGTGGTGATGCCGGCCTGCGCACCGGTGAGCGACACCGCCGCCACGCCGATCGCCTGGAGCGCGATGGCGGTCAACGCGATGGTCTGCTGCTCGCCGGTGGCCAGGAGCATGTCCATCTCCCGCTCGGCGGGCAGCGGGGTGATGTCCTTGGCGAGCCGGATGAGCTGGTCGGTAACGCCGCTCATGGCGGAAACGACGACGACGAGCCGGTCGCCACGGGCGCGGTGTTGCGCCACGCGGGCGGCGACGTTCTTGATGCGTTCGGGGCTGCCAACCGAGGTGCCGCCGAATTTCTGGACAATCAGGGCCATGCTGGTGTTGCGGCCGGCAACCGCCGGTTGCCGGCCGGGGCGAGAGTGTAGGCAAACCGTCCGGCTTTGCAACGCCGGGAATCCGCCGCCGGTTTTCCCGCCGCCCGGCGCGGCGCCCGTTTTCCCGCCGGCGGGCAAATTCCGGGTGTTCATTGCGCCGCGTTTCTGCTTCACTGGCGCCCGCCGATGGACGCCAAACCGATGCTGCTCATTGTGGACGACGAGAAGCCGACGCGCGAAGGGCTGCGCGCCGCGCTGGAGGACCGTTTTGACGTGTATCTCGCCGAGGACGTGGCCACCGCGCTGCAACTGCTCGAAAAGGAGCGGTTCGACGTGGTGCTGTCCGATTTCCGCCTGCCGAAGGAAGACGGCATGAAGCTCATCACGCGGGCCAAGTCGCTGTCGCAACCGCCGATCTGCATTCTGATGACCGCCTACGGCTCGGAGGAACTGGCGGTCGATGCGATGCGCCGCGGGGCGGATGACTACATCGCCAAGGGCCGGCTGCAAATTGACGAGCTGGAAATGCGCATCGCCCGCGCGTTGCGCCAGCACAAGCTCGAAGCCGAAAACGAAGCGCTGCACCAGCAGCTCGACGCGAAGTTCGGGCTGGAGCGGCTGATCGGCCAGTCGTCCGCGATGGAGGAGGTTTTCGAGGTGATCAAACAGGTGGCGCCCACGCCGGCGACCGTGCTGATCCAGGGCGAAAGCGGCACCGGCAAGGAGCTGGTGGCGCGGGCGGTTCACCAGCTCAGTCCGCGCGCCCGCCAGCCGATGGTGACGGTGCATTGCGCGGCGCTGGCGCCGTCGTTGCTGGAGAGCGAGCTGTTCGGCCACGAGAAGGGCGCGTTCACCGGCGCGAACGAGCGGCGGATCGGGCGGTTCGAGCAGGCCGACGGCGGCACGCTGTTCCTGGATGAAATTGGCGAGATTGACGCCAGCACGCAGGTCAAGCTGCTGCGCGTGCTCGGTGAGCGCAGTTTCGAGCGCGTGGGCGCGAACAAAACCATCTCCGTGGACGTGCGGCTCATCGCCGCGACGAACAAGAACCTGTCCGCGATGGTCAAGGCGGGCACGTTCCGCGAGGACCTCTATTTCCGGATGCGGGTGGTCGAGCTGTGGCTCCCGCCGCTGCGCGAGCGGCCCGGCGACGTGCCGTTGCTGGCGCTGCATTTCCTGAAGGAAATCGCCGGCGAATACGGCAAGGCGGTGACGGATTTCACGGTGGACGCGCTCCAGGCGCTGGTCAATTACGCCTGGCCGGCCAACGTCCGCGAACTGCGCAACGCCATCGAAGGTGCCGTCGCGTTGTGCCGGGGCGACAAGATCGCGTTGCGCGACCTGCCGCCGAACGTGCGCGGCGCGGAACCGCCCGGACCCGCCGGGACGAAGTCACTCCTCGAACAGCAGGCGCTGACCCTCGAGGAGGCGGAGCGGCAGCTCATCATTCGCGCCTTGCAAGAAGCCCGGGGCAACCGCACTCTCGCGGCGAAGAATTTGGGTGTCAGCCGGCGCACATTGCACCGCAAGCTGCACGTGTATCACTTGGAAGGATTTTAGCGCGGGCGCGATCCGTCCGCTGTCGCAAGCGGGATTTTCGTTATGCCAATGCCAAGAACGCAGGAGATGATTTACACGCTGGAGGTCGGCAAAGGCGTGAAGGTGGTGAAGCTGATCGCCTTCTTTCTGATCCTGGCGACGGTCACCGTGTTTTACGACCTGCAGTCCTACAAGAATTTCAACAACCCCGAGGCGATGGACGCGGCCCAGGTGGCGCGGAACCTCGCCCGCGGCGAGGGGTTCACCACCGAGTCCATCACCCCGCTGGCGCTGCATCTGGTCGGCGAAAAACTTGGCGCCGCCGCCCGTCTCGGTCATGCCCCGCAACCAGACCTGAACAACCCGCCGGTGTATCCGCTTGTGCTGGCCGGGCTGATGAAAGTGCTGCCGTTCAACTACGATATGGACCTGGGCTTCTGGTTCTACCAGCCGGAGTTCCTGATCGCGATGTTCAACCAGGCGTTGTTTTTCCTGACCGTCTGGCTGGTGTTCCGGCTCACCCGCAAGCTGTTCGACGAACCCGCGGCCTGGGTCACCGCCATCGTGCTGCTGGGGTCCGACCTGCTCTGGCAGTTCAGCGTGTCCGGCCTGCCCACGATGTTGCTGATGCTCATCTTCACCGGCCTGCTCTGGTGCCTGGTGAAGTTGGAGGAAGGCGGGCGCGATGCCGAGCGGCCGGCCGGCTGGTTCGTCCGCTGGGCCATGCTGACCGGCCTGGTCGCGGGCCTCGGCGCGCTGACGCGTTACTCCTTTGGCTGGTTGATGCTGCCGGCGCTGCTGTTCCTCGCGCTGTTCCTGGAACGCCGGCGCGGGCTGGTGTGCGGGTTGTCCCTGCTGACGTTTCTGGTGGTCGTCACCCCCTGGCTGGCGCGCAACTACGCGGTGAGCGGAACGTTCCTCGGCCTGCGGGGCTACGTGTTGCAGGAAGGCACGATGGCGTTTCCCGAGGCGCGGTTGGAACGGTCGCTGACGCCGGACGAAAGCAAGCTGGAGCCGCGCGACTACGTGCGCAAGTTCCTGGTGAATCTCGGCGACATGGCACGCAACGATCTCCCCAAGCTGGGCGGCGGAAGCTGGGTGGCCGCGTTCTTCCTGCCGGCGTTGTTCCTGCCGTTGCGCAGCCAGGCGCTGCAGCGACTCCGCGTGTTTGTGGTGCCAGGCCTGCTGCTGCTTGTCGTGGTGGAGGCGCTCGGACGGACGCACCTCAGCACCGACAACCCCGGCCTCAACGGCGAGAATCTGCTGGTCCTGCTCACGCCGGCAATTTTCATGTTCGGCGTCGGGATGTTTTACGTCGTGCTCTCCCAGCGGGAACTGCCCATTCCGGAGTTGGGGACGCTTCTCACCGCGATTTTCGCCGTGATCGCCTGTGGGCCGATGCTGCTCAACTTCCTGCCGCCGCGCACCGTTCCGATCACCTACCCGCCTTACTATCCGCCCTGGATTCAGGAGAGCGCCCGGCTCTTCACGCCGGACGAGTTGTTGATGAGCGACATGCCGTGGGCGGTGGCCTGGTATGGCGACCGTTCCTGCGTCTGGGCGCCCGTGCATGTGGGCAATCCCCTCAAGAACCCGCCGGACACGGCCAACTCGTTCTACTCCGTCAACGACGAGCAGCAAACCGTCTCCGGGCTGCTGCTCAGCCCCTTGACGACCAATGTCCGCTTCCTCAAGGAACTCCTGCAAGGCAAGGATTATGACTGGTCGCGCTTCGCCGCGGACATGCTGATCAACCGCAGCCTGCCAACCCGGTTTCCTTTGCAGAATTGCCGCATCCGCTATCTGCCGGCCGGCATGCTCCTGCTGGCGGATCGCGCGCGATGGAACGAACAAACTCCCTCGGCGCCCACCCCGGAAGAATTCGACACCGCGCATAAGCCCGGCGTGAAAGCCCCGCCAGAGCCGCTCATCAAACCGCTGCAGCCGCCGACGCAACAGCCCTTCACCCCCGCCAAGCCCCTCGGCCAATGACCGATTATGAGGCGCGTTTCAGCGGCGTGGCCCGGCTGTTCTCGGCGGCCGGCTTGGCGCGTTTGCGCGCCGCCCACGTCTGCGTCGTCGGTCTCGGCGGTGTCGGTTCCTGGGCGGTGGAGGCCTTGGCCCGCAGCGGCATGGGCGCGTTGACCCTGGTGGACCTCGACGACCTCTGCATCTCCAATCTGAACCGCCAGCTCCCCGCGCTCGACGCCACCCTCGGCCGGCCGAAGGTCGAAGTCATGGCCGAACGGGTGCGCGGCATCAACCCGGACTGCGTCGTGCAGCCGGTGGCCGAGTTTTTCACGGCCGCCAACGCCGGCCAAATCCTCGCCCCGCGTTTCGATGGCGTGCTCGACGCCATTGACACCGTGGCGAACAAGGTCTGCCTGATCGGGTTTTGCCGCGAGCGCGGCCTGCCCGTCGTGACCTGCGGCGCCGCCGGCGGCCGGCGCGACCCGACGCGGATTCGCACGGCCGACCTGTCCGAGGTCTCGCATGACCGGCTGTTGTTTCAGGTCCGGCGCTGGCTGCGGAAGGATCATGGCTTCCCGCGCGGCAACCAATCGTTTCACGTCACCGCGGTGTTTTCGCCCGAGCCGCCGGTGTTTCCCCAGACCGACGGTTCCGTGTGCAGCCAGCCCGATGTCCTCACCGCGGACGCCGCGCTGCCGTTGAAGTGCGACGTCGGCCTCGGCACGGCAGCGTTCGTGACGGGCGTCTTCGGCCTGGTCGCCGCCGGAGTGGTCGTGCGCGGGATCGCCGGCGCTACGCCGGCCGAAGAAACGGGCCAAACAGCCGCGTGAAATTCGCCTCGACGCGCGCGGCAAGCGCCGGCACGGGTTCGCCGAGGAACGCCGCGAGACCATGGTAAACCCCGCCGAGGTTTGCCGGGTGGTTCAGCGGCGCGCCATTGGCCGCGGCGAGCGGAAAGCCGTTGGCCGCATCGGGCAGGAGCTGATCCGGCGCGTCCGTTTCCAGCAGCAAGCGGTCCGGCGGCACCTGCCGGAAGACGTCGCGCTGACGGAGTTTGCGTTTGTGGAGAAAGTAGCCGGGAAAACCGAAGAACGCGCCCAGCCCCGCCAACGGCGCGACCAGCTCCGCCGGGCCGCCGTAGGAATGCAGCAGGACGCCGCGGCGCGGGCACGGCCCCGCCCGCAGCAATTCATGAAGCCGGCCCCACGCCTGGAGGCAATGGAGGCTCGCCGGCAGATTGCGTTCCGCCGCCAGTTCAAGCTGGGCTGAGAAAACTTCCTCCTGCCCGGTGTAATCCAGGCCGGGCTTCCAGCGGTCCAGGCCGATTTCTCCAACCACGGCGCCGGGCGTTTCGTCAAGGAACCGCGCGAGTGTTTCCCGCCAGCGCGGCGTCCGCTCGTCAATGAACCACGGATGACAACCGAAGCTCGGAATGACAAGGTCCGGAAACTGCCGCGCGAGCGCCGCCACGGCCGGCCAGTCGGCTTCGCACGCGCCGTTGACCACCATGCGCGCCACCCCCGCCTGCCGGCACGCGGCGACCAGTTCCCCCTGCCGGCCGGCAAAACGGTCGTCCTGGAGATGATTGTGCGCGTCGAACCAGCGCGCTTCGGCGCTGGATTGGGTTGCGCCGGGCGTTGAAGCGGCTTCCACCAGACACGCGGCCGCAAAACGCCGGATGCGGGCGCTGAGATGCGACAGGGCGTCGCGCCGGTTGGCGGTGAGCAGACGGTCCAGACCGGCCTGGTGCAGCGGCGCCAGATCGCCGGCCAGAATTTCCGCAGGCGTCAGCCCCGTGAAGAACTCGCAAATACAGCCGGCCACCGCCTTGACGATCGTCGAGTCGGAATCGCAACGAAACCAGCAGCGGCCCGCCCGGTGTTCGGCCACGAACCAGAGGCGCGCAAGGCAGCCCTCGACACGATGCGCGGCGGACCGCAACTCCGCCGGCAGCGGCTCGCGCTGCCGCGCCTGCGCGACCAGCCAGTTCAGCCGTTCCTGGCCGCGGCGGCGGGTCAGCTCGGCGAGCAGCAGTTGTTGGCGCTCATTCAAGATGGCTATTCCGTGCGCTCTTCAGCCCGCACTTCGTCGCCGACCTGCGCGTCCCCGTTGAGGATGTCCGCGGCCATCCGGCCGCCTTTGGCCCAAACCGAGGCGCGCACCTCGCCGACACGCCGGCCCAGCCGGAAGACGGCCAGCCGCTGGCCGGGCGACGGCAGGCTGTTGAAAAAGAAATCCACCACAACGAACTGCGCCTGGGCGTTCACGGAAACCACGCGGCCGAACACGCTCTCCAACGGCGTGATCAACGGGTAACGCGGCGGGGGGTTCGTGAGCACGGTGGGCGCGAGCGTAATCGGTTTGACCGGCGGCGGCCTGGACGGCTTGGTCCGATTCGTTGCGGCCAGGGGCTGCCCGTCGGCAACGGCAGCAGGAGGTGCGCCGGACGACGACGACAGTCGCGCGCAACCGGGCAACGCCGCGAGGAGCGTCACGATGAGCGCCAGGCACGACGCACGAAGGCAGACCGAAGTGAAGGCAGGCGGCAAATCCATGCGGTTTTCTCAGCCGGCTTTCGTGACAACGACCTCCCAGCGTTTGTCCCAATCGGCCCAGCTCGCAGCCCAAACGTCGCCGGAGAGTGCAGCGCGGGCGCGGGTCAGGACTTTGGCGATGTGCGGCAGCTCGCGCTCGACGAGCTTGCGCTCGCCCCAGCGGAGTTGCGATTCGATCAGGTTGAGCTGGTTTTCCGGGAAATCAGGACACAGATCCACCGCGCGTTGGAGATGCCGGCGGGCCTTGCTGCGGCTGCCGAGACTGGCCGGCCAGCCGGGGGCGTCCCGGTAGAGCAGCCCGAGGCAGCGATCCGGCCCGGCGTGATCGAGTTGGGGGTCGAGTTCGCGGGCCATGGTGAATTGCTTCTCCATTTCGTCCACCAATTTCAAGGCGCCGAGTGATTTGGTGCGGGCAAGCTGGCCGAGATTCAGCGCCAGATAATAATGCGCGACGGCCAGCTTCGGCTCGGACGCAACCAGCGAGCGGCCGGCTTCAATGCCCTCGTGTGCCAGCCCGGCGCGCTGGGTGTCGTTGGTGGCAAACTCGGCCCAGTCGAAACAGGCGCGGGCGAAGTGCCACGCGGCGGTGACATTCGTGGGCGAGCTCTCGTGGAGCGTCCGGGCTTCGAGGTAAACCTGCCGGGCCTGGGCGGCAAAGTTCGTCGTCGCGGCCGGCGGCGGCTCGTCCCCCGCCAGGCTGGCGGCGGCCATCAGCGTCCCAGCCAGCCAGGCCGCGGCCCAGGCCCGCGCTCTCCCGGTCTGGCGGCGGGCCGCCGGTTCATCGGCCGAATAAGAGGTTGCCATTGTGTTCACCCGCCGTATAGTGGGCGGACAGTGAAATGTAACTGGAAACCGTTGCCGTTGGCAATTTTGACTGCTGCCACTGGTGCAACATACGGCGGCGCTGGCGGTTCCGTGTCACCGGAGACGCGGCCGTCGCGGTTGCCGCTTTGTGGTTTGAGAGTCACCGGCAAGCCGGCCGCGCCGGTGCTGGAGGCTCTGAAGCCGCCGGAGGCTGGTTGACCAGTCTCCAGTCTTATTACGTATGCGATTCCCATTCGCGTTGTCGGCAAAGATTGCCGCCCACATCATCAAGCACAAGCTGCGCCAGACGCCCAAGTTTGCCCTGGTTCTCCAACTGGAGCCGCTGCACACGTGCAATCTAACCTGCACCGGCTGCGGACGCATTCGCGAATACTCCACCAGCCTCAAGGACATGATGAGCCTGGAGGATTGCCTGGCTTCGGCCCGCGAATGCGACGCGCCGATGGTGTCCATCTGCGGCGGCGAACCGCTGATTTATCCGAAAATCGAGGAACTGGTGGCGGGCGTGCTGGAGCAGGGACGGATTGTTTACGTCTGCACCAACGGCATCTTCATGCGGAAGAAGATGAAGGATTACCTGGCGGCGGTATATTCGCCGTCGCAGGAGGCGACGCTGGCCAAACTGCTGGCGGAGAAGCTGATCACCGACAAAGATGTTGAAACCATCCGCAAGGGTCGGACCGACAACCGGCCGGTCATCCGGCCGACCAAGTGGATGTATTGGAACGTTCACGTGGACGGTCTGGAATACACGCACGACCTCATCGTCGAACGCGAAGGCGTCTTCAAGGAATGCGTGGCCGCGATCAAGATGGCCAAGCTGCTGGGCTTCCAGGTGGCGACGAACACCACGGTTTACCGCGAAACCAACGTGCGCGAGATCGAGGACATGTTCCGGTTCTTCTCCTGGCTTGGCGTGGACGGGCACACCATCTCGCCCGGCTACGACTACGATGCCGCCAAGAAGGACATGGCGACGCGGCTCGGCAAGAAACCGGAGGATTTCTTCCTGACCCGCAGGATGACCATCGAAAAATTCTCCCGCATCGAGGACTGGGGCAAGGCGTTCACCATCTTTGGCACGCCGGTCTATCAGGAATTCCTCGCCGGCAAACGGGATTTGACCTGCACCGCCTGGGCCATTCCCACGCGCAACATCCGCGGCTGGAAAGCGCCGTGCTACCTGATGACCGACGGCCACTACCCGACCTACCGGGAAATGCTGGAAAAGGTGGATTGGGACAAGTACGGCGTTGTCAACGGCGTCGCCCGCGACTCGCGCTGCGAGAACTGCATGGTGCATTGCGGCTACGATCCCAGCGGCGCGCTGGGAACCAACTACCAGCGCGGGGACAATTGGAAGAATTTCCGTTATAATTTCGCGGCGCGGCCCAAGCCGTATCCGGACGGCCATCTGGTCAACGCCTTCAACGGCTTTTCCGCCGGCAAAGGCCATCTGGCCGAGGCGAAGGCGGCGATCAAGGCCGGCGCGGAGCCGGAAAACGCAGCGCAGCACGTCGGCGCCCGTTGTGGTGGAGGCGAAACTGGCGAGCGAGATGATTTGCTGGCGAAAATCCGGGTGGCGAGCAAGGCCACTGCCAAAGAGTGAGGCCAATCCGATACCCGCCCAACCGGTCCGAGTTACGATGAGCAAGACCCTGTTCCTTTCGCCACCCAGTTTTGACGGCTTCGACGGCGGCGCGGGTTCGCGTTATCAAGCCAAACGGGAAGTCACCAGTTTCTGGTACCCCACGTGGCTGGCCCAACCCGCCGCGCTCGTGCCCGGCGCCAAACTGCTCGACTGCCCGCCGCACGACATCGGTATTGACGCGTGCCTGCAGACCGCCCGGAACTATGATCACGTCGTCATCCACACCTCCACGCCGTCGCTGCGCAACGACTGCAAGGTGGCCGAGGCGATCAAGCAGAACCGCCCCGAGACGCGCATCGGCTTCGTCGGCGCCCACGCCGCCGTGCTGCCCACGGAGACGCTGAAGGCATCGCCGGCGATTGACTGGGTGGGCCGCAAGGAATTCGACTACACCTGCAAGGAAGTCGCCGAGGGCCGTCCGCTGGCGGAGGTCGCCGGGCTTTCCTATCGCGACGCCGGCGGCAAAATCCGCCACAATCCGGAGCGCGAGCTGATCGCGAACATGGACGACCTGCCGTGGGTGGCGGACGTTTACAAGCGCGACCTGCAAATCGAGAAGTATTTCATCGGCTACCTGCTGCATCCCTACGTGAGCATGTACACGGGCCGCGGCTGCCCGGCGCAATGCAGCTTCTGCCTCTGGCCGCAAACCATCGGCGGCCACAAATACCGCGTCCGCTCGCCGCAAAACGTCGCCGACGAGATGGCCTACATGAAGAAGCTCTTCCCGCAGGTGAAGGAGTTTTTCTTCGACGACGACACGTTCACCGCCAACCTGCCGCGCGCCCGTGAAATCGCGCAGAAGCTCAAGCCGCTGGGAGTTAACTGGTCCTGCAACAGCCGCGCCAACGTCAACTACGAGACGATCAAGTTGATGAAAGACTGCGGGCTGCGGCTGTTCCTCGTCGGCTACGAATCCGGCAGCGACGAAATCCTCACGCGCATCAAGAAAGGCGTCACCACGGACGAAATGCGCACCTTCACGAAAGCCTGCCGTGAACTGGGCGTCGTGATCCACGGCACGTTCATCCTCGGCCTGCCGGTGGAAACGAAGGAAACGATTGAGCAAACCATCCGTTTCGCGCAGGAACTGGACGTGTTCAGCATCCAGGTGAGCCTCGCCGCGCCGTATCCGGGCACCGAGCTTTTCGAAATGGCGCGTCAGAACGGCTGGTTCACGAAGCGCGACAAGACGGACATCCTCCACGCCGACGGCTTGCAGCAGTCCGCGCTCGAATATCCCGGCTGCAGCAAGGAGGAAATCTTCGAGGCTGTGGACCGCTTTTACCGCGCCTATTACCTGCGCCCGAAACCGATCCTCCGCATCATCAAAACCATGCTGGAGGACAAGAATGTTTGCGTCCGCCGGCTGCGCGAAGGTTACGAGTTCTTCCGCACCATGGCCCAGCGCCGCGACGACCTCGCGGCCGCCCAGCAGTGCGCCGCCAGCGCGTGAGCGGCCTTCGCCTGCCAAACGTTTTGCTTGGTCGCGCGGCAGCAGCCGTCACGGCTTGAACAGGTTGGCTGGCAGGTCTTCGCGGTTCACGATCCGCGGATCGTCGAGCATTTCCTTGGCGTGGGGATTCATACCGAGGCTCCACTTCCAGTTCCAGCTCATGAAGAACACCACCGGCGAAAAATCCTGTTCCACGCCGGCGAGAAACCGCCGGTAATCGAAGTCGCCGGGCGGATTCTGCGGACCGTGCGGACCGAACTCCGAAAAACCCACCGGCTTGCCCAGCGCGGCCACGGCATCGAAACCCTTGATGTGCTGCCGGTCCACGAAATCCGTGTAGGCATCCAGGCCGACGAGGTCCACGTAATGGTCGCCGGCGTAGTAACTGGCGGTTTTGTCGCCGTGGTTGGGACCATAAACCCAGATCAAATTGTCGAGGTGTTTGGTTTCACTGAAATAGTCGAACATCTGACGCCAGACCTTGATGAACGTGTCCGGCGGTTGCGCGCCCCACCAGAACCAACCGCCGTTCATTTCGTGGAACGGCCGCCACAGCACCACCACGCCGGCGTCCTTCAATTCCTGCAAGCCGCCGGCAAGCTGGTCCAGCTCGCGCATCCAGCGCGTATGAGTGTCGCCGTCCGGCGCGAGCAAATCGGCGAGGTTCACACCCTTGTCGCGCAGGCCGCCACCCTTGGGGTTGGCCGGATTGTAAAGATGCGCGCTGACCGTCACCAGGCCGCCCTGCCGCCAGTATTCAATCGCCGTCCGGTTCGGCGCGGCAAACGTCAGCCCGCCCTTGCCGAAGTCCGCGTAGTCCACGCCGATCAACGCCGGCCAGTGCCCCGTCTGCGTGTGGATGTCCTCGATGAGCTTCAGCTTCGCGCCGTTGCCGAAATCGGTGAACTGCCCCGACAACACGCGCTCGTCCTTGCGTCCCGCGAGGCTGTGAAAATAGCTCAGGATGGCCCGCACCTGGGTATTCGCGTGCGGATTTGCTGGCTCCGCGACGGGCGCGGCCAGCCCGGCAAACACAAAACCAAGGCAAATCAGACCGGTCAACGGAGTTTTCATGCGCACCGTTGAAACCAAGTTCCGTCGCCTCGTCAAAGGAATTCGTACCGGACGCCGCCGGCCAGCCTTTACGGCACCGCCGACCCTGCTATGCTCGACGGCACACAGGCACGCCTGTGATGCTATGCCGGAAACGTTGGATTTGACTCACGACACCGTCCTGCCGCCACCGCTGGATACCCTGCTGCCGCGCTGGCTGACCGAAGTGCCGCTCTACCGGGCGGGCGCCGCGGCCGTCGGCCCGGACGGCGGCGTCACCACTGCGGCATTCCGCCGGCTGCCCTTCATCACCAAGCGCGACATCCGCCGCGATTTTCCGCGCAATTTCCTGCGGGCCGGCGTGGACCTCGACGCGTTGCTGGACCGGGATTTGGTGGAACTCGAACACACCTCCGGCACGTCCGACGAACGCACGCCGCTGCTGCTGGCGCGCGGATGGTGGACGGAGCAGGAGGAACGCGCGCTGCGGCTGAACCGTGTCGTGGCGGGCGTGCTCGACGAGTTTCCGTCGGCACGACGGGTGACGATTGTCTCGCCGGTTTGCAGCGGCGACATTTGCTACCAAGGCCGGCCGTCCCGCGCCGAGCGCATCGTCGGCCGCGCGCTCTTCGTGAACCTCTCGCGCCATCCGTTTCTATGGAGCGACGCCGAGCTGGCGCGCATGGCGGCCGAAGCGGTGGAGTGGCAGCCGCAGTTCCTCGACGTGGACCCGGTTTACGGCGCGCGGTTCGCGCTTTACTGCAAGCACGCGGGAATTCGCCTGCCGTCGCTGCGGTTCATTCTGGCGAGCTACGAGTTCGTCAGCGTCGTCCACCGCCGCATTCTGGAGCGCGTGTTCGGCGTGCCCGTGTTCAACCTCTACGGCTCGACGGAAACCGGCCACCTGCTGATGGAAGACGACCGCGGCGACATGGCGCCCAGCCACGCCACCGCGTGGCTCGAAGAGCATGAATCCGACGCGCGCGGCATCGGCGAGTTGATTGTCACCACCCTGACGAACGACTACATGCCGCTGGTCCGCTACCGCATCGGCGACCTCGTCGAGCGGCACGGCCCGCCGGCAAATGCCACCTACACGGTGCATGGCCGCGTGATGGACGCCTTCTCAACGCCGGCAAACAGCCGCGTGACCACGCGGGAACTCGACGCGTGCTTCGCCGGCATGGCGGGTGTCGCGCATTACCAAATGGTTGAACCCACAGCAGGCCAGTGGCGCCTGCGCTTCGTGCCGGAAGGCAACGGTCCTGGCGCGGCGGAACTGGCCGGGTTGCGCGAACGGCTCGCGGACCGGCTGGGCGCGGCGAACGGCCTGTCGCTGGAACCCGCGGATGCGTTGATGCCGGAGTCTTCGGGCAAGTTCCGCCTGGGTTATCCCCACCAGCCGCCCCCAAACCGCCGATAGTCCCGTGGCGGATGCGCGTGCGCCGGCCGGAAGACTAGCTAGCTCAGCCCCCAGCCCAAAGGGGGAATCTTGTCTTTCACGGCGTGCTTGCGTAGATTCGCGGCGCGTTGGATAATGACCACGAAAGCCAAATGCGCCACGTCATGAAAATGCGTCCTGCTCCTCGGTCCGTTGCCACTGCGCGCCGCGGATTCACCCTCATCGAACTGCTCGTCGTTATCGCCATCATCGCCATTCTCGCCGGCATGTTGCTGCCCGCGTTGAGCAAGGCCAAGGCGAAGGCACAGGGCATCGGCTGCATGAACAACAGCAAGCAGCTCATGCTCGCCTGGCGGATGTATGTGGACGACAACCGCGACACGGTTCCGTTTGCCTACGTGCAGGACGTGGCCACTGACTCCAATTACCGCTACGGCTGGATGCATGGCATTTTGGACTACAACAACGGAAATGCCGACAATTGGAACGCCACGAATACAATCATGCAGGGTGCGATCTGGCCCTACACCGGCAACTCGCTCGCCATCTACAAATGCCCGGCTGATCCCATCCGCGTCATTCCAACCAGCGGCCCCTACCGGGGCCAGAGCACGCCCCGCACCCGCAGCATGTCCATGAACGCGTGGTTCGGCATGAACGAGGGCGACTGGAGTCTCACCTGGTTTGGGGACAGAACCTTCCGTGCGTATTTCAAACTGACGGACGTTGTGGATCCTGGCCCGGCCAGCACCTGGGTGCTGGTGGATGAGCATCCGGACAGCATCAATGACGGCTTTTTCTGCGTGGACATGCATGGTTACCCGAACGCGGCGTCAACCACGCTGCCTGACTGTCCGGCCAGCTATCACAACGGTGCCTGCGGTTTTGCGTTTGCCGACGGCCATTCCGAGATTCACAAATGGCTGGACCCGCGCACGAAGCCGCCCATCAGGAAACAAACCTACTCGCCGGGCAACCAGGGTAACAGCGTGGACATCGTCTGGCTGTGGACGCACACCACGAGCAAGGTTAAGTAAGCCTCACCTCGGACGGTTGCGCTGGTGCCGGCCGGATTCTCCGGCTAGGCTCGCGGAGTGGCCGACTTCACTCCCGATCAACGCCGCGCTAGCCTCGCGGAGGGCAACGTCCTTGTGGTCGCCGGCGCCGGCACCGGCAAGACCCGCGCCCTCGTGGAACGCTGCGCCGCCCGCGCCCTCGATCAGGTTGCCCCGGTGTCGCTCGACGACATCCTGATGGTCACCTTCACCGAGGCCGCCGCCGCCGAGATGAAGCGCCGGCTGCGCGAACGGCTGGCCGCGGAAATGGAACGTCAGCCCGATCGCCCCGAAATTGCCGAGCAGCTTGCGCTCGTGGACACCGCCCGCATCGCCACGCTCCACAGTTTCTGCCTCCAGCTCGTTCGCGAACATTTCCACGAACTGGCGCTCGACCCGCAGATCGCCGTGCTTGAGGACAGCCGCGCCACCGTGCTGGCGGCCGAGTGCCTTGACACCGTGCTAAAGCGCCATTACGCCGGCCGTGAACCGGCCGACGAAGCCGCGCGCCAGCTCATTCTCGTGTATGGCGGCGGCCGCGACGAACCGATCCGCCGCCTCGTCCGCCGGCTGCACGATTACTCCCGGACGCTGCCCGATCCCGACGGCTGGTTCACCGAACGGGAAAACGCGCTGGCGGCGGACGCGTCGCCGGACTGGGAAAGCCGGTTGCTCGCCGCGTTTGAGGAACTCTGCGACGAGTGGCTGCCGGTGTTGCGCGAACAGCCCAACGACACGTTACGCGGCTGCGCGACCGTGTTGGAACAAGCCACTTCGCCGCTGACGCGCGCGGCCGTCGCCGCCGCCTGCGCGAAAATCGCCGCGCTCGACGCCGACGAAAACTGGCCGCGTGGAACCAAGGGAAAATTTCGCGATCCGCACGCCGGCTTTTTTGCGGACGTGGAATTCCTGCGTTCGCTGGCGGGCTTCGCAGCCGGCGACGCCGATCCGCTGGTGGAGGATTGGCGCTGGGTTCGCCCGCACCTGCGGACGCTGCTGGCGCTGACGCGCGAGTTCGGCGCCGGGTTCGCCCGCGCCAAACGCGACCTCGGTGCGGTGGATTTTCACGACCTCGAACAGTTCGCGCTGCAACTGCTGTGGGATCCCGGGCGAGATCAGCCCACCGCCCTCGCCGGGACGTGGCGCCGCCGGCTGCGGCTGGTCTTCGTGGACGAATATCAGGACATCAACGCCGCGCAGGACCGGATCATCCGCGCGCTGAGCCGCGACGGCGCGGAGGCAAACCGGTTTCTGGTCGGCGATGTGAAGCAGAGCATCTACCGTTTCCGGCTCGCTGATCCGCGCATCTTCCAGCATTGCGCCGACGACTGGAAACAGCCGTCACCGGCCGGGCAGGTGATTCCGCTGCGCGACAATTTCCGCAGCCACGCGGGCATTTTGCGGTTCGTCAACGCATTCTTTGCCGGGGTCATGCGGCGCGAGGTGGGTGGCGTGGATTATGGCGCGGACGCGCGACTGGAGTTTGGCGCCGCGGAACAACGCACCCATTTTGCCGCGCCAATGATCACCAGTTTCGCCGCCGCGCCGGTGGAACTGCATCTCCGCCTGACCAGCAAGGCTGAGCCGGCCGGCGAGCCGGATGAGGAAACCGAGGCTGACCGCGTCGGCAGGGACGATTTAACCAACGCGGAAAAAGAGGCCGCGCTGGTGGCGCAGCGGTTGCGCGAGCTGAAGTCACAACCGTTCCGTGTGTGGGACGGCGAGATCAAGGCGCTGCGGCCGGTGGCGTGGCGTGACATGGTGATTCTCCTCCGCTCGCCCCGCGGCAAGGCGGAGACGTTCGCCAAGGTCTTCGCCCGGCAGGGCATTCCGCTGATCGCGGCGCGGGGCGGACTTTACGACACCACGGAGGTGTCCGACCTGCTGAACCTGCTCCTGCTGCTGGACAACCCGCTCCAGGATTTGCCGCTGCTGGCCGTGCTGCGCTCGCCGCTGGCGGGTTTCACCCTCGACGAACTCGCCGCCGTCCGGCTGGCCGCGCGCAGCGGCCCGCTCTGGACCGCGCTCCAGCGAATTTCAAATTTCAAATTTCAAATTTCAAATCGTGCCGCCGGCGAACCCACAGCGCCATCCGCCGACACCCCTGCCGTTGCGCCGGAGCCGGTCGCCGTCGCGACCGAATCCGCCGCGCACAAGGCGGCGGAATTCCTCGATCATTACTCTCGCTGGCGCGAACTGGCCCGGCGCGGCGCGCTGTCCGCCTGCCTCGAAACCGTGCTGGACGCGACACATTACGAGGACTGGCTGCTGGCCCGGGACCGCGGCGACGCGCGGCGCGCGAACGTCCGCCGTTTCCTCGCGCTGACGCGGCAGTTTGACCAGCTTCAACACCAGGGCCTTTTCCGTTTTCTCCGCTTTGTCCAGGCCCAGCAGGAGGCGGAGTTCGATCCGGAGCCGGCCGCCGCCAACACCGCCGATGCCGTGCGGCTGATGAGCATTCACCAAAGCAAGGGACTGGAGTTCCCGGTCGTGGTCGCCGCCGATCTCGGCAAGCCGTTCAACTTCGACGATCTGAACAGCGCCATCATCCTCGACGAGGCGCTCGGGCTCTGCCCGCTGGTGAAACCCGCCGCCGGTGGCACCATGTATCCCAGCCTGCCGCACTGGCGGGCCGCCCGGCGCCAAAAGCGCGAAACGCTGGGCGAGGAACTCCGCCTGCTCTACGTCGCCGCCACGCGCGCCAGTGACAAGCTGCTGCTGGTCGGCACCGCGTCGCGCAGGCGCGCCGCCGGGCACTGGGGCGCTGCCGGCCTGACGCAACTGGCCTCGCGTGAAATCCTGCAAGCTCGCCACGCTCTGGATTGGCTGGGACCGCTCCTGCCCACGCTCGCCGACGCGCCGGGCTGGCTTGATCAAACCTCCGGTTGCGGCGGATTGCTGGCCTGGCGGATTTACGAAAACGATGAAGCACCGGCGGCCACCGCCGAACCGCCGGCGACGCCGGTGACAGCGAACCAAATGGCCGTGCCGGCGTGGCTGCCGGCGCGTCTGGGGTGGACTTATCCGCATCGCGCCGCCACGCGGGAACCGGCCAAAACGTCCGTCTCGGCATGGCGCCGGCGGGTGGTCGAGGAAAACGACGCCGAAGCGCAGCCATGGTTTTGGCCGGCCGCGCCGCCGCGCCGCGAAAACGGAAAACTCTCGGCGGCCGAACGCGGCACCACACACCACCGCTTTCTGCAATTGCTGGCGCTGGACCACGTCGGCAGCGCGAGCGAACTGGCTGCTGAAGCTGACCGGTTGCGCCAAGCCGGCCAGCTTTCCGCTGCGGAAGCCGCCGCGCTGGACCTCGCCGCCCTCGCCGCGTTCTGGGGCAGTGAAATCGGCCGGTGCGTTCGCGAGCACGCGGCGTTCGTCCGACGCGAACTGGAGTTCACCGCGCGATTGTCGCCAGCCGATCTGGCCGGCCTTGCGCTGCCAGTGACCGTCGGTCTGGACGAAAACGAATTTGTCGTGGTGCAGGGCGTCGCGGATCTGGCCGTGCTCCGGCCGGACGAGATCTGGCTGCTGGACTTCAAAACGGACGCGGTGACGCCGGCGACGCGCGACGCAAAAGTCGCCGCCTACCGGCCGCAACTTGGGCTTTACGCGCTGGCGCTGGCGTGCATTTACCGCCGGCCGGTCACCCGCGCCTGGCTGCATTTTCTTGCCTCACGCGAAACCGTGGCCGTCGCGTCCCCGGCGCGGGAACTTGTCGCCGGCCCACGATGACCGAGGAACTGCAACTGCGTGTCCATGGCGACGCCGCGTTGACGACGCTGATTTATCTGCCCGGGCTTCACGGCGACTGGACGTTGATCGGCAGTTTCCGCGCGGCGGTGACGGGGCAGGTCCGCTTTGTCGAATTCACGTATCCGCGCACGCTGACGTGGTCGCTCGCCGACTACGCGGAGGCGGTGGACGCAGCGCTGGCGCGCGCCGGCATCAGCGCCGGCTGGTTGCTGGCCGAGTCGTTCGGCTCGCAGGTGGCGTGGCCGCTGCTGGCGAAACCGGACCGGCGGCTGCGCGTCAAGGGCATCATCCTCGCGGGCGGTTTTGTGCGGCATCCGTGGCCGGCGGCCGTGCGGTGGGCGCGGCGCGGATTGGCGCGGACTTCCAGCGCCTCGCTCGTCCGGTTCCTCAAGCTCTACGCGCGCTACGCGCCGTTCCGCCACCGGCACGCGCCGGAGACGCTGGCGGACGTGGGCGAATTTATGGCACGGCGCACCGAGCCGGACCGGCAGGCGATGGTCCACCGGCTGCAATTGATCGCCGACAGTGACTGGCGGCCGGTGGCCGGCGCGGCGACGGTGCCGGTGTTCGCCCTTTCCGGTCTGGCGGACCCGGTGGTGCCGTGGCCGTGGGTGCGCGGCTGGCTGCGGCGGCGCTGCCCTGCCCTGCGCGGTTGGCGGGTGTGCGCGAATGCGGACCATAACGTGCTGGGCACGGCGCCGCGCCCGGCCGCCCGGCAGGTTCTGGAATGGATCGCCGGAACGCCGGCGACGGAACCGGTCAGGACATCTTGACCGGGTGGCCAAAGCCGCGGCGAAAGTTGGCCAGCGCGGGGGAATCGTCGCCCCGGCGCCAGACGAGCACGGTTTGAACCGGCGGCAGGCCGGGCGGCAGCGTGCGGAAAACCAGGCCGGGCCGTTTCACCCGCGCCAGCGTGGCCGTGGTCGGCGCGATGCCGAACCCGGCGGAGATGAGCCAGAGTTTGGTCTGGATGTCGTTGGCGTATTGGGCCGGATAAGGTTTGGCGCCGGCCGCGGCGCAGGCGGTGAGAAACGCGTCGTAGTAGGCGTGTTGTTTGCTCGGATGCACCATCACCAGCGGCTCGCCGTTGAAATCGGCCCACGTCAGGACCCGCTTGGTGGCCAGCCGGTGCCCGGCCGGCACGGCAAGAACCTGGGGGGATTCCTCGACGAACTGATACTCCAGTTCGGGAAAGCTGACCGGCGGACGCAGCAGGCCGGCGTCGAGTTCGCGCGCCCGCAGGCGCTGCAACTGCTCCGGACTGGTCAGATCGAACAGGGACAGTTGCACGCCGGGGAATTGCTGGCGGAATTTGCGGAGAACGCCCGCCAGCCACGCGTTGGCCGCCGGGGCGATGACGCCCAGCCGCAGCGTGCCCACCAGCCCGTGTTCCGCCTGCCGGGCGCGCTGTTCTGCCTGGGCGGCGGCGGCCAGCACCGCGCGCGCCTCGTCCAGAAAGACACGGCCGGCGTGGGTGAGGCTCACCGCGCGGGTCGTCCGCTCGAACAGGCGCACGCCCAGCTCGTCCTCCAGCGCTTTGACCTGCGTGCTGAGCGAGGGCTGGGCGAGGCGGAGGTTCTCGGCTGCGCGCCGGAAATTGAGGGTTTCCGCGAGCGCGGTGAAGTAGCGCAGATGCCGCAGTTCCATGCCATTGATAGTAGGCAGGTATTAATCCGCAAGCAAACTGGTATTGGGCGGCCGCCGCCGGATCGGGCAAGCTGCCACCGCGTCGTCCGGCCGCGTCAGGCCGCGGAACCCTCCCGTCACCCGCTCCGTCTTCGCGGGCGGCAGTGCCGGAGCCGCGGACTGGGGCGCCGGTGGCCTGGAAGCCGCCATGTGGATCGTTCGTCTTGCGTTGCGCCGGCCCTACACGTTCGTCGTGGGGGCCATCGTGCTGTTGCTGATCACGCCGTTTGTGCTGTTGCGCACGCCCACGGACATTTTCCCCGCCATCAACATCCCGGTCGTCAGCATCGTCTGGCAATACACCGGCTTGAATGCGGAGGAAATCGAGCAGCGCATCAATTATAACCAGGAGCGCGCGCTGACGACGACCGTCAATGACATCGAGCACATCGAGTCCACCGCCTACAACGGCATCGGCGTCATCAAGGTGTTCTTCCGCGAGGGCAGTTCGGTGGACGCCGGCGTGGCGCAGGTGACCGCCATCGCCCAGACCATCATTCGCACGATGCCGGCCGGCACGCAGCCCCCGTTGATCATCCGCTACAGCGCCTCCACCGTGCCCATTCTACAATACAGCATCAGCAGCCCGAAGCTTACCGAGCAGGAGATTTTCGACATCAGCGCCAACATGATTCGCGTGGGCCTGGCCACGGTGCGCGGCGCGGCGATGCCCTGGCCGTACGGCGGGCGCTCGCGCCTGGTGTCCGTGGACCTCGACCTCACGGCGCTCAAGGCCAAGAACCTCGCGCCGCTGGACGTGGTCAACGCGCTCAACGCGCAGAACCTGGTGTTTCCCAGCGGCACGGCCAAGATCGGCGGCACGGAATACAACGTGGAACTCAACACCAGCCCGCGCGTGATGGCCGACCTGAACGATCTGCCCGTGAGGGTGGTCAACGGCGCCGTCATCCGCCTGCGCGACGTGGCCCAGGTGCGCGACGGCTACCTGCCGCAGCAGAACATCGTGCGCAACGAGGGCGTGCGTGGCGCGCTGTTGACGGTTTACAAAAGCGGCGCGGCCTCGACGCTGGACGTCGTCAGCGGCGTCAAGCGCGCCCTGCCCGGCGTGCTCAGCGGGTTGCCCCGCGACTTGAACGTCAAGGAATTCGCCGACCAGTCGGTCTTCGTCCGCTCGGCCATCACCGGTGTGGCGCGCGAAGGCGTCATCGCCGCCGCACTGACGGCGTTGATGATCCTGCTCTTCATCGGCTCCTGGCGCAGCACGCTGATCATCGCGCTGTCCATCCCGCTGTCGGTTCTCGCCTCGCTCGCCTGCCTCAGCGCCCTGGGCGAAACCGTCAACCTGATGACGCTCGGCGGCCTTGCCCTCGCCGTGGGCATTCTCGTGGACGACGCGACTGTGGCCATCGAAAACATCCACCGCCACATGGCCTCCGGGAAACCGTTGGACGACGCCATCATGGACGGCGCGGCGGAGATCGCCATGCCGGCGTTTGTTTCCACGCTCTGCATCTGCATCGTATTTGTGCCGATGTTCTTCCTGAAGGGCGTGGCGCACTACCTGTTCGTGCCGCTGGCCGAGGCGGTGGTGTTCGCCATGCTCGCCAGCTACGTCATTTCCCGGACGCTGGTACCCACGCTGGTGATGTGGTTTTACCGGGGCGTGGACCATTACGCGGGCCACGACGAACCCACCGCGCCGTGGCTGCGACCGCTGGCGGCCGTGCAAACCAGCTTCGAACGCGGGTTCGACCGTTTCCGTGACGGCTACCGGCTGCTGCTCGGCGCGGTGCTGCACCATCGCCTGGCCTTCGCCGGCGCGTTCCTGGTGTTCTGCGCGGGCACGATGCTGCTGGCGCCGCAACTGGGGCAGGACTTTTTCCCGACCGTGGACGCCGGGCAGTTCCGGTTGCACCTGCGCGCCCGCAGCGGAACGCGCATCGAGGAAACCGCCCGGCTCGTGGACCAGGTGGAGGCCGCGGTCCGCGCGGAAATCCCCGCCGACGAATACGGCGGCATGTTGGACAACATCGGCATCCCGGTGTCCAGCATCAACCTGACCTACAACGACAGCGGCCTGCTGGGCACGGGCGACGCGGACATCCTCGTCTCGCTGCGGCCGCGGCACCATCCGACGGACGGCTACGTGCGGGCGTTGCGCCGCCGGCTCAACCGTGATTTCCCCGGCCTCACGTTCTATTTTCTGCCGGCCGATATCGTGAGCCAGTCCATCAACTTCGGCCTGCCGGCGCCGTTCGACATCCAGATCGTTGGCCGCGACCAGACGAAGAACCGCGAACTGGCCGCGCGCCTGGCCGACGACATCCGCCACGTGCCCGGTGCGGTGGACGTGCGGGTGCAGCAACCCGCCGACCAGCCGAAACTGCGGTTTGCGATTGACCGCACCAAAGCCGCGGAACTCGGACTCGCGGAGCGCGACGTGGCCAACTCCGTGTTGCTCAGCCTCAGCGGCAGCAGCCAGGTCCAGCCAACCTTCTGGCTCAATCCGGCCGTCGGCATTCAATACCTCGTCAACGTCGCCGCGCCGGAATACCGGATGGACTCGCTCGCGGCGCTGGACTCCATTCCCATCAACGCCAGCCACCCCGGCGAAGGCGACTCGCAGATTCTCGCCAACGTGGCGCGGGTCAGCCGGCAGAACGGCCCGACGATCATCTCGCATTACAACGTGATGCCGGTGATTGACATCTTTGGCGGGGTCAGCGGACGCGATCTCGGCGGCGTGCTGAACGACATCAAACCGCTCATCGCCAAGACCGGGAAGGAACTGCCCCGCGGCAGCCGGATCAAGGTGCGCGGCCAGGCGGAAACCATGCAGGCCAGCTTTTCCAGCCTCATGGTCGGACTCGTGCTGGCCATCGTGTTCATCTACCTGCTGCTGGTGGTCAACTTCCAAAGCTGGCTGGATCCGTTCATCATCATCACCGCCCTGCCCGGCGCGCTCGCCGGCGTCGTGTGGGCGCTCCACCTCACGCTGACGACCGCCAGCGTGCCCGCGTTGATGGGCGCGATCATGAGCCTGGGCGTGGCCACCGCCAACTCCGTGCTGGTCGTGACCTTCGCGCGGAACGATCTCCAGCGGGGCCTGGACCCGCTGACGGCCGCGTGGGAGGCGGGCGTCAGCCGGTTGCGCCCGGTGCTGATGACCGCGACGGCCATGATCATCGGCATGATCCCGATGGCGCTGGGGCTCGGCGAAGGTGGCGAGCAAAACGCCCCGCTGGGCCGCGCCGTGATCGGCGGCCTGGTGGTCGCCACGATTGCGACGCTGTTCTTCGTGCCGGTGGTCTTCAGCCTCCTGCACCGCGCCGCAGCCGCCGTGCGCGCCCCCGCCGGCGCGGCAAAACCGGCCCCGGCCGGTTGATGTTTTCCTGCCATGAATGCGATTGATCCTCACCCAACCCCGCCGGACGGTCCGCCGGCCGCGCTCTCGGCGGCTGCGGCGCAATCCGCCGCCAGGCTCCGCCATGCGGCGATCGCCGCGGTTGTGCTGATCGTTGTCGGGGCCGCCGCGGGCCTGTTTCCGCGCTGGCGCCAGCGCGCCGAATTGCGCGCCGAAACCCGCGAACTGGCCGTGCCGACCGTGGCCGTCGCGTTGCCGACGCCGGGCACCAACACCGAGGGCGCGCCGCTGCCGGCGGAGGTCAAGGCCTTTGTCGAGGCGCCGATTTACGCCCGCGCCAGCGGCTACCTGAAACAGTGGTTCGTGGACATCGGCACCAACGTCGCCGCCGGCCAGTTGCTCGCGGAAATCGAGACGCCCGAACTGGACCAGGAACTCGCCCGCGCCCGCGCCGAGCTGGCCCAGGCCGAAGCCGCGCTGGCGCTCGCCAAAATCACCGCCGCGCGCTGGGCGGATTTGCTCAAAACCGCCAGCGTCAGCGAACAGGAAACCGCCGAAAAACAGGCCGATCTGGCCTTGAAAACCGCCACCGTGGACGCCGCGCAGGCCGAGGTCCACCGGCTGGCGGATCTGCAATCCTTCGCCCGCGTGACCGCACCGTTCACCGGCACCATCACCGCGCGCCTCACGGACGTGGGCCAGCTCATCACCGCCGGCAGCGGACGGGAGCTTTTCCGGCTGGCACAGACCGACACCCTGCGCGTCTATGTGCGCGTCCCGCAAACCCTGTCGCGCGGCGTGGCGCCCGGCCAGATGGCGGAGCTGGCCGTGCCGGAACTGCCCGGCCGCGTGTTTCCCGCCCGCATCGTCCGCACGGCGGGCGCGATGGACACGCAGTCGCGCACGTTGCTGACCGAGCTGGCCGTGGACAATCCACGCGGCGAAATCCTCGCCGGCAGTTACGCCCAGGTGCGCTTCACCGAATCCAAGCCGGAACCGGCCCTGACCGTGCCGGCAAATTCGCTGCTGTTCCGCGCCGAGGGATTGCAGGTGGGCGTCGTCGCCGCCGGTGATCAGGTCGCGATGCACACCGTCACCGTCGGGCGCGACTTCGGGCCGACGATCGAGATTCTCACCGGGCTGCAGCCCACGGACCGGGTCATTCTTAATCCGCCGGATTCGCTCGTCGGCGGCACGACCGTGCGCGTGGCAACCGCCGCCAAACCGACGTCCAAGAAATGAGCGCGCGCGCCCTCCCCTGGCTCACGCTGACGGTGCTGTGGCTCGCCGGCTGCGCGGTCGGCCCGGACTACCGGCGGCCGGCCGCCCTAGGCACGAACGCCGCGCCCGCCGCGTTTGGCGGCGCGGTCACCATCACCAACGCGGGCGACTGGAAGCCGGCCGAACCCGCGGCCGGTGTTGCGCGCGGCGCGTGGTGGGAACTCTTCGGCGACGCGGAGTTAAACCGCCTGGAAAGGCTGGCCGCCGTCGGCAACCAGCAACTGGCCGTGGCTGCCGCGCGGTTCGAGCAGTCGCGGGCGGAGGTCAACGTGGCGCGCGCAGACCTGTTCCCGCACGTCAGCGTGGATCCCGCCTATACACGCCAGCGCACCAGCCAGAATCAGCCGTTCCTCGGCAAGCCCGCCGGCGTGAGTGCCACCTACAACGTCTTCACCTTCCCGCTGGACGCGAGCTGGGAGCCGGACCTCTGGGGACGCGTCCGCCGGCAGACCGAATCCGCCCGCGCGCAGCTTGCGGCCTCGGCGGACGACCTCGCGGCGGCGCGGCTGGCCGTGGAGGCGGAGCTGGCCACCGACTACTTCACGCTTCGCTCGCTCGACGCCGAATACGCGTTGCTGGAAAAAACGGTGACGGCCTACCGCCTGTCGCTCGAACTGACGCGCAACCGCCGCCGCGGCGGCATCGCCAGCGATCTCGACGTCTCCCAGGCCGAAACCCAACTGCGGGCGACCGAGGCCCAATTGCCCGCCGTGGACCTGCAGCGGATCAACCTCCGTCACGCGCTGGCCACGCTGTGCGGCCAGGCGGCGACCGGTTTTGTGCTGGCGGGCAGCACCAACGCCATGTCGGCCGCGCCGTTGATTCCGCCGTCGCTGCCCAGCGAACTGTTGGAACGGCGGCCGGACATCGCCGCCGCCGAACGGCGCATGGCCGCGGCCAACGCGGCGGTCGGCGTCGCGCAGACGGCATTTTACCCGCGCCTGGTCATCAACGGTCTGGCGGGTTTCCAGTCGGTCAGCGCGAGCACCTGGTTCGACTGGCCGAGCCGGCTGTGGGCCGTGGGACCGGCGCTTCAGTTTCCGTTGTTCACCGGCGGTCGCAACCGCGCGCAACTCGCCGCCGCCCGTGCCGCCTATGACGAGACGGTGGCCGCCTACCGCGCCACGGTGCTGACCGCGTTCCAGGAAGTCGAGGACCAGCTTGCCGCCCAGCGCCTCCTCGCCGCGCAACTTACCGCCGAAAACGCCGCGCTGGCTGCGGCGCAGCACACGTTGGAAATCTCGCAGAACCGCTACCGCTCCGGCCTGGTGACCTACCTGGAGGTGGTCACCGCGCAAAGCGCCGCCTTGTCGGGCGAACGCACGGTGGTGCAGCTCCACGCAGAGCGGCTCGCCGCGAGTGTCGCCCTCACCAAGGCGCTGGGCGGCGGGTGGACGACCGGCCCGGTGCTTCGCTAGCGAAAACGCCTCACTTCGCCCGCACGTCGTAGCACAGCAACGTGTCCTGATCGCGCAGATAGACCCGGCCGTCGCAGACGACGGGATGCGACCACGTGTCCGTTCCGCTCTGATCCGGCGGCGCGAACCGCCCGGTTTCCTTGTAACCGTCCGGCGCCGCTTCGATCAGCGCGACGTGGCTGTCGCCCTTCTTTTCTTCGCGGAGGTAAAAATGCTTGTCGGCAAACGTCAGCGAACCCTTGCCGAATTTTTCCTTCTCCGCCCAGACGAGTTTGCCCGTCTCCAACTCCTGGCAGACCCAGCCGTTCTTGTCGGAGTAACCATAAATATGGTCGCCGATACCGACGATGCCGCCGTGGTGGTTGTCCATGACCTTGTTCGCATAAACCTGCTCCGCCTTGAACGAACCGTTCTCCGCCGTGACTTTGAACCCGTTGCCGCCGGCGCCGTAGAATGAACTCACATACACCCAGCCGTCGCGCCAGACCGGCGTGGCGACCACGGCGGTGGAGCCTTTGCGGCGTGCCTGCCAGAGCACCCGGCCGTCTTTGGCAGCGATGCCGGCGACGTGCTGCATGGTGAGCAGCAGATATTGGCGCGCGCCGCCGAAATCCACCGGCACGAGCGACGAATACTGGGCTTCATCGGTGAAATCCGTCGTCCGCCAGAGGACCGCGCCGGTCTGCTTGTTCAAGGCAACGACCGCGCCCTTCTCGCCGCCCGGCGTGCAGACCACCTGGTCGCCGTCAACGACCGGTGACTCGGAATACCCCCACTCCGGCCGCACGCCGCCGAAATCATTGGTGAAATTTTTCCGCCAAACTTCCCTGCCCGTGGCGGCGTCGAAGCACCCGAAATCGCCC
Organism: bacterium; assembly: GCA_021780105.1. GTDB lineage: Bacteria > Verrucomicrobiota > Verrucomicrobiia > Limisphaerales > J093 > JAJXZJ01. The sequence goes on from JAJXZJ010000053.1 coordinate 80,204, forward strand.
CACTGGCTCAGCGCGAACACGAGGCCGCCGTCCACGGTCGGCACGGCCCGCACGCCGGCAAAACCGCCCCAGCCCGGCGCGCCGCCGGCGCCGAGTTTCGCCGTCCAGAGCGGTTTGCCGTCGGCGCGATTCAACGCGATGACCGACGCGCTGTCGCCCAGATCGCCGGCCGAGTAAATGCGGTCGCCTACGACCGCCACGGCGGCAAAGCCGGCGCCCAGGCCGGTGGCCTTCCACGCCAGCGGCGGACCGCCGGCCGGCCAGGACTTGAGCAGGCCGGTGTCCGGCGAAACGTCGTCGCGGTGCGGCCCGCGCCACTGCGGCCAGTCGTTCGCAGCGGTGAGGGACAAGGTGCCTACGGCCGCGGTCAACGCCGCGCCGGCGAGGAAGCGGAGGCGGGTCAAGTTCATGCGCCCATCAAAGCGATTTGACCGGCAAAGTAAAGCGCGGGCGGAACGATTTGCCTCGCGTCCGCACCGGCTTGGCGGTTAATTCGCCGTCATGTTGGTCACGGAATTGGTGTCGGCGGTGGCAGTGCCCTCGCGCCGTCTGATGGTGGTGTTGCACGGCTTGGGCGACAGCATGGACGGCTACCGCTGGCTGCCGCTGGAGCTGGACCTGCCGTGGTTGAATTACCTGCTCGTGAACGCGCCGGACGACTACTACGGCGGCTATTCGTGGTATGACATTTACGGCGACGCGGACACCGGCATCGTGCGCAGCCGCAGGCTGCTGTTCGAGCTGTTCGACGGCCTGCCGGCGCGCGGTTTTCCGGTGGATCAAACGGTGCTGTTCGGGTTCTCGCAAGGCTGCCTGATGACGCTGGAAATGGGCGCGCGGTATCCGCAACGGCTGGCGGGGCTGGTGGGCGTGAGCGGCTACGTCCACAACGCCGGCGCGCTGCTGGGCGAGCTGTCGCCCGTCGCGAAGGAACAACGCTTCCTCGTCACCCACGGCACACAGGATCCGCTGCTGCCCATCGAGCCGGTGCGCCGGGACATGGCGCGGCTGCGGGCGGCGGGTTTGAACCTCGCGTGGCACGAGTTCGACAAGGTCCATACGATCGCCGGCGCCGCGGAACTGGCGTTGATCCGCCAGTTCGTGGAAAGTTGCTTCGCACCGGCAAAATCGTGAAAACCGACGGCCGCGGTTACTCCGCCTTGCGCGCGGGAGCATCGGCAAAACCAGCGGCTGGCGGCACCGGCTGCGGGGGATTGACCGGATGCACCAGGCCGGGGTAATCCGGCCGGGCCAGCCACGTCGGCAAGTGAAAACGAAGCTCGTTTCCGGTCACGCCATTTTCGCTCGTGACCGCCGGCGCTCCAATCGTGGCAAAGCAAAGCCGGACCGGTGACGGAGTTCGCATCACCTGGCTGCTGAGAAAACGACCGTCGCCTGTCAGTCGTGTCAACGCGATGACACCCAAAGCGACCAACCCCAAACCGATGGCTTTCATGACGCGACCTTAAGTTTTCGGAATGTTGGAATCAGGCCGGCCCAACGCGTCATTCGCGGCGGGACCCGCCGGTCCCGGCGGCGACATTTCCGCCAGTTCCTCCATCTGCCGGAGGTAGTCAAACACCTGTTTTGCCTCGGCTTCGTCCACGATGCTCAGCGCGAACCCGACGTGAACGATGACGTAATCGCCCACCTTCACTTCCGGCACAAAGCCGAGGCAGACTTCCTTCGTGACGCCGCCGAAACTCACCTTGCCGCTGCGCGTCAGCGGATCGTCGCCAGCGAGGCTGAGCACTTGTCCTGGGACGGCGAGGCACATCAATTTCCTTTCTTTTCCCGCGCGGCGGCCATGATCTGGCCCAACGCCACGCCGCCGTCGTTGGGCGGCACGCGCTGGTGCCAGTAGGCGCTGAAACCCTCGCTGTGCAGCCGCTGGACGGTGCGTTCGAGCAGGTATCGGTTTTGAAAACAGCCGCCCGAGAGCACGACGCGCCGCTGGCCCACACGCCGGGCGGCGGCGACCACGCCCTCGGCCAGCGAATTGTGAAACTTCGCCGCCACCTGCCAGGCCGGGACACCGACGCGGACCGCGGCGACAATACGTTCGATCATCGGCCCCCAATCGGCCATGAACCACGGCGGCGCGGCGAGATACGCCGTGCAGCCTCCGTGTTGCGCGCTGGTCGCCACAAATCCGCCGTTGGTTGCCGCCACCACGCTGGCATCGGTCATGGGCAGCGGATAACTGTCGTCCGCGTCGTCCTCCTCGATCGCAAATTCCAGGTCCATCGCAGCCTGGCCCTCGAAGCGGGTTTGCTGGCGCAACCCGATGAGCGAGGCAACGGCGTCAAACAGCCGGCCCGCGCTGGACGTGACCGGCGAATTCACCTTCGCGCGCAGCATCTGGTGGATCACCTTCAGCTCCGGCGCCGTGAACGCCTGCAGCGGCGGCAGATCGTTCATCGCGAACGCCGCGTCGCCGAACAGCGCGTAAAGCAGCCCCAGCGCGCAGCGCCGCGGCTCCGCCACCGCCTGTTCGCCGCCCGGCAGCGGAAACATCCGCACGTGGCCGACGCGCTGAAAATGGTCTTCGGTGATCAACAGAAATTCGCCGCCCCAGATCGTCTCGTCCGGGCCGAAACCGGTGCCGTCCCACGCCACGCCCAGCGCCGGCGCCGGCACGTCGTTTTCCGCCATGCAGCTCAGAATGTGCGCGTAATGATGTTGCACGCAAACCACCCGCTTGGCGCTCGCGGCGGCGTGGCGCGTGGACGCGTAATCCGGATGCGCGTCGGCGCCGACCACCTCCGGTTTCACGGCCAGCAACCGGCCCAGGTCGCCGATCACGCGCGTAAATGCCGTCCGTGCCGGCGCGGTTTCCAGATCGCCGATGTGCTGGCTCAGGAACACCTGCCGGCCCTTCGCGTAGGCCACCGTGTTGTTCAAATGAGCGCCGACGGCGAGCGCGGGCGGCAGTTCGTCGCGCACCGTCACCGGCAACGGTGCGTAGCCGCGCGCCCGGCGCAGCACCATTTCCCGGCCCAACACGACGCGGACGACCGAGTCGTCCACGTGCCGCACGATCGGCCGGTTGTGAACCAGAAACCAATCCGTGATGCCCGCCAGCCGCGTCAGCGCCTCGCGCTCATCCGTGCAGATCGGCTCGTCGGACACGTTGCCGCTGGTGGCGACCACCGGCGCACCCAATTCCGTCAGCAACAAATGGTGCAACGGCGTGTAAGGCAGCATCACACCGAGACAAGGATTGCCCGGCGCCACGGACGCGGCCAGACCGGCACGATCAAGCCGCCGCAACAGAACAATCGGCGCCTCGGCCGACTGGAGCAGGCGTGCTTCCAACGGCGAAACCGCGCAATGCTCGCGCACCTGCGCCAGCGACGGGAACATCAGGGCAAACGGCTTTTCCTCGCGCCGTTTCCGCTGGCGGAGCCGGCGCACCGCGGCTTCGTCGGTCGCCAACGCCAGCAAATGAAAACCGCCCAGGCCTTTCACCGCGATAATGGCGCCGGCACGGAGCAGGGCCACGGTTTCACGCAGCGCGTCAGCGTGCGTTCGCCGGACGCGGCCGGCGGTGTCCCAGAGCGCGACGTGCGGGCCGCAGTCCGGGCAGGCATTGGGCTGGGCGTGGAAGCGGCGGTCGCGCGGGTCGTCGTATTCGGCCTGGCATGCCGGGCACATCGTGAACGCCTTCATTGCCGTGTTCGGCCGGTCGTAGGGCAGCGCTTCGAGGAGGCTGAAACGCGGGCCGCAGTGCGTGCAGTTGGTGAACGGATAGCCGAAGCGCCGGTTGGCCGGGTCGAAGATTTCACGCCGGCAATCCGGGCAGGTGGCGATGTCCGGCATCACCAGCGCGGTGGTTTCGCCGGCGTTGTCGCTGGGCCGGATTTCAAACTCGGCGAAGCCGAGCGGATCGAGCTGGGTGGCTTCGAGGCTTTGAATGAAGCTGTGCGGCGGCCGTTCCGCCTCCACGCGCAGCAGAAACTGGTCCACCGCCGCGGGCGGGCCTTCCACCTCCACGAGGACGCCTTGCGGGGAATTGGCAACCCAGCCGGTCAGTTCGAGTTCGGTGGCCAGACGGAAGACGAACGGCCGGAAACCGACGCCCTGCACCGCGCCGCGAATCGCCACCCGCGCCCGCCGCACGGAACCGCGCCGGCGCTCAACGCGCCGGGCCGCCTCCGGCAGAGGAGACAGCGTCGCGGTTGGCGGCCGGGCTTGCATGTCCCTACGGCTAACACGCGACCCCGCGGCGCGCAACGATTTTGCCCGGCGGCGGCGCGGAGACTGCGTCAGCCCTGCGCACCGTAAAACTCAACCATCTGCTGGCGCGCGGCCCCGAGCCGCTGGAGCAGCACCTGGGTCAGTCGCGAGGCCAGCGCGTAACCGAAGCGCGGGTTGGCGTCGGCTTCGGCGCGCAACTGCGCCGTGTCCCACGCGACGGCGCGGGTGATTTCCACCGCCCGCGCGGTGAAATGCCAGCGGAACGGCGGGAACAGCCAGGACCAGCCCAGCGCGTCCCCCGCGCGGAGACGTTGCAGGGCGACCGGCCCCTCCTCGGCAATGGTCGCCTCGATGGCGACCTCGCCGCTGAGAAGCAGGAAGAAACGGTCCGCCGCCGCGCCCTCGGTGGCGATGACTTCGCCGGCGGCGAAAATGACCTCCTTGGCGCCGGGATACAACAACCGGAGAAGTTCGGGAGCGAGGTCTTTGACAAACGGGTGGCCGGCGATGATGGCTTCGAGATTTTCCATAAACGGATATTGGTTAACTGCCCTTCTCTGAATTGTGCGGCGCCCCGGCCCGCCCAGTCGCACGGTCAGGCGGACACGCCGAGGATTTGCAACGAGCGCGCGAATGTGACATCCGGCGTCGCGCCGCAGCGCACGCGGCGCAGCAGCGCCTTGCGCTCGTAAAAATCAATCAGCGGCGCCGTGCTCTTCTCGTAGGTTTGCATCCGCACGCGCACGGCCTCGGGCCGGTCGTCCTCCCGCAGAAACAGTCTGCCGCCGCAGTGATCGCAAACGCCTTCAACCTTCGGTTTCAGGCTGACAAGGTGAAACGACGCCTTGCACTGCGAGCAGACGCGCCGGCCGCTGATGCGCTCCAGCACCTCCTCCAGGGGCAGTTCGTAGCTCAGCACGCCGTCGAGCTTGACGCCCAGTTGGCCCAGCAATTCCGCCAGGCCTTCCGCCTGCGGCACGGTGCGCGGAAAACCATCCAGCAGGAATCCGCCGCCGCAGGTGAGACAATCGGAGCGCTCCTTCACCATGCCCAGCACTGTGTCGTCCGGCACCAGCTCGCCCCGGCGCATGTAATCAAGGGCGGCGTTGATGGCCGGCGAGCGGTCGCACACGGCCAGCGTCTTGGCGGCGCGGAACACGTCGCCGGTCGAGAGGTGGCAGGCGCCCAGTTTGACGGCCAGCAGTTCGGCCTGGGTGCCCTTGCCCACGCCGGGCGCGCCCAGGAGCACGAGGCGCCAGCCTTTCTGCGGTTGGTTCGGTGGCGTGATGCACGGGGGCTTGCCCGTCAGCCACGCGGTTCGATCAGCTTGTGTCTTCATTCAGTCGTTGTCGCGTTTTCGGTTCAATGCGCGTTCCGACAACATCACAGCCGCGGGCGTTGGTCAATGGGCGTTTATGATTTCTCCAAACACAACCTCCGGAAGCATTGTCACCGGCTAATCGGCCTTGGCGACCGGCGGCAGACCGGCCGCCCACGCGCAACCGCGTCGGAACAACTCCGGCACGCCCGAATTGGTCACCGCCTTCACGTCGTGGCCCAGCACCGTGTGGAACACGCGGCCGCGGCCATACGCGAACACGAATGCCATCGGATACTCCTTGCCGTCCACCTTCGACCGCGCCTGGGCCAGGACGTGGATCGGCCGGTCGCCGGTGAGGCAGGTGTAGAGTTCGTCGTCCGTCTCGAATGGCGCCAGCCCGCGTGTGATCGGGTGGTCGGGGTCGGTGATTTCCACGCGGAACGGCCCACGCGCGTCGTGCGGCCGGAGCTTTGGATCCCACACCCGGCCGGCGAGATCGCGGAACTCCGGCCAGTCCTGCCATGCGCCGCAGGCGAAGTGGACGAGCATCAGGCCGCCGCCGCATTCCACGAACCGCCGCAGATTCTCACGCGCCGCCGGGCCGGGCGACGGTTGTTCCCAGTTCATGAAATGCAGCACCACGGCGGCGTAATTCGTGAGCGCAGCCGAATCCAGAAACCGCGGGTCCTCGACCACGCGCACCGTCAGGCGCGGATCCTTCTGCAGCAACTCGACGATGGCGGGCGCGGTTTGCCGCCAGAGGTGACCCGGATAATCCTGGCCGGTGACGAGCAGAATCTCCGTGGGCGCCGGCGCGGCCAGCAGCGTGGCAGCGATTCCGCCAAGCACGGCCATGATGGACCAGAGGAACGGTGACTTCATGACGGCAGCGTAACCGCGGCCGGTCCGCCGGACAACTCTCCTGTTATCGGCCCCACGGTTTGAAACGAGCGCATCCCGGCCTCAACGTGTGATTTGAATTGGCGCCCGGTCGCGTTTTGTTACCATCGCGCCATTAATCGCAACACGCATGGACATGAAACGTTTTGGCCTGGCTTGGTTGGTTCTTGTGGGTGCCTGCCGGCTTGCTTCGGCGCAACCGGTCGCCCCCGTTCACACCTACGTTGATCTGGTTCACCGGCTGACCGATCTGCAACATCTCGCCGTGCTCCCGCAGCCCGGCGAGCGCATGGCACAGTGGTCCAGCTACGACCGCGCCAGCCGTTACGACGCCACGACCGGCAAATACGTGCGCTGGGACGCCAACGGCGACGGCAACGGCTTCATCCGTCAGGAAGGCGACCAGATCGTCATGGCGGAAATGGACGGTCCCGGCTGCATCTTCCGCATCTGGTCCGCCGCGCCCAAGGAAGGCCATGTCCGCATCTACCTCGACGGTGCCAGCGAGCCGGCGGTGGACCTCCCGTTCATGGGCTACTTCGACGGCAAGAACGCGCCGTTCACGCGCTCCGCGATCGTTCACACCGTCGCCACCGGCTGGAACAATTACACGCCGATTCCCTACCAGAAATCCTGCAAAATCGTGGCGGACAAAAACTGGGGCGCGTATTTCCATTTTGACTACCTCACGTTCCCGGCGGGCACGCAGGTGCCCACGTTCCACCGCGAACTATCGGCCGAGGAAAACGCCGCGCTCGACGCGGCCAACGAACTTCTGGCGCATCCGGGTCCGAAACTGCCGCCGGCTGACGGCGAGGAAACGCATTCGGCGCAAATGTCCGCCAATGGCGGCGGAACGTGCGTGACGACGCTGATCGGGCCGGCGGCGATCCGGACGATCAGCGCCCGCGTTGAACCGCCGTTCACCGCCGAGGATCGCAACAGCCCGCGCGAGTGGACGATTCAGATTCAGTTCGACGGCGAGGACCAGCCCAGCGTGTGGGCGCCGTTCGCCGATTTCTTCGGCACGACGGCCGGCGCGAATCCGTATCGCTCCCTGCCCAGCGGCCTGACGCCGGACGGAACGTGGTATTCGCACTGGTTCATGCCGTTCGCCAAAACGGCCACGATCACGCTGCGGAACGACGGCACGCCGAGCCGGAAGATCAGTCTCGAATTTGTCACCGTGCCGCTCAAGGGCGACCTCAGCCGCTACGGCCGTTTCCACGCCAAATGGCATCGCGACGCGCTTCTCCCGGACGATCCGGACCGACGCAAAATTGACTGGACGCTGCTCAAGACCGAGGGCCGCGGACGGTTCCTGGGCGTGATGCTGCATGTCTGGAACCCGAAAGGCGGCTGGTGGGGCGAGGGCGACGAGAAGTTCTTCGTGGACGGCGAGAAATTTCCGTCCACCTTCGGCACCGGCTCGGAGGATTATTTCGGCTACGCGTGGAGCAATCCCACGCTGTTCCAGCACGCCTACCACAACCAGACCATTGCGATGGGCAACAAGGGCCACATCGTCGTGAACCGCTGGCACATCCCGGACAACGTGCCGTTCCAAACCAGCTTCGAGGGCGCGATTGAAAAATACTACCCCAACACCCGGCCGACGCTCTACGCGAGCACGGTGTATTGGTATCTCGAGCCGGGCGGCAACGACCCGTATGCCCCGCAACCGCTGAGCGAGCGCCTTGGTTACTGGGACGACGCGCAACTGAGTGCCTTCGTCGTGAAGGGCGCCCTCGAAGGCGAGCGGATGAAAATCCTCCGCGAAACCGGCGGCCACGCGGCCGAGCAGGACATGAGCGGCTTTGAGGGCGACTGGAGCAACGGCGCGCACCTGTGGTGGACCGGCGCCAAGCCGGGCGACACGCTGGACCTCGCCCTGCCCGTGCCCACGGACGGCCGTTACCGGCTCGGGGTCGCGCTGACGAAGGCGGTGGACTACGGCATCGTCCAGCTTTCGCTCGACGGTCAGAAACTCAGCGGGCCGATTGACCTCTATCACGATGGCGTGGTGCCAACCGGCCTGCTGGATTTGGGAACGCACCAACTCACCGCCGGCAACCACACGCTGACGGTGGAGATCACTGGCGCCAACGATAAAGCCGTCAAATCCTACATGTTCGCGCTGGATTACGCGAAACTGGAACCGGCGAAGTAATACCCGGCGTTACCACAGAAATGACTTCTGCTCGGCCAGCAGCGTGTCGCCTTCCCAAAGCGAGATGCGCCAGGCAATCACGTCGCCAGCCTGCTTGAAGGCGTCGCCCTGCAACGTGAGCGAGGTCCAACGGCTCCAGGACGATTTCGCCTTGACCGGCTGCTCGATCACCAGCGGCTTGTTCCGCGTGGTCTTCGTGGTGAACAGTTCGGCGCGGAGTTTCAGTGCCGCCCCTTTGGCTCCTTTGGCCCGCCATTGGACGGCGTAGCGCATTCCCGAACACATTTCTGGATTGTGCCGGAGCACGGCCTGATAGGCATCACGCTCAAACAGGCTCGGCGAAAGCGCGTGCCGCCCCTGCAAATCAAGCCGCTGCGGCAGCACCTTGATGATGCGGCCGGTGGCTGCCGTGGCGGAAGTCAGGGCCACGGCGAGCGCGACGGCAAAAACGACGGCGAACAGGCGGCGCATGAGAGGACGTTACCGCGCACCGCTGGCGGACTCAACGCGGATTTCAGAGCGCCGGTCGCGGCCCGGGCCGCGGAGGCATCACGCGGAGGCGGCCAGCCGATGCTGGCCGTGCATGAGAAAGCCGATGAAATAATCCAGCCTGCCTTTGAGTTCGTCGCGGGGCACGATGTCGTCAATCAGCCCGTGGGCCTGCAGGAACTCGGCCGTCTGGAACCCGGGCGGCAGTTCCGCCTGGGTGGTGTCCTTGATCACCCGCGGACCGGCAAACCCAATCATCGCCCCCGGTTCGGCGAGGATGAGGTCGCCGAGACTGGCGTAACTGGCCATGACGCCGGCGGTGGTGGGGTGCGTCAGCACACTGATGTAGGGGAGGCGGTTGCGGGCGTGATACGCGAGCGCGGCGGAGGTCTTCGCCATTTGCATGAGGCTGAACAGCCCTTCATACATCCGCGCGCCGCCGCTGCTGGAAATGATGACCAGCGGCAGGCCCTTGTCCGTGGCGGCCTCGATCAAGCGGGTCAGCTTCTCGCCGACGACCGAGCCCATCGAGCCGCCGAGGAAATTGAAATCCATCACGCCCAGCGCAAGCCGGTGGCTGCCGATCCGGCCAATGCCGGTGACCAGCGCGTCCTTGAGGCCGGTGGTTTGCGTGTATTCCTGCAACTTGTCCGTGTAGGCCGCCACGCCGGTGAATTTCAGCACGTCCACGCTGACCATTTCTGCGTCCATTTCCTCAAAGGAACAAGTTTCCACCAAGGCGTTGATGCGCTCGCGCGCCCCGATGGGGAAATGATGGGCGCACTTGGGACAGACCTTCAGATTGTCGTCCAGCTCCTTGTCGTAAATCATCGTGCCGCACTTCGGGCACTTGGTCCACAGCCCCTCCGGAATGTCCCGTTTGCGCGGCTGGCCGGGGCCGAGTTTGGGCTTCTTGACGAACGACGTGTCGCTGCCCGGCCCGGGCGGCGTGACGGCCGGCTCGGTGCTTTCGCCGCCGGTGACCTTTTTGTTCTTTTTGGGATTTGCCATGACTGCAATCTTACAATCCGCGGGCCACGGTCCAGACGCAGACCTCGTCCGCGCCGGCGGCGCGCAAGGCCCCGGCGCACGCGCTGGTGGTGGCGCCGGTGGTCAACACGTCGTCCACCAGCACCACGCGGTCGCCGCGGAGATCCACGCCGGGGCGGGCGGCGAACGCGCCCCGCACGTTCAGCGCGCGTTGGGCGCGGTTCAGCAGCGTCTGCGTGCGGGTGGGCCCCACGCGGCGCACCAGCCGCCGGTTCACGGGAATACCGGTGTTCGCGCCGAGCCGGGCGGCCAGCCGTTCGGCTTGATTGAATTCGCGTTCGCGTTGTTTCACGGAATAAAGCGGCACGGGCACGATCCAGTCCCAGCCCTCGCGCCGGAGCGGGTCGGCGGCCTGGCGGACCAGCAGCTCCGCCAGAAACGGCTCAAACCACAGCGCCCGCTGGTATTTGTAGCGGTGGATCACCTCCAGCACGAAATCGCTGGCCACCACCGCCGCGCGGGCATGGGAGAAATTCAGTTTCATCTCCCGGCAGTTGCTGCATTCGAACCGCGTCGCCAGTTGCCCCTCGAACGGCAGCCCGCACCGCTCGCAATACGGCGGCCGGATGAACCGCACCGCGCCCGGTTTGGACCAGCACCGGCCGCAGACATAGCCTTCCGCCGCCGTCGCCCGTTCCGCGCCGCACAACTGACAGATTTCAGGGTAGAAGAAACCCAGGGTCGCATCAAGCCAGCTCTTCCAGGCTGTCGCGGCCACGGTCATTCCAGTTCCTCCTCGGACGGTCGCGCGAGCCACGGCAAAACCCAGCACACGGCCAGGAGCACCGGCACCACCAGCCAGCCGTCCACCAGCTTGTCCGTGCCGCACCACCCGGTACCGGCCCCGGCCACCGGCTGGGTGAACTGGCTGTAGAGCTTCATGCACAGCACCGCGGCGCCGTGCAGGCCGATCGAAAAAAACAACGCCCCGGTCCGGTGGAACGCCACCGCGAGGATCGCGCCGAGCAGCGCCAGATTGAGAAAGCCCGGCACCATCGAATGCCACACCACCAATCCGTGCAGCATCCCCCCCAGCACCACCAATCCGGTGGTCCACTCCACCGGTCCGCTCCATCCTGCCCGCGCAAAAAAATGCACCCACGCAAACACCAGCCCGCTGAACGCCGCCGCTCCGGCCCAGCCGAAGTCGTCCTTGAGCGTGCCAAACAGCGCTCCGCGAAAGAGCGTTTCCTCCAGCACCGCCACCGCCACCGCCGTGAGCAGCGCGGTGCCCAGGCGCTGCAAAACGATTGCCCCGTCCACGCCGTCCGCCGCTGTCCGCACCCCCCCGGCCAACGCCACGACCGTCACGAACGCCACAACCGTCACCCCCAGCAATATCCCCCGTCCCAACTCCCGCCAGCGGGCGGGCGCCGGCCGGACCCAACCCACCTGACGCCAGGAATTCACGCGCAGTCGCCGCATCAACGGCCACAATCCCGCCAACGCCAGCAATTCCGCTGACCGGCTGACATACCGGTGAAACGGACTTGCCGCCGCGTGCGACAGGAAGGACCAGTGCGCCGCCACCGACTGCGCCAGCCAATAGAGCCAGGGTGCCAGCAAAGCCCCGCCCACGAAAACCACCGCCAGATAGAGCAACCACACCCGCAGCGCACGCATGGTGCCATGTTAGGATTCCGTCATTGCACTGCCAAGCCGATAACGCGCGGGCGCGAACGACGCAAATCCCACCCGCGTTGAATGCCTCATGCCGGTGAAGCGTCGTTGGCAGAAGGGCGCAGGCCCACAACAACACATCATGCATAACACGACTTCTCTGACCCGGCGCGACTTTCTGCGTCGTTCCGGCGGCCTGACGCTCAGCGCCGGCGCCTTGCTCGCTGCCCCCGGCCTTTTTTTGAACCGGACCCGCGCCCAGACTGGCGAAAATCCCAGCGAGCTCATCCGCGTGGGCATCATTGGCAGCGGCAACCAGGGCCGCGCCAACATGGTCGCGGCGCACATGATCAAGCACGTTGTGGCTGTGTGCGACGTGGACGCCAGCCATGTCGTCGCCGCCCAAAAGCAGTTGAAGGACCGGACCGGCGTCGAGGCGAAAGGCTATTCGGATTACCGCAAGTTGCTGGAAAACAACGAAATTGACGCGGTGCTCATCGCCACGCCGGACCACTGGCATGCGCTGCCCACCATTCACGCCTGCCAGGCGGGCAAGGATGTTTATTGCGAGAAGCCGCTGACGCTCCGGATTTTCGAGGGCTGGGCAATGATCAAGGCCGCCCGGGAAAACAAGCGCATCGTGCAAACCGGCTCGATGCAGCGCTCCATGCCCGGCTTTCGCGAGGCGTGCGAATACGTCCGCTCCGGCCGCATCGGCGACGTGAAGATGGTGCGCGTGGGAATTCCGGGCGTGAATTGGATGAAGGACCCGCCGGTGCCCGATGGCAAGCCGCCCAAGGAACTGGATTACAATTTCTGGCTCGGTCCGGCGCCCGACCGCCCTTACAATCCGCACCGGGTCCATTACTACTTCCGCTTCTTTTGGGATTATTCCGGCGGCCAGATGACGAATTGGGGCGCCCATCACCTCGACATTGCCCAGTGGGGCCTGGGCATGGACGACAGCGGCCCCGTCGAAATCAGCGCCCGCGCGGACTTCGATCTGGAGAAACGCTTCGAAACCCCGTCATGGTTCGAGGTCACTTACAAATACGCCAACGGCGCCACCGTCCTCTGCGGCAACAGCCACCGCCAGGGCACCACGTTCGAGGGCGAAGACGGCATCATCTACGTGGATCGCGGCCGGCTGGAATCCACGGCCAAGGGTGTGCTTACCGAACCGCTGGCCGCGGACGAAGTCCACCTGCCGGTCAGCAAGGACCACCATCTCAACTGGCTCGACTCGATCAAGACGCGCAAGCTGCCCATCTGTGATGTCGCCATCGGCCACCGCTCCGCCACCGTCTGCCATCTGGGCAACATCGCCATTCGCGTCGGCCGCCGCATCAAATGGGATCCGGTGAAGGAGGAAATCGTCGGCGACACCGAAGCCGCCCAATACCTCCGCTACGGCTACCGCGGACCGTGGCAGTTGCCGGAAACGCTGGCGTGATGCGCGCCGGCTGATTCAGGTCCGCCGGTCGAAGAACGGGTTTTTGCCGGTGACGCTCAGGGGAATGCCCAGCGCCTGCTTCACGCGGCCGTCGAACACGTTCAAGTCCAGACACGCGCGGCCGATGGAAAACATCACCCGGTTGTCCAGGTGCAGCGTTGCGGCCACGCCGGCGGCCGAGGCCGTGGCGATGCCGAGATCCATCGAGTTGAAAGCGCACACGCCATCGGCGCTTTCGAGCGCCTCACACGTCGGGTAGCCGCAGAAACCGCAGTTCAGGCCCGCAGGATTGGACTCGACGCCGACGACCAGGATGGCCGGTGACGCGGCGATGTTGTTGGCGTCGCGTTCCAGTCCGGGCCGGTTCTCGGCCTGGGCGATTTCCTTCATTTTGCTCACGAGCCGCAGCCGTGACCCGGCATCGTCCACCGCCACGATGCGGATGTTGTCAATGCCCCGCGTTTTCGGCGCGGTGCGGGCCGCAGCCGCCATCAATGCCAGTGCCTGGCCGGCGGCTTGTTGTTCCAATTCCGAGGAGTTTTTCATGGTTCAAAGCCAGTCCCTGCGCCGCGAGGTCAGTTCGTCAACCGCACGTCGAGCGGGACGGGTGAAGTTTGGATTCCACCCGCAACGAACTCAAGAAGCATCCAGTTAACCTGCAGCCGGCTTTTGCCAGATCAACTGCTGCTCGATGTTCTGGTTCAGCTTGTAGGTCTTGATGTGCGGTGCGACCGGCTCGCCGACGATCTCGATCTTCTTCAAATCCGCCTCGCCGAGGTTCGCCTGGGCGCAGTAGTTCAGATAGCCGATCTTGGCGAAGTCAATGCCCATCAATTCCACCGCCACGCGGTCCGCCGCCAGCCAGTCCGGACTGACGACGCACACGCGATGGTCCACCGGCGTGCCGCCGACCGGTCCGTTGCCCTCCATGCCTTCCACGCCGTCGAGGATCGCCAGGTGCGGGTGGAGCCTTTGCGCCAAGGCAAACAGGTTGTAGTTGATGCCGCGGAAGCCGCTGCCGTGAATGATCGGTTTGTCATTCCTGGCGCCGGGTTTGCCGCCCGGTCCCCAACGGAAGCCGGCTTCCTTGATCGCCGTGCCAACGATGACATTCTTCAACGACAACGTGGCGACGACCCGGTCGTGCGTCTTCAGCCGCGTGGCGGAAATGATAAATGCGTTCGGGTCCAGCAGCCGCCGCGCCATGCGAACCGGGTGCGGGCGGAAATCTTTTTCATCAAAGACCTGGATGACGTCCACCGGCTCGGCGTCGAGGTCCACGAGTTGGACGCCGTATTTGCCGGCGAGCGCCGGGTAATGGTAGTTGGCAAAGCCGTCGAGCGTCGGCCCGCTGGCGGCCGACTCGGCAATGACGGCGTTGCCGAGTTTGCCGATGGACTTGAGAAATTCCAGCGCGCCTTCGAGGCACTGGGCATGCGTGGCGCACAGCGGACTGTCAATGGCCACGTTGTTCGGCTTGAGCACAATGTGGCGGTCGCCGATGGCGCGCCGCAGTTCCGGTTCAAACACCTTCAAGTTGCGAAAAACCAGGTCCGCACGATCGGTGCCGGCGAGCAACGCGACGCGGGAAGACAATTGGCTGCCGACGGCGGTTTCAACTGCCGCCCGCGCCAGGCCGGCAAACGGCGACGCGGCGGCCGTGGCCAGGCCGGCGAGCAAGGAACGGCGGAGAAATCCGCGGCGGGTGGTGGAACAGGAACGGTTCATGGCGTCTGAAGGTTGAGGGTGAGTTGCGCCCCCGGCCGGGCGAGTGCAAGTCCAGCGACCACCGGTTTGTGTTCGCGGGTGACAGTGCTCGGACTGGTCATGGCTCAACGGCTGAATGTTGTCGCCGTTTAACCACAAGCCGGGCGCGGTGTAAATGCCAAAGCCGGCCGCCGCGGCATCAAACCTTCTCGGCCTTGGTGTATACCACCATTTCGTCCTCGCCGCGCAAATCCGCCGGGTGGTAACGCGGCAGCGGCAACTCCAGTTGTTTGAACTTCACCGGCGCCGTCTTCTTGTCCACCAAACCGAGCGCGACGGCCACGCCGTAAACGATGGCCTCCGGGCGTGGCGGACAGCCGGGAATATAGAAATTCACCGGCAGGATTTTCTCCACCGGCCCGAGCACGGAGTAGCTGTCGAACCAGATGCCGCCGCCGCACGCGCACGAGCCGATGGCGAAAACCAGCTTCGGCGCGGGCATGGCGTCGTAGGCGCGTTTGAGCGCCCTGGCGGTGGCGCGCATCGCCGGACCCTGGCAGAGCATCACGTCGGCGTGACGCGGCGAACCGACCAGCTTGATGCCGAAACGCTCGGCGTCGTAGTAAGGCGTGAGGACGTTCAGCACCTCGATGTCGCAGCCGTTGCACCCGCCGCTGTTGGCGTGATAGACCCACAGCGAACGGCCGAACATTTTTTGGCAAAGGCTGCTCAGCATGGGGCTTAATCGAGTTCGATGTTGACGTCATCCACCGTCTGTTCCTCGTCGAGGAACGCCTTCGAACGGTAAATCCAGCGCTCGTTGCCGAGGTCGTCCATCCGGTAGCCTTTGAGTTTGAGCTGCTCCAGCGGCGACGGCTCCTTGAAGCAGCGCCCGCAGCGCTGACAGGTGCTCATGAACAGCTCGATCTGCTGCTGGATGTCGGCGATGGCGTCCGTGGCGTTCTCGAATTCGTGGCTCATGATGATGGCCTTTTCCGGGCAGACATCCGCACAGCGACCGCAATAGGTGCAGCGGCGGCCGAGATACTTCAGGATGCGGACTTCCTGGCAGACATCGAAGACCAGGATTTCGCGCGCCGGGCAGTTGTTCGCGCAACCGGCGCAGCCGATGCACTTCGCGGCGTCGAAGATCGGCCGGCCCCGGAACTTTGCCGGCACGGGTTGCGCCTGCGCCGGATACGGCAGCGTCACGCGGCCGGCTTGCAGGCAGACCAGCGCCTCTTGGAACTTGCTCAGGACAGACATGCGCGCACCTCGTCAAAATCCATAGCTCGCCAGAATCAGCGCCACCAGCGCGACGGCCAGCAGCCCGGCAAAATAGCGGATGGCCTGGTCAATCCGGTAGCGCGCGTGGGTCGCGGCCACGAGCGTGACCAACAACACCAGCGCAAATACCTTCGCCCAGAAAACCAGCCAGCCCAGCGGAAAAATCAGTTCATTCCCCCACGGCAGAAACAACCCCACGAACAGCGCGCTGTAGATCACCAGTTTCGCCATCTGCGCCCACTTGAACAACGCCAGTTTCGGGCCGGAGTATTCCATCAGCGGGCCTTCCATGATTTCAGTTTCGGCCTCCGGGATGTCGAACGGGACGCGCTGCACGAACGCTTGGAAAGACAGCAGCAGGACCGCAAGCATCACCATTCCCGACCACGCGGAACCTCCGCCATACACAGCTCCGTGCAACACGGTGTCGAGCCGGAACGATCCCGCGTGGATTGCGCCCACCACAATGGCGATGGCGAACAGCGGCTCCAGCGCAATCATCGTCATCATCTCGCGGCTGATGCCGAGCAGCGAAAATGTTGAACCTGCCGCCAGCCCGGCCAGCAGCGTGCCAACCCCCGCGAGCGTCAGCAAGTAGATCAACAGCAGCGCATCGCCGGCATTGTTCATGGGCGCGGGAAATCCCATCGGCACCAGACAGGCAATCGTCAACACCGTGGCCAGCGACAAATAGACCGCGACCCGCTGCATGAACGGCGATTCACCCGCCTCAATGTCCTCCTTGCCCAGCAGCTTCAACAAATCGAAGTAGGCCTGCCACACCGGCGGCCCCTGCCGCGACTGGATGCGCGCGGTCAGCTTGCGCAGCAAACCTTCGCAAAACGGGGCCACGAGCAGCACCACCGCCACGTTGAACACACCGCCAAAAATGGGCCCAAGCAATTTCACGTCGTTTTTGCCCTCACCATTTTTACCAACTCCTCCGGCGTCCACACCTTTACCGCCTTGGTCCGCAGGTCAACGGTTTCCAGCCGGTCCGTGCAGGAGAAACACGGATCAATGCTGCCGAGCGAAATCGTCATGTCGGCCAGTTGCTGGTCTTTGATCATCGCTGGCACACCCTGGAGATTTTGGTAGGTCGGCGCACGAACGCGCCAGCGGCGGGGGCGGTTGTTCTCTCCGGTGATCACGAAATGGTGCGACTCGCCACGCGGAGCCTCCACCGACGACAAGCCCAAACGGCCCACGGGCAACTCGTCCTTGATCACGGCCTGCATCGGCCCCGCCTCCATTTTTTCCAGGCATTGGCGGATGATTCTGATGGACTCAAAAACCTCCTTCGCCCGCACCACGACGCGTGACCACACGTCGCCGCCGTCGGCGGTGATCACGTCGAAGTCCACGCGGTCGTAGGCGGCGTAGGGATGGTCGCGCCGGCAATCAATATCCACGCCGGCGGCGCGGGCCACGGGACCGACGAGGCCGGTGTTCTTGCACGCGGTCTTGTCGGCCACGCCCACGCCGCGGGTGCGGGCCTGGAGGTTTTTGTCCTTCAGCACGGCGGTCACGACCGGCGTCCACTCGGCTTCGAGTTTATCGAGAATCGAACGCAACTCGGCCTTGAGTTCGGGCGTGATGTCATGCCGCACGCCGCCGATGAGGCAAAGCGCGTAGGTCTTGCGGTTGCCGCTGATCTTCTCGGCGATCCACATGATCGGCTCGCGGATGCGCCAGCTTTGCATGAACAGCGTGTCGAAGCCGACGATGTGGCAGGCGAGGCCGACCCAGAGCAGGTGGCTGTGCAGACGCTCGATCTCCAGCATGATGGTGCGGAGGTATTCGGCGCGCGGCGGCACCCCGATGGTGGCGGCGCTCTCGACGGCTTGCGCGTAGGCGACGTTGTGGACGCAGCCGCAGATGCCGCAAATGCGCTCGGCCATCATCGGGATTTCGTTGTAGGTGAGCACCGACTCCGCGAGCTTCTCGATGCCGCGGTGGACCATGAAGCCGCGATACTCGCAGCCGCGCACCATCTCACCTTCGACGTAAAGCCGGAAATGCGCCGGCTCGTCGAGCGTGGGATGGAACGGCCCGAACGGCACGACCATGCAACCTTCCGGCGGCTCGTCGAACGCGAACTCGCGCTCGTCGTCGAAGCCTTCCGGCACCTGGTTCCACGCGAAATCCTTTCGCAGCGGATGCGCGCCGTCGGGCCAGCCGTCGGGCAGGACAAGACGTTTGGGATACGGGTGCCCCACCGGCTCGATGCCGACCAGGTCGCGGAATTCGCGCTCGGCCCAGTTCGCGGCGGTTACCACGCCGGCAATGCTGTCGAGCCTGGGATTGTCCGCCGGCAGATGCGTCAGCACGCTGCACAGGAGGTGGTCGCGGTCGAAGGCGAAATTGTGCGCCACGAGGAACTGGCCGGAATACGGCCGGTCGTCCGCGCCGATGCTGATGACGTAGCGGGCGTCGAGGTCGCGGAACAGGTGCTGGCACACCGGCTTGATTGCGCGCGGCTCGACGAAGACGTAAAGGCGGTTGTCCGCCGGCAAGTCCGCGCGCAGGATGGCGGAGCTGAACTTCGCCTTCAACAGATTGAGTTTGTCGCGGGCAAACATGTCAGTGCTCCTTCAAACCGGGTTGCCTGCCTGGCCGGGTGCGCGGGGTTCCTCCCAGCCATCGGAAGTAGCGTTTGATTTCGCCGTAAAAATTGTGCGCCACGTAGCGGTGGCACTCGGCTTCGCGGGCGTAGCCGCAGAGCCACGGCGCGTCGGCACGCCGCCGGGCGCCGCCCAGTTTCGAGACGAAGCGAACGACCGCAAACATCAGCCCCAGCACGATCGCCAGCACCAACGGCGCGAACCGTGCGGTGTTGTTCGCCGCCTCCAAACCCGTCAACGATCCGCTGGTCGCCGTCATCGCGTCTGCCAGCGTGGTCCCGAAGCCCTGGCGCGAGGCGTTCAACGCCGCGCCGATGAGTTGAAAGGCCAGCGCCGGGACCAGGCCCAGCAGCACGCACACCGCGGCGAGGAACACTTGCGGCACCTGCATCAGCCCGCCGACTTCAAGCCGGCCGTGCCGGGCGGCCTGTTCCTTCACCAGCGCGCTGCTTCGGCAGAGGAAACTGACACCGTAAAACTTGATGAACGACGCCAGCGTGAGCGCGCTGGTCAGGATCGCGATGACGCCGCACACGGGGAGATATTTTGCGCCGCCGGCGCCCTGGATGGTGGCCACGTAGATGCTCCATTTGCTGGCAAAGCCGTTGAAGAGCGGCACGCCGGAGATCGAAAACGAGGCCACGAGGCAGGTGATCGCCGTGAGCGGCATGAACTTCATCAGTCCGCCCATTTTGTCCAGGTCCTGCGTGCCGGTGGCGTGCAGCAGGGAACCGGCGTTGAGGAACAGCAACGCCTTGAACAGGCCGTGGTTCAACACATGGAAGAGCGCGCCGAACAAGGCCAGCGCCGCGAGCGCGTGGAATGCTCCCGCCGGCCCGGCCGCCGGCAGCAGCGCCAGGCACGCGCCGGCGCCGAGCAGGATGTAACCGATCTGCCCGATGCTGTGGAACGCGAGCAGCCGCTTGGATTGCTCCTGCTTGAGGGCCTGCATCGTGCCGGTGAACAGCGTGATCGTGCCGAGGATCGCGATCAGCCAGCCCCAGTTCGCGAGCGGAAAGTCCGCCTGCGCGCCCGCGGGCACGAGCCAGAGGAAATAACGGATCAGGCCATACACCCCCGTCTTGATCATCACGCCGGACAGCATCGCGCTCACCGGCGACGGCGCGGCCGGATGCGCGTCCGGCAGCCAGATTTGTCCGAACGGCCACATGCCCATCTTGATGCCAAAGCCGACGAGAAACAGCCCGAACGCGACCGCGGTGGCCGCAGGCCGGGTCACGAGCATGGCCGGCAGGTTGGCGCTCACGGTGTCGAAATCGTATTTGAGCGTGGCGCCGCCGGTCGCCGCCGCACCGGTCACGGCGAGCAGTTCGGCGCCGACCATCGTGGCCGCGCACGCGATTTCCATCATGACGAGAAACTTGTTCGCCGCGCGGATGTTGGCCGGATTTTTATGCTCGAAGCGGATCAGCGCGTAGCCGGGCAGCGTCATCAACTGCCAGAAGATGAAGAAAAACCACATCATGTCCGTGGTGCTGAGCAGGCCGAACATCGCCGCGAGGAACAGGAGAAAATACGGGTAATAGCGGGCCACACTGTAGTCCGCGTAGTGCTCCAGGTAGCGGATGGAATAGAGCGAAGCCGGAACCGCGACGAGCACCGCGAGCAGGAGAAAAAGGGAAGTCAGACCGTCCACGTAGATCCGCAGCGCGAAGCCCACCGCGGGCAGCGGGAAGAACCGCGCCGGCTGGGCGGGACCGCGGGCAAGCACCTGCCACACCGCCGGAAGTATCAGCGCCGCGGATCCTGCCGTGACGGCGAACGCGAGCCAGCCGGCGGCCGCCTTGCTGCGCGACGTGAGCAGCGTCAGCGCCGCGCCCGCGAGGCAGAGCAGGATGGCCGCAACGACGGATTGTTCGGGGGTCAGCATGGCAAAGCGGTCTGGAAGGTTCGGGCGGAAACATCTTCGGCGAGCAGCTCCGACAGCACATCCGCGCTCGCCTGAACCCGTGGCGACAGGCCGGTGCCCGGACGCAGCGATTCCGGCTGCACGCCCAGCAACCACGCCTTCGTCGTGCCGTCCGCCTCGATCATCCTGGCGAGCAATCCGAGCGAAATCTTGTGCGTGGAAATCTGCGGAAAGCGGGTCAGCATTTCGGACGCGCCGAGCAAAACGACCGCGCCGGGTTCGCCGCCGAATTCGACGGCGTCGAGGAAGATGACGCGGTCGAGGCCGTCACCGCTCAGTTCCGCCAGGCAGCGCTCCGGTTCACAGCCGGCGACCAGGACGCGCCACTCGTGACGCACGACTCCGGCGGCGCGCAGCGTTTCCGCCAGCCGCACGCCGAAGCCGTCGTCGCCGAGTTCGACATTCCCCACGCCGACCAGACAGACGCGGCCGTGCCGGATTTCGTGGAGTTGTTCGCAAAGCGTGTTCATCAGATGTCCTCGCCGAGTTGCTTGATTTGCTCGCAGGTGAACACCGGACCGTCCACGCAGACGTAGGCCATGCCGATGCAGCAGTGGCCGCATTTGCCGACGCCGCATTTCATGTAGCGCTCGAGCGTCGAGACAATCTGCCGGTCCGTGAAGCCGAGCGCCTGAAGGTCCTTGATGACGAAGCGGAACATGACCGGCGGCCCGCAGACGAAGGCGACCGTGTCGGCCACCGGCACCTCCACGCCGGGCTTTTTGAACAAGCTGCCCACGACGCCGACGTTGCCCTTCCAGTCCGCATCGCCGCGATCCACGGTGGGATAAAACTCCACGCCCGCGCCCTGCTCCCATTCGCGCAGGTTGGGCAGATACATCAAATCCCGCGGCGACTTGGCGCCGTAGAACACCTGAATCCGGCGGTATTGATCGCGATGCGCCAGCGCGTAAATGATGCACGACCGGAGCGGAATCAGGCCGATGCCACCGGCCACGAACACGAGGTTTTGCCCGCGATAATCCTCCATCGGGAAACCGTTGCCGTAAGGGCCGCGGACGGCAAACTTGTCGCCGGGCCTGAGCGCGTGCAGGGCCGCGCTGCAACTGCCCACGCGCTTCACCGTGAAAAACGTCTCGTCCTCCGTGGGACTCGGCGGGAGCGACGCGGGAAACTCGCCGGTCCCGAACAGGGAAACTTGCGCGAACTGGCCGGGCCGGAACCGCCGGAACTTGCGCTGCTCCTCCGCGTCCTCGAAATGCCAGTAGAACGTCCGCACCTCGTGAATCTCGTCCACCACGCGATCCAGCACGGCCAGCTTGGGCAGGTAGATGTTGTCCACGGCGGCGTTCATGGCTTGACCGGCTCCAGCTTGTCTTCCGCCGCCGTCGCCCGGCGGATCATCTCCACGACGCTCGGCATGCCGATGTCGCCGTGGCACACCGCCGCGCAGCGGCCGCAGCCCATGCAGGCGACCGAGAGTTCGCGCTGGATGAAATAATGCGCCAGTTTGCGGAAGAAGCGGCGGTTGCGGCGGTCGTGGACGGCCCGGCGCGGATTGTGCCCGCCGGCCATGCGCGTGAAGCCGCTGAGCGCGCAGGCGTCCCAGATGCGCACCCGCTCGATTTCGTCCGGCCCCACCTGACGATCGCTCACCGTGAAGCAGGTGCAGGCCGGGCAGACGTAAGTGCAGCCGCCGCATTCCAGACAGCGGTTGCCGATCTCCTCCCAGGTTTTGTCGAGGATGCGGCCTTGCGAAACGTAGCGCACCGTGGCGGAAAACCAGCTCGTCGTGGTTTTGAACCGCTTGCGCACCTCGCTCAAGACGGCATGGCGGCGCTCGACGTGGGCGGCGGTTCCCTTCCGGAAAATCGGACTGGCGAACAACGCCTCGCCGGCGGGCGTGCCCGCCACCGCCATGAACTCCCCGTCGTCCAGGTCCATCAATTGCAGGTCGAAATGGTCGCGCGCGGCGGGGCCGGTGTCCGCGCACACGCAAAAACAATCGTCGCTGATGTCGCGCTCGGTGTCGGTGCAGACGACGTTCACGAGGAAAAGGTTCTGCCGGCGCTGTTCGTAATAGGAATCGCGAAAATCGCGGCCGAGATAAAAGCGGTCGAGATGCCAGATGCCGGCGACGTCGCAGGAACGCAGGCCGAAGATCGCCCGCTTGGGCGCGGCGACGGTGGGTTCGATCTGCCAGCCGCCGTTCATCCGTTGCACCTTGAGCAACCGCTCGATGTGCGGCAGGACGTAACGCTTCGGCGGGTAGTAGGGATTCGGCAGATGAATCTGGATGTCGGCGCGGTTCGCGTTGGTGACGGTGTCGAAAAACGTGTCGCGCCCGCGGCCGGCAAACGGCGCGATGACTTCGTAGCCCTGCTGCCGGAGCAGGTCCACGACCTGGAGCACGTCCACGCGGGCGAGGATGCGGGTTCTCATGCGGCCTCCTTTTCCACCCGCACCGGGATGAATGCGCCGTTGGCCGCGGCGCCCTGGAGTTGCTGCTGCACCTCCCGGACGAAATACGGCACGAAAATCGTCCCGCTGCGCACCTCCGGCGTCACGCGGGCCGCCGTCATCGCGGCGCCGCCGGCCGAGCGCAGGTGGATTTTTTCCCCGTCGCGGATGGCCAGTTGCCGGGCGTCCTCGGTGTTGATTTCCACGAAGCCATCCGGGTAATCGAGCAGCAGGATGCGGTATTCGCGTTTCAGCGTTTCGCTGTGCTGAATCAAAACGTTCTGATGCCAGTAATACAGCGAGTGGCCGAAAACGAGGGTGAACGGAAACGCCGCCGGCAACCGGGCGGCGCGATCCGGCCGGGGCACCGGCGCGAAGCAGAAACGTCGTCCGTCTGCACCAGCAAACAGAAACCGCGTGCCTTGGGGACGATCCTGCGTGCAGGGCCACTGACGGCCGTAGTCGCGCGCCAGGTTCACGAAGCTGGCGCCGCGGTAAAACGGCACCGCCGCGCCGATCTCATCCATCACCTCGGCGGCGGATTGATAATCCCAGCCGGCACCCAGCGCACGGGCCAGGCGGGTGAACTGGTGCCACGCCGGCGTGGGCCCCGGCGCCGGGGTGATGACCTGCCCGGCCAGTTGGATGCGGCGCTCGGTGCTGGTGAACGTGACCTGCTCCTCGCCGAACGCGGTCGTCGGCAGAACGACATGGGCGAATTGGGCGGTTGCAGTCAGGAACAGGTGTTGCACCACCACCAGCTCGCACGCGTGCAGGGTCTCGGCCGCGTCACCGAAAAACGCCGTGCGCGCCGGATCGTAGCGGCACAGCCACACGGCGCGGACGCGGCCGCCGCCGCGATCGGCCAGGACCGACCGGGCCGGCAGGCCGGGAACCGACGGCAACCGGGCGTGCCAGAGCGCCTCTAGTTCGGCACGGGCCGGGGCGCTGATCACCAGCCGGTAACCGGGCAGCCGGTCCGGCATCATGCCCATGTCGCAGACGCCCTGCAGGTTGTTCTGTTCGGTCAGCGCAAAGATGCCAGCGCCTTCGCGACCGAGGTTGCCGGTGAGCAACGCGAGGTTGACCAGCGCCTGCACCGTCTCCGCGTCGCGCGACTCGATGCCGGTGGAGTAAAGAATGGCGGCGGTCCGGACGCGCGCGTAGGCGAGCGCGGCGGCCTCGATCAGCTCCGCCGGCACGCCGCACTCGTCCGCCGCGGCCAGCAGGTCGTAGGCGCTGACGGCGTCAAGAAACGCGGTCGCGTCACCGCAGCGGTCGCGGATGAACGGCCGGTTCAACAGGCCGCGGTCGGCGATCACCTTGGCCATCGCGCCGTAAAGCAGAGTCTCGGTGCCGGGCTTGAGTTGCAGGAAAAAGTCGGCGCTCTCGGCGACGCGGTGCCGGCGGGAGTCAATGACAATCAACTTCGCGCCGCCCAGTTTCGCGCGGATGACCGCGCCGCCAATGGTGGGCAGTTGCCGCGCCAGGTCCACGCCGTCCACGATGATGACCTCGCTACGCGCCAGCTCGCTGATGGAATTGGTGGTGGCCGGCACGCCCAGTTGGTCGAGCAGGACGTTGATGGAGTTGTTCCCATAGACGCCGGCGCCGTGGTCCACGTTGTTGGTGCCAATGACGGCGCGGGCGAGTTTCTGCAGCAGGTAGGTTTCCTCGTTCGAACAGCGCGGCGAATTGAGAAACGCCAAGGCGTCCGGACCGTGCCGTTCGCGGATGGCAGTCATGCGGGTGGCGATGAAATCGAACGCCGCCTCCCAGCTCACCTCCTCGAAGCTTCCGTTGCGCTTCAACAGCGGCTGCCGAAGGCGGTCCGGCGAGCTGGCCACTTCATGCACGTTCCAGCCGCGGACGCAAATTTTGCCCGCGTTGGCCGGGTGCGACACGCTGGGGTAGGCGCCCGCAATCCGGTTGCCGGCGGTTTCCAGGTAAAGCCCGCAACCGACGCCGCAGAACGTGCATGTGGTCAGGTGATGAGCCATCGGGTTCTGTCGCATGGGCTCCAGAAAAACGGGCCGCCCGCGTGCCGTCCGTCCGCCGGCTGGCGAAGGGTTGCGAGCTTATGAGATTATTCACTGAATCTGCTTTTTCCCGATTCTCAGCAAACTCATGCTTATCAGTGACGAGGCTGCCAGCGGCTGGCCGCCAAGGAAAGCACTATTTTCGGCGGCCTGGTCGGGGGCCGGCCGCCGGCGGGCGGCGGGACAAGCGCGTTGACGCCTTCGGCCGGCGAGGCCAAGTTTAGCGTCATGTTGATGACACGTTTGGCATGAGCGAACCGACAACCAACCTGCTGGTGGCGATGGCGGAGGAGTGCGCCCAGTTTCGCATCGTAGGCCCGGCGACATTTGTTCAGGCGCCGGCCTTCCGGTCCGCCGCCGAGGCGTTGCGCGGGCGGGGGCACCGGCGTTTCGTGGTGGACCTCAGCGCATGCCTGACGATGGACAGCACGTTCATCGGGGTGCTGGCCGGTCTGGCGCGTAAACTGCGGGCGCTGGGCGGCACGGTGGAGCTCGTCAACGCCGGCGAGCGGATTCAGCTCCAGATCGGCAACCTGGGCATCCTGCCGTTCTTCGAATGGCCACGGCGCAAAACGGCCGGCGTTGCGGATTTTCAGGCCGTCCCGGCCGGCCCGACGGGCAAAACCGCGCTGACGGAAGTCGCCTTAAGCGCGCACCAGGACTTGATGGCCGCCAATCCGGACAACGTGGCCCGGTTCAAGGATGTAGCCGAGTTTCTGGCGCAGGAGCTGAAGGCCGGCGGCTCGTGACCGCCGGAGCGGGAAAGCAAGAAGGCCACCGCAATCGGTGGCCCCGGGAATAAAGATGACAACGGAAGGTTCAGGCCGCCGGAACCGCCTTGGCGGCCGCGGAACGCGGCTTCCTGGCCGCGGTCTTCTGGCGTTTGATGTGACGTTCCCGACGACGACGCTTTTCGGCTTTATTATACTGCTTGCTCATAACGATCTTTACAAGACGGACGCAATTCGCTTGCTTTGCGGAGTATGAAGTTGTCCATGGACCGGTTCAATCATTATTTGCTCGGCGCGCTCCTGGCATGTGCCCTGGCGGGTTGCGCCACCTCGGAAAAAAGCAAGGAGAAGAAGGAGGCCACCTCGGTGCGTCTGTTCCTCGAATCGGATTTCGACACCGGCGGCAAAACGGAAACCGTGCCCATTTTCCGCGCCTCGCCGACGCTGGTGCAGATTCAAAAGACGCCCTTCCTCGACGAAGGCAGCCTCACGGACGCGCAGGTCGTGCAAACCGTGGGCGGCTTCGCCATCGCGCTGAGGTTCAACTTCCACGGCTCCCTGTCGCTGGAAAACGTGACCACTTCCTACCGGGGGCGCCGCATCGCAGTTTACGCGCTCTTCACCGAATCACGCTGGCTGGCCGCGCCGATGATCACGCAGACGATCACCGACGGCACACTGGTCTTCACGCCGGATGCCACGCGCGCCGAGGCCGAACGCATCGTCCGCGGATTGAACAACGTGGCGATCAAGCTCGGCAACCGGACCAAGGACGGGAGGCCGAAAAAAGAAGGCGCCCTGTGACACGCTGCCCGAGCTGGCTGCTGGTGACCGCCTTCCTCGCCGGCGGACTGGGCGCCGCGGCGCAGCCGTTTCACCTGCCCACGGCGAATCACGCCATCTTCGAGCGCGGCGCCGAGGAGCAGTTTTTCGTCGGCACCGTCGGCAAACCGTGGACCACCGGCACGTTCGGCTGTGTGCGCACGGACGGACGGCAGTTTCACGAGGGGCTGGACATCCGCTGCCTCCAGCGCGACGCCCACGGCGAACCGACGGACCCGGTTCACGCCACAACCGACGGGGTGGTGGCTTACTTCAACTCCAAATCCGCCCTTTCCAATTACGGCAAATACATCGTCCTCCGCCACCGCGTTGAAGGGCTGGAAATCTACTCGCTCTACGCGCACCTGAGCGAAATCCGTCCCGGTCTCGCGCCCGGCCAGCCGGTGCGCACCGGCGAGGTGATCGCCCGCATGGGCCGCACCAGCAACACGCGCCAGGGGATCTCAAAGGACCGCGCCCACGTCCACTTCGAGTTGAATCTGCTGGTGAACGAACGCTTCGCCGCGTGGTTCAAGAGCCGCCATCGGGGCGAGCGCAATGACCACGGCGAATGGAACGGCCATAACCTGCTCGGTTTCGATCCCGCGCAGGTGTTTCACCAGGAGGCCGCGCTCGGCGAGAAATTCAGTCTTCTCAACCAGCTCCGCGCGCAGACCGAGCTGTGCCGGGTGCTGGTGCGCAAGACGGATTTTCCCTGGCTGCGGCGTTACCCGGCGTTCGTGATGCGCAACCCCCGCGCGGAAAAGGAAGGTGTGGCTGGCTACGAACTGGCGCTCAACTTTAACGGCATTGCGTTTCAAGCCATCCCGCGCGCCGCCTCGGAAATTCGCGGGAAAGATCGGTTTCAATTGTTGTCGGTGAACACGGTCGAGGCCGAGGCCCACGGCTGCCGCCGTCTGGTGATCCACCGCGGCAGCCGCTGGCAACTGGGGAAAAGCGGCGTCGAATTGCTGGACTTGATGACTTTCTGAGCCGGGTGGACGGAAGGCGTCACCGCCAGCCCATTGCCTGACCAAGCTGCCGGCGGAAGGCCGCCCCCACGCCGACCAGCAGGAACACGCCGGTGCTGCCCCCCGCCAGCAACCAGTCCCGGCCGCCGGCCGGAAGACTTTTCGGCAGCAAGGCAGCCAGTTCCGGTGCCCACCGCATCAGCAACAAACCGGCCACCACCGCCAGCACGGCGTAGGCGGCTCCATCGAGAATCGCCGGCAACCAGTGGGCCGGCGCACGCAGACTCCGCAGTTGGGCGGCAAACTCGGCTTCAATCTGACGTTTCCGTTCAACGCAGTCGGCTGCGGGCCTCGGCGCGGATTCGGCTTCAATTCGCCGCCACAGGCGCGCGTCGAAATCCGCCGGCAGCACCGGGGCGTCTAGTTCACGGGTGAGCGCGGCATCGAGCGCGGTCAGTTCCCGCGCGAACTCCCCGCAGTCCGCGCAGACCTCCAGGTGCGCCTCGACGGCGGGGCGCTCGCCGACGGCGAGTTGGTGTTCCACCAGGTCCAGGATGCGATCTTCAAATTCAGCGCAAGGCATAAGCGTCATGGGTTGGGTCACGCCACCGGCACAGGCCGGCGGGCAGCCATTTTCAACAGTTCCTTCTTCGCGCGAAACAACAGCGTCTTCACCGTGCCCAACGGGATGCTGAGCATGCCGGCGACTTCCTCGTAAGCCTTTTGTTCCAGGTAAAACAACGTGATCACGCGCCGGTATTTTTCCGGCAGCCGGGCGAGCATGACCTGCACGTCCATTTCGGCGCCGGACTCGGGGTCGGTCGTCTGCATAGCGGGGATGGAGTCCGTCACTTCTTCGATGGCCGGGTCCTGCAACGAAATCGTCGGGTGGGCGGCGCGGCGTTTCAATTCGGTCAGGCAGGTGTTGCGCGTGATGGTATAAATCCAGGTCGAGAGCGAGGCCCCGCCGTGGTAGCCGGGCAGGCCCTTCCAAATCTTGATGAACACGTCCTGCGTCATGTCTTCGGCCTGGGTTTCATCCCGCAACAGGCTGAACGCGAGCCGGAACACCTTGTCCCGGTAGCGCTCCAGAAGCATCCCAAACGCCGCGCGCCAGTCCTGCGCGGCCAGCCGTTCTTGGATGTCATCGTCCATGGCTGTTGGGGAAGCCTGCCCCGGACCAGCCCGTCCTGGCTCGCCGCGGGAAACACGCCAACCATTGGGTTTATACTCCGCCCGCCGGCATTAAGTTTCAACGATTTTTCCACCCTCAACTTTTCCCGCTTTGCTGAAACCGGACGACGCTGGCGCTGGTAATAACCGCTGCCGCCCGCCACCGGCCTGGGGGTCGGTGACCGGCGGCAAGAAACAACCAAAACAGGAACTGACTATGGAAACGATTGAATTGCTGCTCACGATCTGGGTTTTCGGCATGGCGGCGCCCGTGGCGGTGCTGGTCGGCAGCGCGCTGTGGAAAATCTTCCATTGATTTTTGAAACAAACCGCGCCGCGGCCAAGTCGGAAGGCTTGGCAGACGCCGGCGGTGGCCGGCGCCGCGGTTCGACACTAACCAAAATACCAACAACGTTATGTTAGCACTCTTTGGATTCAATCCTCCCGGCGACATCGTCTTCTTCATTCCGATCATTGCGATCGTCATGGGCATCGGCATCGGCATGTTGGCGATGTTTTTGAACTACCGGAAACGGAAGGAAATCTACGCCCTCTACCACCAGGAGCGCATGGCGGCGCTGGACAAAGGCGTCGAGCTGCCACCGCTGCCCGCTGAATTTTTCGCGGACGACGGCCCGTCCCCGCTGTCGCATCGTTCCCATCCGTCCCGGCGCCATTTGCTCAAGGGCCTGATCTGGCTGTTCATCGGCCTGGCGCTGTTGATTGCCCTCCACCGATCCGGGGAGTCTGACAGCTCGCTCTTCGCCCTCATCCCCACCGGCATCGGCCTCGCCTACCTCATTTACTACTTCGCCGTCGGCCGCAAGGAAGCCGAGGCCTTCGACGCGGCGGAAAAAGCGAAACAAGCTGAAACAAACCGGCGGGCTGACGGGTAATACTGCTGACGCCGCCGGCGGCAACCATTCGCCACGGCCACGGAACACAACAAATTACCACCATGAAATTCGCCCCCATGCCCCGCGCCACCGCCGGCGCGCTGGCCGGCATCTGCCTCCTGCTCTCCGCGGCGCCCGCCGCCGCCGACCAGGATGCCAACATTCACAAGACCTTCAATGTCAGCTCCGGCGGCCGGCTGGTCATCAGCGCCGACCGCGGTGCCATTGACGTGACCACCGGCGACGCCGACAAGGTGGAAGTCACGGTCCTCCGCAAAGTTACCCGTGGTTCCGCCGGGGAGGCGGCCAAAATCCTCGCCGATCACCAGGTCACGTTCCAGGCGGATGGCAACCAGATCACCGTGAAAGCCAAATTCGAGGGCAGCATTCGCCCGGGTTGGTTTGGCCCCAACTTCCAGGTGCATTACGAGGTGACGGTGCCAAAGAACTTCAACCTGGATCTGCAAACCGCCGGCGGCTCGATCAATGTCCCCGACCTCACCGGCAGCGTGAAGGCCAACACGGCCGGCGGCAGCATCAAGACCGGCCGCGTGGATGGCACGGTGAATGTGCGGACGGCGGGCGGCAGCCTGACGATCGCCGCGGCCACGGGCGCCGCCGAAGCGCACACCGCCGGCGGCAGCATCATTGTAGGCGAAGCCGGTGCCAGCCTCATTGCCGAGACTGCCGGCGGTTCGATTCGCGTCGGCAAGGCGCTCGGCAAAACGAAACTGGCCACTTCCGGCGGCAGCATTGAGGCGTTGGATGTTCACGCAGGAATCGAGGCCAACACATCCGGCGGTTCGATCACCGCCAGCCTGGCCGGGACACCGGCGGAGGACTGCCGATTCGAAACTTCCGGCGGCTCAATCACGCTCAGCCTGCCGGCGAAAACTTCGGCGAACGTGGATGCCCGCACCAACGGGGGGAGCGTTTCGACCGATCTGCCGGTCGCGGTCCAGGGCGCCGTTAAAAGCAGCGAACTGGTTGGCAAACTCGGCGATGGCGGCCACCTCATCAAACTTCGAACCAGCGCCGGCAACATACGACTCCGGCAGCTATAGCCACCAGTTGGGTTCCGGGAGGAAAAACGAAGAGCGCCGGCGTGGTTCACCGGCGCTCTGACGTTTTTTGGCGGAAGGCAGCCGCCTATGCGCCGGCGGGCAGTTCTTCGATTTGTGCGTGCAGTTCGATCAAATCGAGCACCTTGCCCAAGAGGATTTGCTCCTGAATCTGGCCGAAGCCGTTGCGTTCCTGAAGTTGCTTGATCAGTTTCTCCGGCTTCACCTGGTGCTGCGCCGCCAACTGGTAGATGCGCTGGCCCAGCTCCTCCTTCGTCACCTTGATGCCTTCCTTCTCGCCAATGCGGGTGAGGATGAGCATGGCCTTGACCCGCTCGCGGGCGCTGTTGCTGGCGACGCCGTAAATCTCGTCCTTCTTCTCGTCAATGGCCTCCTTCGGCACGCCGCGCTCCTGGTTGCTGCGGACGATGTCATAGACCGCGCTGCGGGTCTCGTTCTGGACCAACCCCTCGGGCAGTTCGCAACTGACGCGGCCAAGCAACGCCGCCACCAACTGGTCACGCACCTGCCGCTTGAGCTTGAATTTCAGCTCGTTCTCCAGGTCCGCGCGCACGCCGGCGCGGAGCTTCTCCAGGTTTTCCGCGCCAAAAGACCGGGCGAAGGCTTCGTCGAGGGCCGGCAGCGCCTTTTCCTTCACCTGCACGATCTCGACCTCGAAGACGCCCTGCTTGCCGCCGACTTCCTTCACGGCGAACTCCGCCGGGAATGTCACCGTGACCGTGCGCTTGTCGCCCGCCTTGGCGCCGACAAGCTGCTCGGTAAATCCAGGGATGAAATGGTCCGGCGTGACGTGCATCCAGAAATTCTTCTGCTCCGTCAGGCCGCGGGCG
Source organism: bacterium (assembly GCA_021780105.1). Classification (GTDB taxonomy): domain Bacteria; phylum Verrucomicrobiota; class Verrucomicrobiia; order Limisphaerales; family J093; genus JAJXZJ01. Next base: position 111,920 of record JAJXZJ010000053.1, read on the forward strand.
GCGGGGGCAAGTTCGGTGATCGGCTTGCCGTCGCAGGCGCCGGTGTAATTGACCACGACGAAATCGTCCGCCTGCGCCGGCCGGGTCACATCCGTGAACGTGGCGTGCTGCTCGCGCAGCGAGTTGACGGCGCGTTCCACGTCCTCGTCGGTGACCACGCGGTTCTCGCGCTTGACGGCAATCCCCGTGTAATCGGGCAGCGCAAAATCCGGCTCGACCTCCAGCGTGGCGGTGAATTTCAGCCCCTGGCCCCGGCCGAAATCACCCTCCTCGATGTCCGGATAGCCGATGGGGCGCAGTTTGTTGTCGTCCAGCGCCTTTTTGTAGGCATCGGGCAGGAGCTTCTTCTTCACTTCCTCCGTGATGCGCGTCGCAAAGGTGCGCTCCACAACGGAGCGCGGGGCCTTGCCCGGCCGGAATCCAGGCAGGCTGGCGTGTTTGATGAACTCCTTGGTCACCGTTTCGAACTCCGCATCCACCGCCGCCGCGTCGAGTTCGACGCGGAGCAGCTTCTTGCACGGGCCGACATTTTCCACCGATACGTTCACAGAGTGCCTTTCAAATGGGTCCGATTCCGCCGGCAATGACACTGCCCAGGAGCGCCGTCCGCGGAACAACGAGCCGTTGAAACTAGGTGGCGGCCCGGCAGGCGTCAAGCCCGCCGTCAGCCTTCGCGGCGTCTTTGGGCGGATCGGGTGCCAGGCGCGGGTGCGGCGCCGAACTTTTCCCCGGCTGCCCGCCGCAGGGGGGTTGACGCCGCGCGCGGCATCCGATAAGCATGACGCCGCCATTAGCATGATTCAAAGCACATGAGCCAACCGATTCGCTTCACGCTGAGCCAGGCGGACATTCCGCAACAGTGGTATAACCTCAACGCCGACTTCCCCGAACCGATGCCGCCGCCGCTGCATCCCGGCACCAAACAGCCGGTGTCCCTGGAAATGATGACCGCGATCTTTCCGGAGAACCTCGTGCGGCAGGAAATGTGCCCCGACCGCTGGGTGGAAATCCCCGAGCCGGTGCGCGACATCTACGCGCTCTGGCGGCCGACGCCGCTGCTCCGCGCGACACGCCTGGAGAAGGCGCTCCAAACGCCGGCGCACATTTACTACAAATACGAGGGTGCCAGTCCGGCCGGCAGCCACAAGCCGAACACCGCGGTGGCCCAGGCCTACTTCAACAAGATCGCCGGCACCCAACGACTGGCCACCGAAACCGGCGCCGGCCAGTGGGGATCGTCCCTTGCGTTCGCCTGCCGGTTCTTCGAACTGGAGTGCAACGTGTACATGGTCAAGGTGAGCTACCAGCACAAACCCTACCGCCGGATGCTCATGCACACCTGGGGCGCCACGGTGCATCCCAGCCCCAGTGACCAGACCAATTTCGGACGCAAGCTGCTGGCCGAGGATCCGGCTTGTCCGGGCAGCCTGGGCATCGCCATCAGCGAGGCCATCGAGGACACCGTCACGCATCCGCATACGAAGTATTCGCTGGGCAGCGTGCTGAACCACGTCTGCCTCCACCAGTCCGTCATCGGCCAGGAGGCGATCAAGCAAATGGAACTGGCCGGCGAGGAGCCGGATTCGGTTTACGGCTGCGCGGGCGGCGGCAGCAATTTCGCCGGCATCGCCTTTCCGTTCCTTTACCGGAAGATCCGAGAGGGAAAACCCTGCCGCATTGTGGCGGTCGAACCGAGCGCCTGTCCCTCGCTCACGAAGGGCGAACTCCGCTATGACTTCGGCGACACCGCGGAGACGACGCCGCTGATGATGATGTACACGCTCGGACACAAGTTCATGCCGCCGCCCATTCACGCCGGCGGCCTGCGTTATCATGGCATGGCGCCGATGGTCAGCCACGCGCTGAAGCTGGGCTTGATCGAGGCAAAGGCCGTCCACCAGACCAGGGTGTTTGAGGCCGGCGCGCTGTTCGCGCGCAGCGAAGGCGTTGTGCCGGCGCCGGAATCGGCTCACGCGATCGCCGCCGTCGTCGAGGAAGCCCTCGCCGCGCGCGCGGCCGGACAGAAGCGCGTGATCCTGTTCAACCTCTCCGGCCACGGCTTGCTCGACCTGAGCGCCTACGAGAGCTATTTCGCCGGCAAACTGGAAGACGCCTGAACCTCATTCCCCTGCGAGAACAACCACCTTGAATCCAACCATGAATTCACGCATCAATTCGCTGTTGGTCGGCGGACTGCTCGCCCTGCCCGCCCTGGTGCAGGCGCAATCCACCGGTCATTATCCCGTGGGCGTCGAGGGCATCAAAGGCGCCACGCTCCCGCCGCCAGGCTGGTATCTGCGCGACTACAACCTTGGTTACTTCGCCGATTCAGCGCCGGACATGGCCCTGCCGCCGGGAGCGGATTTCGACGCCTTCGGCTACGTGAACGCCCCGCGTCTGATCTGGATCACCAGCTTGAACATCCTGGGCGCGAACTACGGCATGGACGTGCTGGTGCCGTTCGGCTACCGGGAAATCAACATCGGCAGCACCAGATACAATTACACCGGTTTCGGCGATACCCAGGTCGAGCCGCTCCTGCTGTCGTGGCATTTCACGCGGATGGACATCGGCGCCGGCTACGCCTTCTGGGCGCCGACGGGCGAGTTCAGCACCTCGAATCCAGCCAAGCTCGGCCAGGGTTTCTGGGGACACATGCTGACCCTCGGCCTGACCTACTACCTCGACCCGGAGAAGACGTGGGCGTTGTCCGCGCTCAACCGGTATGAGTTCAACATGGAACAGCAGGACACGCACATCACCCCCGGCCAGGACTACACCGTGGAATGGGGCCTGAGCAAGAGCCTGAATGCCACCAAGACGATTGATCTCGGCGTGATCGGTTACTACCAGCAGCAGGTGACCACCGACCACGGCCCCAACACGACGGACAACCGGAGCCGCGTGGTCGGCCTCGGTCCCGAACTCAGCGTCGCGTTTCCCAAGGCCTCGATGTTCCTGTCCGTGCGCTATGCGCGCGAGTTCGCCGCGGAATACCGCCCCGAAGGCAACAACTTCATCCTGACACTGACGAAACGGTTCTAGTTTCTGGTTTGGCCAGTCGCGATGCCGCCCCGGAGCGCCTGTTCCGGGGCGGTTCTTTTTGCGCGGGAAGTGCCGCTGCCACCCGCTGAGGCGGGGTCATTCCACCGCCAGGACGCGGTCCAGCAGGCTGGCCAGTTGGGCGAGCAAACCCGACTCGTCGGCAAGCAGGCTGATGCCGGCGCCACGGGCCATTTCGTCAAACCGCTTCTGCCGGCCGCGCAACTCCTCCGCGGCAAACGCCAGCACCGGGACGTGCGCGGTTTCCGGGTCGCGCCGCAGAACGCTGACAGCGTCGCACGCACGGTCGCTTTCGAGCGCGAGTTCCAGCACCAGCAGCAGCGGCTTTTCCGTGCGCGCCTGTTCCGTCAGCCGGCCAAGGTCGGCCACCAGGGTGGTGCGGTAGCCCAGTTCCTGCAGCTTGTTCAGCACCTGGTTGCCGATCAGCAGATTCTCGTAAAACACCAACGCCAACGGTTTCGTCACGCGCAAACGGTGGAATACCGCCCCGGCCTTGGCCAGCGGAAAAACACCGCCTCCCGCGCGGGGCGCCGCGTCGGCCCGTGGTTATTGGGCTTTGACGTCGAGGCAGACCAGGTCCGCCTGGCTGCGGCAATAGAGCCGGCCGTTGGCCAGCACCGGCACCGCCCAGGTGTTTTTGCCTTCAAACACCTTGCAGCTCGCCAGTTCCTTGTAGCCGTCCGGCGACGGCTCGGCCACGGCCACCGTGCCGGTTTCGCTGTAGATGATGAGCTTGCCGTCGGCGATCGACAGGCAGCCCTTGCCAAACCTGCCCTCGGCCCACTTTTGTTCGCCGGTGGCGAAGTCGAGGCACTTCAATTCGCTCTCGTCGAACCCGTAAAGCTGCCCCTGCCACCGCACGCAGGTGGCGACGTGATTTCGCATCCGCTTGTTTTGCCAGACCACCTTCGGCGGGGTGGCGTCGGCAAACTGGATCAGCGCGCAGCCTTTGCCGTAGCCGGAGGACACGAACACGCGGTCGCCGGCCAGAATCGGCGTGGCCACGTTCACGTCGTAGCTCGTCTTCCACGGGTAACGCCAGAGTTCGCTGCCGTCCTTGGCGGCGCGGCCCACGATGCCCGCGGCGCTGAGTTCCGCCAGGCACTGCTGGCCCTTGAAGTCGAACGGCACGATCGAAGAATACGCGACCGCGTCTGTGCCGGCCTTCCAGACTTCGTGGCCGTCCATTTTGTTGAACGCCACCACGGAACCGGCCGCGCCACCGACCTCGCTGATGAGCAGGTCGCCCGCGACCAGCGGCGAGCCGCCAAATCCCCACGTCGGCGGCTTCGCGCCGAAGTCCCTGGCAAAATCCTTGGCCCAAACCACCTTGCCGCTGGCCGCGTCCAGGCAAAACAACTGCCCCGCCCGGCTCAGCGAATAGACGCGGCCGGCGTCCACAGTCGGCGTCACCCGCGGCCCCAGAAAGCCGTTCGGATCCTTTGCGGAGCAGGCGTAGGCGTGGCGCCACAACTCCTTGCCCGTCGCCGCGTCCAGGCAATACACCGAGTCGGTTTCGTCGGTGTTGCCCAGCGTGAACAACCGCCCCTGGCTCACGGACACCGACACGTAACCCAGGCCCACGTCCGCGTGCCAGAGGCGTTGGGGACCGCCGGCCGGCCACGCCGTCAGCCAGCCTTTCTCGGTGGAGATGCCGTCGAGGTTCGGCCCGCGCCACCGCGGCCAGTCCTCCGCCTGCACGCCGGCCGGCGCGCAGACCGCGGCCAGCATCAAGCCGGCTAAAACAGTACACCGGAACCATCGCGGGAAACGAATTGAACTTGCGGGTCGGACGAGCATGGCATTTAGCTAGCGTGCGCGCCGGCCGGTGTCAATCCGAACCGTCCGCCGCAAATAAACCGTTTGCTTCCCCGCCGGGTTGTGGTAAAAGGCCCGCCCGCTTCACTCCGAAGCGGAGTGAACGAATTGTATGTCTCAACATCGAAGCCTGCGCGCCGCGTCCACGCTCGGCGCCAAGAAGAATGTGATGAAACGCTTTGAGCGCGTGGAAGTGCTCAAGCGCCGCGGTCAGTGGAAGGAAGGCGACCGTGTCACCGGCCTGCGCAAAACCAAGGCCATCGTCTGAACCATCCGGGTTCGCGCCTGGCCGCTGCCGCCGGGCTTTTGAATGCCCGGCTTGTGAACGTGCGCCTGCAAAAATTCCTGGCGGACGCCGGCGTTGCTTCCCGCCGCGCCAGCGAGGCGCTCATCACGGCCGGCCACGTCCAGGTCAATGGCGTGCCCGTCTGCCAGCTCGGCTCCAAGGTGGACCCGGCCACGGACCGGGTGACGGTGGACGGCCAGCCCGCGCGCGCGCGCCGGAAGCTGCATCTGGCCCTTCACAAACCCCGCGGCTTCATCTGCTCGAAGCATGACGAGGCCGCCCGCGACCTGGTCACCGATCTGCTCCCCGCCGAGTGGCGCGACGTGTATCCCGTCGGCCGGCTGGACCGCGACAGCGAAGGGTTGCTGTTTCTGACCAACGACGGCGACTTCTGCCTCCGCATGACGCATCCGCGCTACGGCGTGCGGAAGCGGTATCTGGCCACGGTCATCGGCAAGGTGGAGGCGCCGGTGGCACACCGGCTGACCCGCGGCGTGGAGAGCGAAGGCGAAACCTTGCGCGCCAGCACGGCGCGGATACGCTCGGCGAACGCCTCCCACAGCGTGGTGGAACTGGAATTGGCCGAGGGCCGGAACCGCGAGGTCCGCCGGATGTTCGAGGCGCTGGGCTTCACGGTGGACCGCCTGGTGCGCACCCAGATTGGCCCGATCAAACTCGGCGAGCTGCCGGCCGGCCGGTGGCGCGTGCTGAGCGCCGCGGAATTGCGCTCCCTGCAGCAACGCGCCGACGCCGGATCTCCGCCGGCTCCGGGTTCCACGGCCCGCCCCCGGCCAAGGCGGCGGCCCGCCGCGACGTGGTCGCGCCGGTCCACTCCCCCCGGCCGCACGGCCGGCGCCCGGACCCGCGGACATTGACAGAACCGGTTGCCCGCTTTCTACTGCCACTGATTATGCGATGGCATCTCCCACTCACGGGAGCAGTCTTTCTGGCCGCGATGCTCGCCGCCGGCGTGTCCGCCACGCCGTCCTCCACCGCCGTGGTGAGTCGGGACCATGTGAACATCCGGGCGGCCGCCTCGATGACGGGCGAGGTGATCGCCCAGCTCCAGCAAGGCGAAACCGTCACCGTGCTTGAAACCGTCACGCCGGCCCATCCCGAAGCCGACGCGCCGGCCGCATGGGCGAAAATTCGACTGCCGTCCGACACGCCGGTCTGGGTTTACGCGCCGAGCATTGATGCGGCCACCAAAACCGTCCGCGTGCGCAAGTTGAACGTCCGCGCCGGTCCGGGTCCCAACTTCAGCATCCTCGGCGCCATCGCCAAGGGCGCGCGCGTCACCGACATCCGCATCCTTGATGACTGGATGGAAATCACCGCGCCAACCAACACCTTCGCGTTCGTGGCCGCACAATTCCTCGATCGAGGCGGAACCGCCACGCCACCAGCGGCCGCGGAAACCGCCCCGATCGCTTCGACGCCGCCGGCCAGACCGGTTCCCCCGTCGCCGCCCGAACCGAAGGCGACCGCGCCGGGCGTCACCAACGTCATGCCACCGTCGGCGCAACCCACAACGGCGGCCCCGGCGCAACTTCCCCCACCCATCCCGCCCGCCACGGCGCCTGCGGAGCCGAGGCCCGAACCGTCGGCGCCGTCAACCGCTGCCGCCGTTCCCGGCGGGAAGCGCATCGTCCGCCGCGAGGGCATTGTGCGCGACACCGTCAGCATTCAGGCGCCAACCGATTACAAGCTCGTCGGCACTGACACCGGCGAGGTGCTTGATTACCTGTTGCCCGCCACCCCCGACATCAAGCTGCGCTCCTACCGCGGCCAGCGCATCATCGTCAGCGGCGAGGAGCAGTTCGACCCGCGCTGGAAAATGACGCCGATGATTGTCGTGCAAAGCATCGAACTCGCCCCGTGACCACGCCCACAAACCTCATTGACGGCCGTGCCATTGCCGAAGAAATCCACCGCGAGACGGCGGCGGGGGTCGCCGAGCTGCAGCAGCGCGGCGTCCAGCCGGGCCTGGCCTTCGTGCGCGTGGGCGAGGACCCGGCTTCGCAGGTCTATGTGGGCATGAAGGAGCGGATGAGCGCGCGGCTGGGATTGTGGACGGAAACCCGCGTGCTGCCGGAGCAGACCAGCGAGGCGGAATTGCTGGAACTCGTCGGCCGCTTGAACGCCGACCCGCGCGTGCATGGCATCCTGGTGCAGGCGCCGTTGCCGCGGCACATCAACGCCGCGAAGATCTACGCCGCCGTCGCCCCCGCCAAGGACGTGGACGGCTTCAACCCGGTGAACGTCGGCAAGTTGATGCTCGGCGACACAGACGGCTTCGTGCCCTGCACGCCGGCCGGCGTCCATGAATTGTTGATCCGCTCCGGTGTGCCGATTGAGAGCGCGGAGGTCGTCATCCTCGGCCGCGGCAACATCGTCGGCAAGCCGATGGCCGCGCTGCTGATCCAGAAGGCGCGGCACGCCAACGCCACTGTCACCGTCTGCCACTCGGCCACGCGCGACCTCGCGGCGCACTGCCGCCGCGCGGACATCTTGATCGCCGCGATGGGCGTGGCGGGCTTTGTGAAGGCGGACATGGTCAAGCCCGGCGCGACGGTGATTGATGTCGGCGTCAACCGCGTGGCGGACCCGGCGGCAAAGTCCGGTTACCGGCTCGTCGGTGACGTGGATTTCGCCCGCGTCCAGCCGCTGGCCGGGCGCATCACGCCCAACCCCGGCGGCGTCGGCCCGATGACAATTGCCATGCTGATGCACAACACCGCGCGGGCGGCGGCGCACGCGACGGCCGGCTGATTTTTCAACATCTAACGCAACGACAAATCCAAACGACATGCAACCAACGCGCATCCTCCCCGACCTTCAAGCCTCACTGCTCTGCGAAGACGTCCGCCAGGAAAGCTCCGGCAACTTCATTCTCATCGGCATCATCGGCTACATCCGCCTGCCGCAGGTGCCGGTGACGGCGCTCAAACTCTGCGTGTTCAACCGCTGGACCGCCGGCGTCGGCGTCTTCACCGAGACCGCCCGGTTTATTGCGCCGGACGGCACCACCGTGATGCGCCAGAGCACGGTGAAATTCGGTTTGCAGGACGCGTCGCACCACGCCATCAACGTCTCCGTCTTCGGTCAGATCGAATTCGCCGCCGCCGGTGTTTACTACATCGAAGTGCTGGTGGACGACGTGATGAAACTCCGCTTCCCCGTGCCGGTCTTTGTGCAGCCGCCCAAGACCCCGCAACAATCCCCGCAAACCGCCCCGCCGCAGGTCTAGCGCGCGCGGGGATTCCCCGCCATGGATGACGAAACCACTTCGCGCGCGCCGGCGGCCGGCGGCCCCTGGCTGCCCCTGACGGCCGGACGCGTGGCCGCTTTCGCGTCCGCCCGCAACGGACGGCTGTGGCTGGTCATGGCGACGACCGCGCTGATTGTGGCCGTGACGGTGGTCCGTTTTCTGGCCGCAGGCTGGTGGCCGGTGATCAACCGCGCCGTCAGCCAGTTGCCCGCCGAGGGCGAAATCCGCAGCGGGCGGCTCGTCTGGCCAACCAACGCCGTGACCACCCTCGCCGACAACGGCCTGCTCGCCATTGTGATCAACCCGACGGACCTGTTGAAAGCCGGCCAGAGCGCCGACCTCCAACTCGAATTCCGCGCCACCGAACTCGACGTGGAATCCCTCTTCGGCTACGTGCCGGTTCCCTATCCGTCGGGCTGGATCATTTCCCTGAACCACACCGACCTCGAACCGCTTTGGGGCGCGTGGCGGCCGCATCTGCTCGTGGCCACCGGCGCCCTGGTGGTGCCGGGCCTGCTCTGCTTCTGGAGTCTGCTGGCCGGGCCGCTGGCTTTGTTCGTGGCGGCGTATGCGCGGCTGCTCGGCCGGCAATCAAGCCGCGCCGGCGCCTGGCGGCTGTGCATGGCCGCGATGGCCCCCGGCGCGCTGGTGTTCGCCCTTGCGATGCTCGGTTACACGGCCCGCCAGATCAACCTGGCGGAATGGCTCCTGGCCAATGGCCTTCAGCCCTTCCTGCTGCTGGCACTGGTGCTTTTCGCGCCGCTGTGGTTGCCGGTTCAGGAACCGCCATCGCCTTTTGCCCCGCCCGCAACCCCACCCGACGAACCCAAGGCCGCCGCCGCGAAAAACCCCTTCGCCACGCCAGTGGAAGCGCCGGCTGCCAGCCGCCGCGCCCGCCCGAAAAATCCGTTCCCCTCGCCCGGCAAATCGCCGCCGCGCAAAGACCCGCCGGACGACGCGCCGTTGAACCCGTCATAGCCGGCCGCCGACGCGCTTCACGACTTCGCTCTGTCCGCGCGCACAAACCGCACACACACGGGGGCGCCGAGGTCCAGCTTGCGGCCGTCCGGCTGCAGCCGGCCCGTGCGCGGATCCAGCCGGAACAGCACGATGTTGTCGCTGTCCTGGTTCGCGACCCACAGCCAGCGGCCGGTGGGATCAATCGCAAAATGCCGCGGCGTCCGGCCGCCCGCCGGCACGCGCTCGATCAACCGCAACCCGCCGCGCCGGCCCACCGCAAACACCGCCAGACTGTCGTCGCCGCGGTTCGACGCGTAGAGGAAACGACTGTTCGGATGCAAGGCCACCTCCGCCGCCGTGCTTTTCCCGGTGAAATCGTCCGGCAGCGTGCTGACCGTTTGCTTTTCGACAAGCCGGCTGTGTTTCTTGTCGAAGGCAAATTCCGTCACCGTCGAAGCCATTTCGCAGATCACGTAAGCCTGCTTTCCGTTGCGGCGGAAAATGAAATGCCGCGGGCCGGCGCCGGCGGCCACCGGCGCAAACGGCGGCTCGGCCGGCGACAACGTCCCGTCGGCGGCGTGGAACCGGTACGTCACCAGTTCGTCCAGGCCGAGGTCGGGCACAAACAACAGCCGCTCGTCCGGCGACAAGGTGGCGCCGTGGGCGTGCGGCCCCGCCTGGCGCTGGCGGTTCACGCTGCCGCCGTGATGTTGATCGAACGCCGTCGGTTCACCCAACGAACCGTCCGCGCGCACCGGCAGCACAACGACGCTGCCGCTCCCGTAGTTCGCCGCGAAGACAAACGTTCCGGCGCGATTCAACGTGAGAAAGCACGGACCGCTGCCGATCGTCGAAACCTGGTTCAGTTGGCTCAGCCGGCCGGTCGCGCGATCCAGCGCAAAGGCCGTCACCGCGCCGGCATCTTTCCCCTGGAAACGGCTGATTTCGTTGACCGCATACAGAAACCGGCCGTCCCGCGCCACGGCGAGAAACGAGGGATTTTCCGTCGCCGCCGCGAGGCCGAGAGACATGATGTCGCCGGACGCCGGGTCGAACCGATACGCGTAGATGCCCTGGCTTTTCGCGCCGGTGTAAGTGCCCACGAAAACCAGGCACGGCGCGGCGGCAGTCGCGGCAACGGCGGGTTGGGTCTTCATCAACGTGAACACGCCCGCGGCAAGGGCGAGCAGGAAGGCTGAAGTTTTCACGCGGGCATCAAACCGCACCGGCGGTCCGCCGGCAAGTCCGGTCGAGACTGCAAGGTGCGATTACACCAAAAATTGGGCTTGAAATTCATCCCCTGATTGGTATGCCGACGACTGTCAGTCAGCCCTGAGTCTAAAGTCTTGTCGTCCAGCATTGACGTGGACAAGAAGCAGGGTTCACGCAAATGACGAACCGAACATGGCGTAAGATCAGTACCCGGACCGCCGCAAAGGAATCGATAATATGGGTTTTACAGAAGAGTTTTCTCTAACCGGTGGCAAATCTTATAATGAGCTGAGTTCCGAAGCAAGAGCATTGATCCGCACGGAGAAGCAACTTGATTCCCTGCCGGGCGTCTTACGGCAGGAGTTAAGGCGCCACGCAGAAAGCGTTACCGCTGGACAGACCAATTCGGCCGAAATGATCACACGGGCAACAGAACACTTCGCTGAAACGATGGCGGAACGTGTAAGGGACAGCATGGCGCGCAACACTGATGCTGTTGTCGAGTTGGACCAGCATATGTGTGAATACCTTGGGTGGGGCTTTTCCAAAACTCACTGGCTGCTAGAGCGCCAGACGAGAATTGGCAAAGACATCCTTAATGCGTTGCTGAACACCCTTGACGGCCAGTCGAAACAATATCTTCAACAGGGTATTCAATGTTTCGAAGCAGAAGAGAATGGGCTGGCGAAGGAGCGATTTGAAAAAGCGCTTGACTCCAACCGGACAAATTTCTTTGCGTACCAATACTTGGGATTTATAGCAGTCTCCGCTCCCGCGCCTGCTGAAGCGATTAAGAACTTCGAACTAGCATACAAGTTTGCATCGAACGATTACTATCGAGCGAGAGCCCTAAAACACCTTGCCCGCTGCCACTGGGTACAACGGAATCTTGACGCGGCGCTCGAGTGCATAAAGACCGCGGTCAACTTACAGCCCGAGTCAGCCAGACTACATTATGACCACAGCTTGATTTTGGCGGCCGTTGGGAAAAGCTGTCAAAGCGAGGCGGTTCATGCTCTCCGAAGGGCCATAACCCTTGATCCGAATTACTGGGTCATTGCCGCCGTAGAAGATGGGTTCGCCTCAATTCGCGCCGCTGTTGAGCAACTCTTGAACGACATGATGGCAGAAGCCGAAGCTAAAGCGCGAAAGGTGTTGTCAGTCTTCCGTGAAATGCTAACAAAAGCAACCAACTTGGGCTGCGGCGCGGCCATCGCCGAATTTGAGGTATGTTACCAGAAGCAGACGAATCATCTCCAACAAGCCACCTTTCTTGAGATCCTGGCCGTGCCAGATCAAGTAAGAAAGTGCATGTCAGAATGTCGTGACGTGGTCAGCAAGTTTATACAGGCACAAATAAATTATAAGGCATCGCAACTGGACAGCGTTCGGTCAAAGAAGTCTGGAGAGCGTGCCCCCGCATTGAGAAGATTGGATGATCTTAAAAGTAAAGTGTGGTCTCTTGAACGTGGACAAGCCTCAATGGAATTGTGGAAGTACGGGAAAGGTGGTTGCTTTATCATACTGTTGGTCTATTTGGGCATTGTGTTTATGCTAGTGTATGTGATTGCATGGATAGATACTAAGCTTTTGGGAATTTCTGATCCGGTCTCACAAGAGCGCTACGCCAAAAGTGATCGGCTATGGCATATTGTAGTTGCATCTTACGCTATATCATTACCCCTGGCCGCATTTGCACCGCAGATAATGAACGTGTTCCGCAAGTGTGTAAAATACAAGGTACCAATAGGGCGACTTAAACGGCAAATATGCAAGCGAGAGAGAGAGGCGTCGGAACAGGCTGACGAAATTGATCGTGATTTCGCACCTGGCCTCGAGACCATACAATCTGAACGGAGGGCGATTGAAGAAAAGCTCCGGCTGTGGCTCAAGAACTGACTTTGTCTTGCTCCGTTGTAAGACTCTGACGACTGCCGAACCGCTCCGGCAACTTGCCAGTGAAAGGGCATTGCCTTTTGGGCGGGCTTTCGTTCTGCTGCGTCACAACAACACGACATGAAACGGCTTCTCCTTTTCTGGCTGGCGGTGGCGGCGTTCGCAGCGTCGGGCCGGGCCAACCTTCTCACCAACGGTGGTTTTGAATCCGGCCTGGACGGCTGGCACTCGCTCTGGACGCGCGACGCCGGTACCGGCACGCTCACGCTCGACCACGACACCGTCAACTCGGGCCATGCGGCCGTGCGCATCGAGCATCGCGGCGAACACGACTGGAGTCTCGAAACCGCACAACGCGTGCCGGTCGCGGCGGGCGATGTGTTTGCACTCGACGCATGGCTCAAACTCGAAAGCCGCGGCGGCAGTGTCACGCTCTGCGTCTCCACTTGGGACCGCGACGGACACGTCGTGGACTGGTCCTTCGGCGCGCGCACGCTGGGCGAGTCGGCGGGTTGGCGGCACGTGCGTTCGCGGTTTGTCGTGCCGGACAACGTCACCCAGATTCAACCGCGCCTCATCGGCTATGGCCCGGCAACCGTGTGGGCGGACGATTTTTCACTGGAGAAGACGGCGAACGTCAACGCGCTGCGGCGAAAGGACCTTCCCGCCGCGCTGGTCATCAGCAACGCCGTGCTCACCGTTTCCCTCGACACTCGCAGCGCCACGCTCGCCGTGCTGGACCACCGCACCGGCCGGCGCGTGGAGCAAACGCCGCTGCACCGCGACCTCATCCTGACAAACGCCTCCGCTGCGCCGCGCGAAATCAAACTGGGATTGCTCGACGCTGCGACGGGCATGGCCATCGCCGGGCGAATCCAGCTCGAACCAACGGCACCGGAGTTCACGCTGGAGCTTGCTGCCGATGGCGAACTGCCGGAGGCCTTGCGTTTCCCGCATCCGTTCGCGACGCGCGCGGGCGAATATCTCGTCGTGCCGATGAACGAGGGCATTTCCTATCCGGTGGACGATCCGACCATCGAGCCGATGCGGCTGATCGCCTACGGCGGTCACGGCATCTGCATGGCGTTCTGGGGCGTCACCGACGGCGATGCCGGCCGCATGGCGATCATTGAAACGCCGGACGACGCGGCGATTCACATCCAGCGCGCCGGCGGGCGGCTGGTCATCGCGCCGGAATGGGACGCCCAACGCGGGCGCTTCGGTTACGCGCGGCGGCTGCGCTACGTGTTCTTCGATCACGGCGGTCACGTCGCGATCGCCAAACGCTACCGCGCCTATGCGCAGCAGATCGGCCGCTTCAAGACCCTCGCGGAAAAGCGCGGCGAAAACCCGAACGTGGACTTGCTGGTCGGCGCGGTGAACGTCTGGTGCTGGGACCGCGACAGCGTCGCCCTCGTCAAGGAACTCCAGGCCGCGGGCATCGCGCGGATTGTCTGGAGCAACCAGCAGCCGCCGGAAAATCTCCGCGCGTTGAACGATCTCGGCGTGTTGACCAGCCGCTACGACATTTACCAGGACGTGATGGACCCCGCGAATTTCCCGCACCTCGGCGGGGTTCATCCGGATTGGACCACGGCCGCCTGGCCCGAGGACATCATCCGCCGCGCCAACGGCGACTGGCAACGCGGCTGGGCCGTGAAAGGCCGCGACGGCCAATGGTATTCCTGCGGTGTGCTGTGCGACCGCCGCGCGCTGGACTATGCCCGCCAGCGCATCCCGGCGGATCTCGCCACGCATCCCTACCGCTGCCGGTTCATTGACACCACCACCGCGTCGCCGTGGAACGAGTGTTACAACCCCGACCATCCGATGACGCGCACCGACAGCCGCGAGTGGAAGATGAAGCTGCTCGACTGCGTTTCGCGCGAAAACCACCTCGTCACCGGCAGCGAGACCGGCCACGACGCCGCGGTGCCGTTCGTGCATTACTTCGAGGGCATGATGAGCCTCGGCCCGTATCGCGTGCCCGACGCCGGCCGCGACATGGCGCGCATCTGGACGAACGCGCCGGAAGCCGTCGTGAAATTCCAGCTTGGCCACGCGTATCGCCTGCCGCTCTGGGAACTGGTCTATCACGACTGCGTGGTGGCGCAGTGGTATTGGGGCGACTACAACAACAAGCTGCCGGTGCTCTGGGACAAGCGCGACCTCTTCAACGCGCTTTACGGCACGCCGCCGATGTTCATGTTCAACCGCCGGCTCTGGGAGGAAAACCGCGACCGCTTCGTGCAAAGCTACCGGCACATCTGTCCGTGGGTGCGCGAAGTCGGTTACACGGAGATGACCGATCACCGCTTCCTGACGCCCAATCGCGACGTGCAGCAAACCACCTTCGCCAATGGCAAACGCATCACGGTGAACTTCGGTAATGCACCTTTCCACCTGCCAGACGGCGCCACCGTCGGCGCGATGGGTTTTCGCGTGGAGTGAAGCCTGAACGGTCGGGCGCCAGATTTTATCCAGACTGCGTTTTCGGCGGCGCGTGTAGGCTGTGTGCCCACACGCGGCCCTTGGCGGCTCACTTCACCTTGATGTCCACGCTCATGAACGGCGGCTCGTTCGTCGTCGAGGTGAAACCGAACGAGAACGAGAACTGCCCGTGCTTGAAGCCAAACACCTTCTTCAGCGCTCCCCGGCTGGTGAAGTCCGCCCATCGCTGGCCGTCGGGGCTGAGGCGGAGTCCTTTCCTGGACATCAGGAAGTAGGTGTCGTGCTTGAAATCAAACCGGTATTCGGTCTGCTCCAGCGCGCCCATCGGCAGATCCAGCGTCACCTTCAACGGCATCCGCTCGCCGTTGGCCACTTTGAAGATAACGAAGCCTCCGTTCTCAATGCGCTGCTTCACGTCCAGTAGTGTGTTGGTATTCTGGATGCCCGGCGGCACGGGGATGACTTCGCACTTGGTGCTGTCCAGATGATGCACTGTGGCGCAGCCGGCCGTGAACAGCAGGGCCGTGATGACGGGGAATAACTTCTTCATGTTGACTTGATTTATGGGAACTCAGCTTCCGTGAACGACCGGCAGGCACAGGACCACCGCCAAGCGGCCTCACGTCGCTTCACAACCATGCCGCGCCGGCGAATTTCAAACGATGTCCGCCGCGGACTTGCCCTCCGCCTTGGCCTGGTAAAGCAGGCGGACGTAGAGGACCAACAACATCAACGGGCCCAGCAACAACCCGCCGAACCCGAAGATGAGCTGACGCGTCTGGTTGTAACCCAGGTCCATCGCCCACCGTGCCGAGATGATGGCGCACGTCAACGCGAACGTGCCGTATTCAACCGCGTTGCCAGTATTCACGTTTTGCCTTTGTGGTTTGGATTTCTATTGGGTGCTCAAATAGTGCCGGACGAAGCCCAAGGACAGCCGCCAGGCCGCCGGAAACGCCCGGCCGTCTGCAACAATCACTGCCAAATTATCCGAACCGTCCGACTGCGCGGCGGGGCGGCGGTTCGCTCCAGTGATTTTGTTAGGCAGCCGTCTCATGTCACGATTCCTGACCCTCTCGGAACACTGTAATCGTTCTGAGGAACAAATCGGGCGGCTCGACGAGCTCGTTCTGAAGCAATAACTGGACGTAGCGCGGTGGCTCTTCGACGGGCTCGATATCGAACTCGACATCTGGTCTGCGGATTGCGGCGCGCCACAGCGCAAGCGCGCGTGACGGCAAGTCATGGCCTCCATAGCCCTCACAACAGACCAAACAGTGCCAAGGCATCATGTGCGGCAGCAAGGAATCCAATCGGCGTGTGTCTGGGTCAGAGCGAACGCTGCGAACATAAAATGCGTCCACGAGGGAACAGCCGTAACTTTCGGGCGTCCCCTCGTATGACCCGCAGCGCCACGGTATCCGAGGACGGGGCGATGACCAATGCGTGTAAAGGCAGTAAAGTGGAATGCAGCGAGGACGCGCCTTGGTAGCTCTATCACACAAGAGGTCCACCTGATGTCTCCCGGCAGGCGTTGTGTAATGAAGGTGGTCAAACCGGTCCGTGTGCTGATCAATCACCTTGGCCTGCAAGCGAAAGCCGACCCAACGCCTGCTGCGACCGGTCAGCCACCACTCCCAATCAGCGCCGATGACACTCTCGTCACGCTTGCTAAAAGTCCTCGTCACTACTTCTCGACTGTGCCGAGACCGAATCTCCAAGAGGTTGAAGTCTGTGAGCGACTCCTCACCAAGATGAGCATGAAGCTGGCGAGCTCGGCCAAGCTGTTCCCATGTCCAGAACGCTTGTCGCCTGAAGGTTTCGCAGAGTGTCATCATGACGTTGGAGTGTGGGGCGCGTAGGCTGCCTAACAGTTAGATGAGCGACGCCGATGGGGCTGTTTGGTCGCCATGTTATTGTTGTGCGGAGCCTGCTCCTCCGGCAAACCTCAGTCAAGCATGAGTTTGTCCAGCTCTCCGTCACCCCAGCGCCCGGAAAAGCGCCCGGCGCCCCGCGCTGGTCTGACGCCCAATCCGCAGGCGCCGTTGCGTGAACAAGTGCATGAGGTCATGCGCTTCTTTCATTACTCGGAGCGAACGGAGGCGGCCTGCTGGCAATGGATCATCCGGTTTCTGTGGTTTCACAAACGGTCCGGCGTGAGGGGCGCCGCCGCCTGGCGCCATCCGCGGGAACTGACCGCGGGCGGAAACGGCTCCGTGTCCACGCAGCCTGGCGTGCTGTCGTGGTTGAAGAACCTGAAGCCCTTGTCGTCGCCGCGGTCCACCCGGATGTCGCACCTGTCCGCGTCGCCGGTGTTCTCCGGCCAGCCCCAGCCCGCCTTCACCCAACCGTCGCTGATGGCCGCCGTCATGCCAGGACGGCGGCATAGTCCCAAGGTTGGTATTGAATTGGGTCAGGCCACCGCCAGGTGACGCTCTACTCCAGATCAAAGGTCCGGGCCCCTTCGTCCGCCTTGCCAGTTCCGGCCACAATCCGTCAGACTGCTCGCGTTCATGACACACCCGACAACTTTCAACCGCGAATGACTTCCATGAAACCGCTCTGGCTTTGCCTGCTCACCGCCGCCGCGT
>JAJXZJ010000052.1 GCA_021780105.1 bacterium
GGCGTTTGGCCCAGCCGCACCTAACAGCTATTAGGCCAAAGGCTGGTTTGGCTTAGCAGCGAAGCGTTTGGCCGATCTGCTGGTGCATTGCTGGCAATGAAGCGTGGTTGACCTTGGGCGTCAAGCAGATTCCCGGTTCGGAGGACGAAGGCGGCAGGTGAGTTGGTCATCCCAGTTTCGCCTATTTCACCACCACCTCGATCACCTCGCTCGCCGGGCTTTCGCCGGCGTCGTTGACGGCGGTGACCTTCACTTTCACCGTCGCGCCGCTGGGCAGGCCGGTGAGGGTGGCGTCGCTCTCGTCCCGGCGGTCGGCCTGGCGGAAGTCGGCGTCCACACCCCCCACCTGGATCAGCACACGGTAGTGGCCGGCGCGGCGGGCATCCTCCCAATCTACAAACAACGTGCCGGGCGTCGTGGCCGTGGCCACCAGGCCGGTGACCTGTTCGGGCGTTTCCGGGTCGCTGGGCAGGTTCAGGCCCAAGGCGTGCCAGCGTGGGTCGTCCGGCCCCAGGAGCTGGCCGAGTTCCTCGATGCCGTGGGCCAGGCGGGTGCGCAGGCTGGCCTCCGCGGCGTCGCGTCCGGCTTTCTTGCCGCCGAGTTCATTCTGCTTTTCCGCCACGTCGTTGCGGGCCTTGGACAGCGCCTGGTAGAGGGCGTCGGCCTGGGCGGCGGTGACGTTTTGCGGCGGGTTGGGCAGTTCCATGGCGGGATGGGCGGTGAAGAAGTCCTTGAGCCGGGTCAGCAGTTCCTGGCGTTCGGCGGCGGTGGCGGGCACGGCGGTGGACTGGTGCGGAAACCCCGTGGGCAGCCAGGCGGCGGACCAGCGGTCGCCCAGATGAAACGTCAGCGCCTTGCGGGCCTTGCCGAGGAAGGCCCTGGCGTTCGAGTCGGCCACGGTCTGCGCGGTGAGGCGGGTCTTCTTTTCGGCTTGCGCAGTCTGGAAGGCTGCCTGCGCGGCCCGCACGGCGGCAATGTCGGCGCGCACGAGCGCCTCGGGGTTGAGTTTGACGCCGATCTCGGTTTCGTGGGCTTTCAGACCCTCCGCGTAGTCTTCGCCGAGGGTGATCAACAGGTCGAGTGCTTTGGGGAGTTGATTACTGGCCATGGTTCGTGGAGTCGAGGGTTAAATGTTGATAACGAACGAAGGAAATCGGGTTCGCACTCCTCCTGGTCTTTCCCCCAGGAGAAGGGATGGCTGGCCGGCGTTGCTCCCTGGCCCCACGGGATTGGACCGGACTGAGGGCATCGCCCGGCGGAGCAGGCGGCTTGGTCCACCGCCTTGGATTGCCCCGCGGACGCAGCCAGGGGTTGGGAAGACGGTGAAAACCATCCAAATCGCTGTAAAATTGGCACTTGCGGTGGTCCAAACGGACCGGATTTCCGGCTGACCGGCATTTTTCGACGATTGAAACGTGCCGGGGAGCAGCTCCCCGGCTGATTTTGACGGCTGAAAAGTGGTGGTCAGCCGCTTCCCGGCTCCTGTTGACGGTCAAATTGTCGTGGTCAGCAGCTCCCCGGCAGGTTTTGACGACTGAAATGGGCCGGGCAGCCGCTCCGCCGCACTGTTCGACGACCAGAAATCGCGGGTGAGCCGCTCCCAGACATTTTTTGGCGGTCGGGAAAGGTCGGTTCGCACGGCGCGAGCGAGAAACCGGGAGTTGGGCGCAGCCAGGAATCGGGGATCGGCAACCGACCGAAGCCCCGGAGAATGAACCGCTCCCGCTGGGTCTCCACGGATTCATGCTTGAACAGCCCGATTAAAACGCCAATGCAACACATGTCAAGGAAATGAATTGGTGGGCGGCGGTGCGGGACGAGCGCATCCACATCCAGCGCGGCGGTCGGCGTTGCGCGCACAACCGCGCTCCGGCGATTTCCCATGCACAACATGGCCACTGGACGGCAGCTTGATCATACAGATTGCGACAGGAGCGTGGCGGCCTCCCGGCGCGTTGACTTGGCGGCGGGAGTTTCCCATAGTCGCCACATGGACGGTTCCAACCGACGGGACGCATGATCAGGGTGTTCGCCAGACTTGAACGGCAGCCGCGGCTGGTCCTGATGCTCGCCGGCTTCGCGTTGCTGGCACTGATCGGCGTGATTGATTACGCGACCGGCTACGAGATGCTGTTCTCCGTGTTCTACCTGCTGGCGGTCGCGCTGGCGGCGTGGTTTGTCGGGCGCGGTTTCGGGCTGGTGATGTCGGTGTTAAGCGTGGTGGTCTGGATTGGCGGCGACATGGCGGCGGGAGCGCAGTATTCCAGTTCATTGATCCCCATCTGGAACGCGCTCATCCTGGCGTGCTTCTATTTCATCGTGGTCTGGTTGTTGACGAGTCTGCGGTCGCTGCAACGCGAGTTGGAAACGCGGGTGCAACAACGGACCGAGGCGCTGCGGCGGGAAATGAGCGAGCGGGAGCGGCTGGAGGAGGAATTGCTCAAGGTGAGCGAGCGCGAGCAGCGCCGCATCGGCCACGATTTGCACGACATTCTCTGCCAGCACCTCACGGCAACGGCGCTGGCCGGCCAAGTTTTGAGTGAACGGCTGGCGGCGCGGTCGCTCGGCGAGGCGGGCGATGCCCGGAAGGTCGTTGAGCTGGTGGAGGCCGGTATCACGCTGGCGCGCAACCTGGCCCGCGGCCTGGACCCGGTGGCAATGGACGCGGAGGGCTTGATGGCGGCTTTTCAGGAGCTGGCCGGCAATCTTAACCAACGCCCCCCGCTGCAATGCGTGTTCGAATGCGAGACGCCGGTGCTGATCCACCACGACGCCACGGCGACGCACCTTTACCGCATCGCGCAGGAGGCCGTCAGCAACGCCATCCGCCACGGCCGGGCGCGGCGCATCGGCATCAGCCTGTCCGAACGCGCCGGGCGGGTGACGCTGATGGTGGAGGACGACGGCGTCGGTTTGACCGAGTCACGCACGGCGGGCAAGGGGTTGGGCATCCGCATCATGGCCCACCGCGCGGCGATGATCGGCGGGGCGTTGAGCGTCGAACCGGCACCGACCGGCGGGACCATCGTGACGTGCTCGCTGCCCGCCAGTCGCGAGCCGAAACCGGAGGACAAAACCCATGCCGCCTGACGCGAACCGAACCTCGCGGAAACGCGTGTTCCTCGTGGACGACCACCCGCTGGTGCGCGAGTGGCTGACCAATCTGATTCATCAGCAGCCCGATCTTCAGGTGTGCGGCGAGGCGGAGAGCGCCCCACAGGCGCGGCAGGCCATTGCGCTGCTCAGGCCCGCGGTCGCCATCGTGGACCTGTCGTTGAAGGATTCCTCCGGCATCGAGTTGATCAAGGACCTGCACGAAACCTGCCCGGAAGTTGCCGTGCTGGTGCTGTCCATGCACGACGAGTCGCTCTACGCGGAGCGCGCGCTGCGGGCCGGCGCGATGGGCTACATCATGAAGCGCGAAACCACCGGCAAGGTGATCGCGGCGATCCGCCAGGTGCTGGCCGGCAAACCGTGTGTGAGCGAAAGCGTGGCGGCGGCCATCACGTCGCGGTTCGTCGGTCGCAAGGCCACGCCGGCCGGCTCGCCGGTGGAGCAACTGAGTGACCGCGAACTGACGGTGTTTGAACTGCTCGGCCGGGGACGCGGCACACGGCAGATCGCCGAGACGCTCCGGGTGAGCGTCAAAACCGTCCAGACCTACTGCGCGCGGATCAAGGAAAAGTTGAACCTCGGCAGCGCGACCGAGCTGCTCCGCGAAGCGATGCGCTGGCACGAGGACAAGCATTCCCGCTGAAACCCCGCGTTGGCACGGCCCTGCCTTCCGTCTGTAGGGTTTCGCCTGACAGTGGAAGTGGACGTCGTCTGATTGTCCCCGCCGGCCGTGCGAATACGATGGCGGGCGTGATGGCAGTCAACCATGAATAATCCTGCGCGCCGGCGTCAGACCGGTCGCTGCCTCGTCGCCGCCTTGGCGCTAACGGCGCGGTTGGTGGTCCACGCCGAACCCGCGCCGCCTTCGGCCGATGTTGCCGCCGCCACCAACACCGTGCCGGCACGACTTTCGCTGGCGGAGGCCCAACACCTGGCCCTGGCGCGGAACTGGGATTTGCTCGCGGCGAAGAGCGACGTGGACATCGCCTTCGCGCAGCGGTTGATTGCGCGTGAGTTTCCCAATCCCACGCTGTCGTTAAGCTCGGCCTTCATCAACGTGGACAACCACCCGAGCGGCACCGTGATGGGCAACGGCGTCTGGGACCGGAACTACGACACCATCGCCGCCATCAGCCAGTTGCTGGAAATTGGCGGCAAACGCGCCAGCCGAAAAACCTCGGCGCTGGAAGGGTGGCGCGTGGCGCGGGCGCGGTTCGCCGACGCCCGCCGATTGTTGGACCAGGGCGTCGCCAACGCCTACATCGCCGCGCTGCTGGCCACGGAGAATGCGCGCATTCTCCGGGCCTCCGCGGCGGCGTTACGTCAGGAGGCGCAAATCGCCGCCACGCGGTTTCAGGCCGGGGAAATCGCCGCGACAGACCAGAAACAGATCGAAATCGCGGCGGATCAATTGGAACTCGAAGCGCAATCGGCCGAGGCTGCCGCGACGTCGGCCAGGGTCAATGTGGAGGTGCTGCTGGGAGTGCGGCATCCGCTGGGGCAGTGGACGGCCGTGGACACGTTCGCGAATTTGGTGACGAAACCCATGCCGCGCGACCGGCTGGAGCCGGCCACACCGCGACCGGACCTGCTCGCGGCCGAGTCGGCGAAGGCGAAAGCGGACGCGGATTTGAAACTCCAAAAGGCCTACCGCGTGCCCGATCCAACTGTGGAATTCCAATACGAGCACAACCCGCCGGATTTCCCGAACACCGTCGGCGTGGGCATTTCGCTCCCGCTGCCGCTCTGGAATCACAACCGCGGCGCCATTGAGGCCGCGCGGTCGGCGACCGAACAGGCGCGAGCGCAGGTGGAGAAAGTCCGCGGCCAGATCGCCGCCGACATCATCAACGCCCGGATTGCCTACGATGACGCGGCGGCGCGCCTGGCCCGTTACACGCAAAGCATTCAACCCCGTTCGCAGGCTGTCACCGAGACGATTGCCTTTGCGTATCACAAAGGCGGGGCTTCGTTGCTGGATCTACTCCAGGCCGAACGCAACGACAACGACGTCCGCCTGGCCGCGGCGCAGGCCGCCAGTGACACGGCAATCGCCGCGGCCGCGTTGGAGGCGGCGCTCGCGGTGGAGCCTTCGGGCGAGTCACCGAGATGAGGACGCTTGTGAAAGCTGACATCCAGAATTCGAAATCCGCCGGGAACCGCGTGGCACGGGCATTCAACTCCATGACCAGCGCCGACTCCTCCATCCGCGCCGGTTCTGTCGAAGCGCAACCTGGCACGGAAGAATCGGCGCCACCTTGCCGGCCGGTGCCCGTGCAAACACCGCGTCGCTCCTTTGGCTTGCGCTGGAGACAGTGTTGGAGTTCCCGCCTGTGCGCGATCATTGGAGCGGCCCTCGCCGTGCTGGCGCTCGGCGGCTGCCGTCCAAGCGCCCAACCGCCGACCGCGCCCGAAGCCCAAGTCAGCGGCGATACGATCGTCATGGCGACCAATTCTCCGCAGTTGTCGGCGCTGGCGATCGAGCCGGCCGGCGAACCGCCGCCGGCAACCGTGCCGCTGACCGGGCGGCTGATGTGGGACGGAAACGCCACCGCCCGGGTGTTCACGCCCTTTGGCGGGATTGTCCGCAAGCTGCTCGTGGACGTGAACCAGCCGGTGACCAATGGCATGGCGCTGGCCGAGATTCAATCGGCGGATTTTGGTCAGGCACAGGCCGATGCCCGCAAGGCCGAGAGCGCGTTCCGGTTGGCGGAGCGGAACCGTGACCGGCTTCGTGAGTTGTTTGCGCACGGCGCGACGCCACGCAAGGACGTGGAATCCGCCGAGGCAGATTATGCCAGCGCCCAGGCCGAAAGCGACCGCGCCAGCGAGCGGCTCGCCATCTACGGAGCAACCAGCGACAGCCCCGCGCAGATTTTCCGGATGCCCAGCCCGCTGGACGGAATCCTGGTGGAGAAGAACGTCACCGCGGGGCAGGAAGTAAGGCCCGATCAGATGCTGGCCAACGCGCCGGAGCTTTATTCGCCGCTGTTTGTGGTAAGCGATCCTTCACACTTGTGGCTTCAGATTGACGCCACCGAGGTGGATCTGCCGCATCTGCAGCCGGGTAGCCAGTTCACGTTCACCAGCCGCGCGTTTCCGGGGCAGTCGTTCGCCGGCCGTGTGGACGTCGTGTCGGACTTCATTGACCCCACGACGCGGACGATCAAGGTCCGCGGCACGGTGGACAACTCCCGCGGTTTCCTGAAGGCGGAGATGTTCGTGAACGTCAACCTGCCCGCGGACGACCCGCCGGGCGCGAGCGTGCCGTCCAAGGCGGTGTTCCTCGACGGCGAGCAACATTACATCTTTGTCGAGGAGCAACCGCAACGGTTTGTCCGTCGGAAGGTCACACTCGGGCCGGAGCGGGAAGGCCGCGTTATTCTACGGGATGGGGTGAAGCCAGGGCAGCGCGTGGTGACGGACGGTTGTCTCCTGCTCGAACAAATGATGAAATAGCCATGCGCGCCTCGCCTGTCGGCGTCCCCGTGACGCAAGCTCTGAAGTCTGTTTTGGCCGCGCCTTCGCCGACGTCGGAGTGGGCCGGCCGAAATGGTGTCGGCCATCCGGAAAATCCACGGTTTGGTTGGCCGGGGAGCCTCAAGCGCCATCTGATCGCCCAGACGTTGTCGCCTCCACCAGGCATCCGCCGGCTCCGCGGCGCTCTGCGGGCCTGGGGGTTCGGACTCCGGACCTGGCCGCCTTCCTATGATTAAGCGCGTCGTCAACTTCGCGTTGCACCAACCGCTGTTCGTCGTGCTGATGGGGATTCTCTTCATCGGCGGCGGCCTGGCAGCCTTTCACAACCTGCCCATCGAGGCGTTTCCGGATGTCTCGGACACCCAGGTCAACGTCATCACGCTCTATTCCGGCCGCGCGCCGGAGGAAGTGGAAAAACAGGTCACGATTCCCATCGAAACGGTGCTCAACGGCCTGCCGCACATGGTGCGGCTGTTTTCGCACACCCAGTTCGGGCTGTCTTACATCATGCTGACGTTTGACGACCGCAGCACCGACCTGCAAGCCCGCCAGCAGACGATTGAACGGCTGGCAACGGCCGACTTGCCGCCCGGAGTGCAGCCGCAACTGGGGCCGCTCACCACCGCGATCGGTGAAATCTACCGCTACCGCGTGCGGGGCGACGGCTACAGCACGCGCGACTTGCGCACGTTGGAAGACTGGGTGGTGGAGCGCAATCTAAGGGCGGTTCCGGGGGTGGCTGACGTGGTTCCCTATGGCGGCAAGGTCAAGACCTATGAGGTCAATCCCGACCTTGCCCGGATGCGTTACTACGGCATCTCCCTCCAGCAGCTCTACACGGCGCTGGGGCGGGGCAACGCCAACGTCGGTGGCAGCAAGGTCACGCAAGGTGCCCAGCAGTATCTCATCCGTGGCGTCGGTCTGCTCCGTTCCGCGGATGAAATCCAGGACATCGTCATCACCGCCCACAACGGCACGCCCGTTCTGGTCAAGGACATCGCCGAGGTGCGGGTCGGCAACATCCCGATCGAGGGCATCATGGGGCAGGATGATGACGA
Organism: bacterium; assembly: GCA_021780105.1. Taxonomy (GTDB): domain Bacteria; phylum Verrucomicrobiota; class Verrucomicrobiia; order Limisphaerales; family J093; genus JAJXZJ01. The sequence continues at coordinate 7,653 of JAJXZJ010000052.1, forward strand.
TGACATCGTTTCCGGCATCGTGGACATGCTCAAGGGCGCCAACCCCTCCGAAGTGCTGGAGGCGCTCAAAGCCAGAATCAACCTGCTTAACACATCCATTCTGCCACCGGGCGTCAAAATTGTGCCTTATTACGACCGCACCTGGCTGATCGACACGACGCTCCATACCGTCTTCAAAAACCTTGCTGAAGGCGCCATCCTGGTGACGGTGGTGCTCTTGCTGTTTCTGGGAAATTTCCGCGCCGCGGCCATTGTCGCCGTCATCATTCCCTTGTCGTTGCTGGCCACGTTCATCGGACTGACTTGGCGAGGCATTCCGGCCAACCTGCTTTCGCTGGGCGCGATGGACTTCGGCATCATCGTGGACGGTGCGGTGATCGTGGTGGAAAACGTCTTCCGCCGCCTCGGCGAGACACCGGCGGCTGCCGGCCAAAAGAACGCCTTTCGCGCGACCGTGGAGCAGGCGACCGTCGAAGTCGGACGGCCCACGTTCTTCTCAATGCTCATCATCATCGCCGCCTACCTGCCGATCTTTGCGCTGCAACGACAGGAGGGTCGCATTTTCGCGCCGATGGCCTGGACCGTGACCAGCGCCCTGATTGGTTCGTTGCTTTGCTCACTGACGCTGGTTCCGCTGTTCTGCCTGTTCCTGCTGCGCCGGAATATTCCTCACGAGGAGAACGCCCTGGTCCGATCGCTCAAGCGGCCTTACGTGGCGTCGTTGCGCTGGGCGCTTGCCCACCCGAAACCGGTCCTGGCCGCTGCCGTGGCCGCATTTGCCGCCAGCCTGCTGCTGGTGCCGCGGTTGGGCACGGAATTTCTGCCGGAACTCAACGAAGGAACCATTTGGGTCAACGCTGACCTGCCGCCCGACATCAGCGTCGAGGAGGCGCGGCTATACTGCCGCAAAATGCGCGACCTGCTGCGCCTGACACCGGAGGTGCGCACGGTGATTTCCAAGGCCGGCCGGCCCGAGGACGGCACCGATCCCAAACCAATCAACATGACCGAACTGTTCGTGGACCTTAAGCCACCCGCGCAGTGGCGACACGGCATGACCAAGGACCGGATCATCCACGAAATGGAACGCCGCCTCGAATCGCTGCCGGGTATTGACATCGGTTTTTCGCAGCCGATCCGCGACAATGTGCTGGAAAGCATATCACAGATTGATGGCCAGGTGGTCATCAAGGTCTTTGGCGACGATTCCGCCGCGCTAAGGCGCAAGGCTCAGGAGATGCTGCGCGCCATCGCCGACGTGCCGGGCGTCGAGTCGGCCATCGTGGACCGCGCCGGCGAAGTGCCGCAGGCGCTCATCGAGATTGACCGCGCCCGCGCCGCCCGCTACGGCCTCAACATCGGCGACATCGAGGACGTCATCGAGATCGGTCTGGCGGGCAAGGAGGCCACGGAATTGTGGGAAGGGGAAAAGCACTTCAGCGTTGTCGTCCGCCTGCCGGAAGCCCAGCGCAGCCTCGCGCACCTGAAGAAGGTGCTGGTGGACACGCCGGACGGCCTGCACATTCCACTCGAACAGGTGGCAACCTTCAAGGAATCCAGCGGCAGCATGAACATCAGCCGCGAGAACAGCACCCGTCTCTCCGCCATCAGCGTCTTCATCAAGGGTCGTGACATGGGAAGCGTGGTGGCGGACATGCAATCCCGCCTGGCCAAGATCGCCCTGCCGCACGGCTGGTTCGTCACCTGGAGCGGCGAGTTCGAAAACCAGCAACGCGCGATGAAGCGCCTGGCGATCATCGTCCCCATCAGCATGTTTTTGATATTTGTGCTGCTCTTCGATGCCTTCAAATCAGTGAAGAGCGCGCTGCTCATTCTGATCAATGTGCCCTTGGGGCTAATTGGCGGGATTGTGGCGTTGTTCCTCACCCACAACCCTCTCAGCGTATCGGCGGCCATCGGCTTCATCGCGCTTTTTGGCCAGGCCGTGCTCAACGGCGTGGTCATGGTCAGCTACTTCAAACAGCTTCAGGACGAGGGGTGTTGTGTGCATGACGCTGTCCTGCAAGGCGCCTCCGCGCGGCTGCGCACTGTGTTGATGACTGCGCTTCTGGCCATGCTCGGCCTGCTGCCCATGGCACTCTCACACGGCATCGGTTCGGAAACGCAACGCCCGCTGGCCATCGTGATCATTGGCGGGCTGGTTTCCGCCACGCTGCTGACCTTGGTGGTCCTGCCAATTCTGTATCCGTGGTTCGAACCCGATGCGCCAGAACGCTGATCGCGGGTTTCGATTTTCTGAATCGCGCCCCCGCGGTGAACGGTGAACTGTCATGCCGATTTCGGATCCAGAGCCATCGCCCGGCGCGTTGACTTGGCGGCGGGAGTTTCCCATAGTCGCCACATGGCCGATCCCAACCAGCGGAACGCGCGTGAAACGTTCCTGGCGTCCCTGAGCCAGCGGCACTGGCGGTTGACCGCCCAGCGGCGGGCCATCGTGGACGCGGTGTTTAGCACCAGCGAGCATTTCACCGCGGAGCAGTTGCTGGCCTGGGCGCGTCAGCGGGACCGGTCGGTGTCGCGCGCCACGGTTTACCGCACGCTGCCGTTTTTGATCGGCACCGGCCTGCTGCGGGAAATTGACCTCGGCAAGGACCGCAAATGCTACGACCCGAATTACGCCGGGCACCCGAATCACAGCCACATCGTCTGCCAGGATTGCGGACGGGTGATCGAGTTCGAGGACGAGGACATGCTCCGGCTGGGGGAGACAATCAGCGCGCGGCTGGGCTTCAAGGTGGTGGCCTGGCGGCTGCAAATCACCGGTGCGTGCGAGCTGGCGCGCCGGGGCGGAACGTGTCCGCACCGCCCGCGGCAGGGTTGAGCGGCCCGCCGCGTGACGGCTTTGCCCTTGCTTGCGTGCGCAAGGCCGCTATTTTCCGGGCATGGATTCGCAGGTTGCGCAATATGTCCCGGTCCTGATGCTGATCGGTCTGGCCGTGCTCATCACCGGCGGGATGATGGTGGTGTCCGTGCTGCTGGGCAAACGCGGCCGGCGCACAACAATCAAGGACACGGCTTACGAATGCGGCATGCTGCCGGTGGGCGCGGGCAACACCCGGCTGTCCGTGAAGTTTCACCTCGTGGCGATGCTGTTCATCCTGTTCGATATCGAGGTCGTGTTTCTTTACCCGTGGGCCGTGGTCTTCAAACGGATGCTCGCGCATCCGGACACGGCGAACCTGATCTTCTTCGCAATGCTGTCGTTCCTCGGCGTGCTGTTTGTGGGCTACCTCTACGCGCTGAAGAAAAAGGCGTTCGACTGGACTCACTGACCGACGACAACGGCCGTTCTCCTCCCCGTCGGGCGCGGCCGACCTGCCCCCGGAGCGAAATTGATGAATTCCGCCGTCATTGTGGCCGCCGGCCGGGGCACCCGCATGGGACCGGGCGTGGACAAGCTGTTCCTCGAAGTCGCCGGCCGGCCGGTGGTGGCGCACACCTGGCAGCGATTTGAGGACGCGCCGGACGTGGATGAAATCGTGCTCGTCGTCCGCGGCGGCATGGAACCCGCGTTCCGCGAACTGGCCGGCCGTTATCATTTTCGCAAGCCGCACCGTTTCGTGCCCGGCGGGCGCGAACGGCAGGACTCGGTTTGGAACGGCCTGCAGGCGGTGTCGGCGGACTGCGAGATCGTGGCCATTCAGGACGGCGCCCGGCCTTGCACGCCCGCGGCGTTGATCGCGGCGACGATTCAAGCCGCCAAGGAAACCGGCGCCGCCGTGGCCGCCGAGCGGATCACCGACACGGTCAAGGAATCCGACGGCGGAAACCTGGTGGCCAAACACCTCGACCGCTCGCGGTTGTGGGCCGTGCAGACGCCGCAGGTCTTCCGGCTGGAAGTGATTCGCCAAGCGTTGGCGGCCGTGCGGGATCGCGGCCTGCTGGTGACGGACGACACGGCGGCGTGCGAACTCATCGGCCAACCGGTGCGCCTGGTGGAAAGCCCCGCGCCGAACCCCAAGGTAACCACGCCGGCGACGCTGCCGTTCGTCTCCCTGTTTCTCGCGCACGCCACCGCCTGAACGCCGCTCCCGCCCAGAATGCGGCGGTCCTTGCCAGCGCGGGTTTCCGCCTTTACTGTCTCCCCACATTTGAGTTGGTGCTTGAAACCATGAAGAAGCGATTGATTTATCCGGCACTTTTCACCGTCCTGGCGGTGAATCTGTTCTTTGGCGCGCAGGTCTATCTGCATTCGGCGGAGGCCGCCGGCAAGAACGACGTCTATTCCAACCTCCACCTGTTCACGCTTGTGCTGGAACGGGTGCGCGAGGACTACGTGGACGGCGCCAAGCTCAGCTACCAGGACCTCATTTACGGCGCGTTGAAGGGCATGATCGGCACGCTGGACCCGCACAGCGAGTTCATGGACGCGCAGAAATTCGACGAGCTGAAGAAGGAGACGGAAGGCAGCTTCGGCGGTGTGGGCATCCAGGTGGGCGTGCGGGGCGATTACCTGACGGTCATCACGCCGATGGATGGCACGCCGGCCGCCCGCGCCGGCATCCTGCCCGGCGACCGGATCGTGAAGATCAACGGCAAGGACTCCGAGCGGCTCAACCTGACCGAGGCGGTCAAGCGCCTGCGCGGCGGCGCGGGCACGGCGGTGACGCTCACGATTCTCCGTCCTTCCACCGGCGTGGTGAAGGAATACACGCTCAAACGCGAGAACATCAAGGTGGACACCGTCCGCGACATCAACGGCAAACGCGAGTTTCCCCTCGGTGAAAACAAGATCGGCTACGTGCGCCTCAGCCAGTTTGGCGAACAGACCGGCGCCGAGCTGGCGGGCGCGTTGAAGAAGCTGAAAGCCCAGGGAATGCAGGGGCTGATCATGGACCTGCGCGACAACCCCGGCGGCCTGCTCGACCAGGCGGTGGAAGTCTGCTCCGACTTCATTTCGCGCGGCACGCTCGTGGTGTCCACCGAGGGACGCGACCCCGCCGAAAAACACGAATACCGCAGCTCAGATGACCACCCGCTGAAGGTGCCGATGGTGGTGCTCGTCAACGGCGGGAGCGCCAGCGCGTCAGAGATCGTTTCGGGCTGTTTGCAGGACTTGAAGGACGCGGTCATCGTCGGCGAGCAGACCTTCGGCAAGGGTTCGGTCCAGAGCATCATTCCGCTGCCGAACGGCTGCGGCCTGCGGCTGACGACGGCCAAGTATTACACGCCGAGCCACAAGGTCATTCACGAGAAGGGCATCACGCCGGATGTCGTGGTGCCGATGTCGCCGGAGGATACGCAGGCCGTCTTCCTCAAGCGCACGCCGGGACTGGTTGAAACCCTCGATCCGGAACAGCGCGAGCGCGTCAACAACGTGGAGGACGTGCAACTGGAACGGGCGATGGACCTGCTGAAGGGCATCAGCCTGTTCACAAGCCGCGAAGCCAGCTTCCGCAAGTCCGCCAAGGTTCAACTGCCGGAAAAGGTCACCGAAAACTGACCTTCGCCCGTCCGCCGCGTGCTGCTCGCCATTGAATCCTCCTGCGACGAAACCAGCGTCGCCGTGGTCCACGCCGGCGAGGTGCGTTCGTGCCTGGTTTCCTCGCAAATCCAGCTTCACGCCGAATACGGCGGCGTGGTGCCGGAACTGGCGACTCGCGAGCACCTGCGCCATCTCCTGCCGCTGGCCCGCCAGGCGCTCGCCGAGGCCGGCGTCACCACGCGCGAACTGGACGCCGTGGCCGCGACTCGCGGACCCGGCCTGCCGAGCGCGTTGCTGGTCGGCCTGAAGGCGGCACAGGCCGTGGCGTTCGCGTTGCGCCGGCCGTTTCTCGGCGTGAACCACCACGAAGCGCATCTTTATTCGCCGTGGGTTTCCGGCGCACCGCCGCGCGCGGCGTTTGACGCCTTCGAGCCGAACGTGGCGCTGATCGTGAGCGGTGGCCACACGCTGCTGGTGCATGTGCCGGCCGAGTTGCAGCACCGTGTCCTCGGCTCGACGGTGGACGACGCCGCTGGCGAATGCTTCGACAAGACGGCCAAACTGCTGGGGCTGCCTTACCCTGGCGGCCCCGTGATGGACCGGCTGGCCGAGGGCGGCGACCCGCGGGCGTTCGCCTTCCCGCGGCCCATGCTCCGCGAGCCGCATGACGATTTCAGTTTCAGCGGCCTCAAGACCTCGGTGCGCTATTTTCTGCGCGATCATCCCGGCCTGGCCGACGATCCGCAGCGGCTGCGTGATCTCTGCGCCAGTGTGCAGACGGCCATCGTCGAGGTGCTGATCACGAAAACGATCCGCGCCGCCCGGCGGCTCGGCGTGCGGTGCGTCACGGCTTCCGGCGGGGTGACGTGCAACCGCGCGCTGCGTCACGAACTGGCCGCCGCCTGTGCCGCCGAAGGGTTCACGTTGCGGCTGGCGGAACGCAGTCTTTGCACGGACAACGCGGCGATGGTCGGCGTCCTGGCCGAGCGGAAGTGGCAGCGCGGTGTCCCGCCCACGCGACTGGACGCGGAAATCGAACCGGGCTGGGAACTCACGTAACGTCCGGCGCGGCTGGCGCAGTTACTGTGGCCGTGTCACGCGCACCGCCACCCAGCGCGTTTCCGGCAGGATGAACTTCTTGACCTCGACCGTGACGCGCGCCACGCCGAATTCGCTTCGCAGCAGCTCGGCGATTTCAACCGCCAGCGTTTCGATCAACCGCCAGCTTCGACCGTCGCCGAAGCGCAGCAATCGTCGGCTCACGGCGAAGTAGTCAATGGTCCGCGCCAGGTCGTCGGTTGCCGCTGCGGCGCTGAAATCGTGCTCCATCACGATCGTCAGCAACAGCCGCTGGGGTTGGGCGCGCTCCGCCGCCGGCACGCCGACGCAATAGCGCACTTCCAGGTCCTGGACTGTAATCGTATCCATAAGCGTGGATCAGCGTGAGGAAACCAGCGGTTGGAATACCGCCTCCAGCAACACGCGTGTCGGTTGATTGAGCGGGAGCGCCAGCGCGTCTCCCGGAGGCAACCAGCGAAACTCCTGCGCCTCGGCATTGAGCCGGACGGGCTGATCGCCCGGATTGCGGCAGGTGTAATTGAGCAGGATGAAATGCGCGTCGCGGTAAAACTCGGTCGAGTGAATGCAGTCCTGCACGAGCACGAATTCGATATCTGTCACGTCCAGCCCGGTTTCCTCCTTGAGTTCGCGCCGCAACGCCGTGACCGACGGTTCGCCGAACTTGATCTTGCCGCCGGGAATGCCCCAGAGATGCGACCATTTCTGTGTTCGCACCAGCAACACGTTGCCGGCGTCGTTGAAAATGAGCGCGCCGACGGTCGCCACCGGCCGGGCCTCCTCCGCCAGGCGGGAGTCCAGTTCAAGCCCCTGGCGCGTGAGCAACTGTTGCAGCTCACCGAGGTGCTCGACGATCAAATCCGGCCGGCTGGCGCGGAGCTGGTCCAGCCGGTTGTAGCCGGTGAGCACCGCGCAGGACAGCACGCCGCCGTGCCGGGCGGTTTCGATGTCGTGCTCCATGTCGCCGATGAAGAGCGTTTCGCGCGGCACCAGACCGTGTTCGACCAGCAGCTCGTGAATCTTCATCCGCTTGTCCCACACCTCGATGTAAGGATGATCCAGAAAGGCGGCAAAGCCGGTGCGGCGGGCCTGGACGGCGTAATGATCCCGATGAACGCTGCTCAGCAGGAACGTGCGCAATCCGCGGGCGCGGCAAAATTCGAGAAACGCGCGGGCGTGCGGTAATTCCGTGACCAGGTCCTGCGCCTGGCGAAATTCGCTGTGAAACCAGGCCTCCAGTTGCGGCAGCGGCACGTGGGCCGCGTAGCGGTCGTAAAACGCCTTGAACGGCAGGCAAAATTCGGCCCGGAACTGCTCGCGCGTCATTTCCGGCACGCCTGCCTGGCGGAAGACGTGATTGCTGGCCTGCAGCACGGCGGGCAAATCGTCCACCAGCGTGCCGGACCAGTCAAAAATCACGTTGCGAATCACGGTGGCAGTGTAGCGCGCGGCCGGGGCGACGCAACGCTGCGCCGCCGGCGCGGTCGTCGTCGGAATTCCGCAGGTGGCGATCCGCAATCGTGAGCCATCGGTTTCGTCAGGACGTCACGGCCGTTCGACGACGAGCCAGGTCTGGCCGTTAGCGGGCACATGCACGGTCACGTTCACGCTGTAATCGCGGTTCAGCCGGTAGCGTTTCGCCGGGCCGTGCTCCTGCCGAATCAGTGCCGTGGCGGTAAGTCCGGTGTAGTAAAGCGGCAGGCGAATCGTCCGGTTCGCCTCGACCGGCAGCGGGTTGTAAATCATCGCCAGCCCGCAGCGGCGCAGACGCGGATTGACGTGCAGGAAGTAATCAATGTCCCGGCCGTCGGCGCGGCGCAGGTGGATGAGGTCGGATTCGAGAATGTCGCGATATTCCTTGAACCAGCTCACCCAGTGCTTGAGTACCGCCTCCGTGGCGTCAGCGTCGTAGAGCCGAGGGCCGCGATAACACGCCTGCACGCCGGCGCCAAAGTTGTTGGCCAGGTGCGCCGCGTAGGCCGGCAGATGTTCGCGCAGCGGCTCCAGCGTGGCCGCCGCGCCGCCGCCCTGGTATTCGGTCAGCGGCACGAACATCCAGCCCATCGTCGGCGTCTTTTCCCAGGTGCCGTCAAAAATGTTCTGCCGGCCGTGGATGATTTGCTGCGCGCGCGGCAGCGACCAGTTCGACTCGCGGTAGCCCATGCCGGTCTTGCTCGTGCCGGTGAAGAAGTAGAAGTCCGGCGCGTTGACATACACGCCGTGTGCCCGGCACCAGGCGTAAAAATCCGCGCTCGTGCGCCATTGCGTCCATTGCGAATCCTCCAGCCCGTGGTGGCCGGGATGGTTCGTCGAGGCGCACACATCGCCGGGATACGGGCCGTCGTGCTCCAGCAGGTCGAGGCCGGTCTGCGTGATGAAGGTTTTGAGTTTTTCCAGATACGTGATGCCCCAGCGGCTGCCCAGGCACGGCGCGTTCCCGAAGATTGCGCCGCCGGGCTTGCCGGTTTTCGGATTGATCACGTCGTCCGCGTCGTCAATGCGCCGGCTGCTGAACAACGAGTAGGCGCCCACGTCGATGCCTTTGGCGTGCGCGTAATCCACGTCCTGCTTCACCCGCGCCATGTAGGCAGGATCGGTGTTCTCCATGTCCAGCCCGCTGCCGAACGTGTAGATAATCATCTCGAAGCCGACCGCCGCGCATTGGTCCACTGCCGCGCGAAACGTTCGTGTGTCAGCGTTGCGGACGTGCATCATGATCGGATTTTCGGTGATCCACGGCGCGAGCGTCCGCTCGGCGCGGCGCACCGCCAACCCCTGTCGCTCGCGGGTGTCGCTGTCCTGCACCAGCAGCCAGGTGCGGAACGAGTGGAACATCTCGCCCGGCGCCAGCCGCACGCCGGGGCCGACCGGCGGCCGGCACACCAGCAGACACGGCGTCAGCCGTTCGTAATGCACCTGCGTCTGGTATTCCGGGTCCGGCTGCCACTCGGTCACACGACTCGACGTCACCGGGTCCATGCCGCCGAAGCTGTAGTCGCTGAGCACGGAGATCGGCGGCAACCGCCACTTGTTCGTCGGCCGGGCGTCCACGGCCGATTCCGCCTCCACCGCGGCAAGCACTTCGGTCGCTACGCGGTCCAACGTGACGCTGCGATCCGTGCCGTTGCTGACCGTGAGCCATTTGCCCAGCACTGGCAGGTGGTCGTAAAGTTCGTAATGCACCGTCACACTCAGCCCTTTCACCGCCGCGTCCCGGCCGGCGTAATGAAAATTCGCCGTCACGCCCGGCGGTGGCCAAGGCAGATCCGCCGCGTGGCGTTTGCGCTTCCAGGCAAACGGCGCCTGTGGCCGGCCGGTGGTGACGCCAACAAGCTGGAATGCGGACACGTTATCCTTCAACGCGGCGATCCAGGCCGGCAGCAAATACGCGTGGTCCGGCTGGCCGCCGAGGCCGCCGACGTTGAATTCCCGGCCGTCCACGGTGAGCAGCGCCTCCGGCTTCACCGCGCGCACCACGCTCGCGCCGGTCATCAAGTTGTCGAAACCGACGGTCGCGCCATTGGGCGTGAGCCGGATCGTGCGGCGGATCAGGCCGTTGTCCAGCGCCACCGCGTTCGTGCCGTCGGACCAGACCACGCGCGCCGGCCAGTGCGGTGGTGCGACCAGCCAGTCGCTGCTCGGGCCATCGGCGGCGCGTGCGCCGGGCGCGACCATGACGGTCAGGGCAGCAAGGCTAGGAACCAATGCGAGCCGACGAACAGCCGGCATGACGCGGCGCGGGAGATCAGCAATGCGTTTCACGGCGCGCAGTGTAACGTCGCCCGGTGACGGCGCCAGCCCGCAATGAAAGTTGAGCGTTTTCAGCCGCGGTAGGCTTTCCCGCTGAGCGATGCGGCCTCAGTGTTTCGTCACCGCAGTCGTAATTTTCCGCGCCAGTTCCCTGGCTTCCTTATAGTCGAAATTGCCGGTGATCTCGGCCTTGCCGCCGGGGACTTCCGCGCGAATGACCGGGGCCGTGAGAATCTGGCCATTGATAATGATGGCGAGCCGCCGTCCGGTGTTCTCGCGTGTCACCTCGGCAAATTGCTTCCTGCCGGCGCCGGTGAATACGATCAAGACGGAGGCCTGTTTCCGGGTCTTGTCGTTCACCGCCTTGGCCGATTTCACGGCCGACTGGTCCAGCAGGATCTTTTTCTCCACGTAGAGCACCTCGTTGAACTTGTCTTTGTTGACCAGGATCATGCGTTCCGCCTTGTCCGACGGCTCGGAACTTGCCAGACGCAATTGGAATACCGGGCCGTGGGTGTCATTGGCGCCGAAAGCGACCAGAGCCGCCAAGAAAATCAAGCCGCACACGAACAACGATTTCATATAGCTGACAAGTTACTTGTTCAGCTAGCACGGCTGGCGGCGGGAAACAAGTTCTATCCAGCACCACGAACGGGCACGCACGTAGTGCCGGCCTGGCCCTGAAACCCCGTGTGCGTGCGGTCCGAACTGCCTTGTCCGCTGGCGATGGATGGAGTAGGAGTCATTCGTCATGCCAACGCCAGCCCGCCATTGCCGACGCGTCGCGTTCACGCTGATCGAGTTGCTCGTGGTCATTGCCATCATTGCGATTCTGGCCGGTATGTTGCTGCCCGCCTTGTCCAGGGCGAAGGCCAAGGCCACGGCTGTCCATTGCCTCAACAATCTGAAGCAACTCCAACTGGCGTGGACGATGTATTCGATGGATCACGATGAATACATCGCCGGGAACAACTGGACGCAGGAGGCGGCGCACCAGGGCGGCTGGAACTGGGTTTCCGGCTGGCTCGATCCCAGCCAGGCAAACAACAAGGACAACACCAACACGCTGCTCCTCCTCGACGCGCGCTACGCGGCCCTGGGAAACTACAGCCAGTCCGCGGGCGTTTACCGGTGTCTGGCCAGCAAGGTCACCGCCAAGGAAGGCGGCTCTCGCTATCCGATGGTGCGGACCGTGTCCATGAACGGCTGGATGGGCTGGCCCAACACCGCTCCGTGGAACGCCGGCTACCCGATCTTCCAGAAGACGAGCGACATCACCGGCCTGCCGCCGACCGACGCGCTGGTGTTCGTGGACGAGCGCGACGACAGCATTGACGATGGTTACTTTGCGATTGATATGGCCACGGCGCAGATCGTCAATTTTCCCGCCAGCTATCATAACGGTGCCGGCGGCGTCACTTTCGCCGACGGCCACGCGGAAATACACCGCTGGCTCAGCCCGGAATTCCGCCCGCCGCAAACGATGGGGATCGAGACCATCAAACAGCAATTCACCGCGGTCCCGGCCAGCAACATGGATTTGCGCTGGCTGCGGATGCACGCAACCGCGCCGCACTGAGCCGATTGAAATTGTCACGCCTTGCCCTTGGTGGCTTCGTGATTTTCGTTCCGTCGGTATTCTCACGGCATTGGTGGCGTTTGACCGGAAATGCCTCGCGAAGAAACGGGTGGGTCGCTACGTTGGTCGTGTGAAAGCAAGGCTTTGGATCGTGTGGGTGCTTTTGCTGGCGGTGGCGTCAGCCACGGCCGAGGTGAGGCTGGGCTGCGAGGTGCTGGTGGCCGGCGGTTTCAAGGAGCTGCGCGGCAAGCGCGTGGCGCTCATCACCAACCAGACCGGCGTCAACCGCGAGGGGCGTCGCACGGCGGATGTGCTTCGCTCCGCCAAAGACGTGAAGCTGATGGCCTTGATGGCGCCGGAACATGGGTTGGATGGTAAAACTCCCGCCGGCAAGGAATTCCCCGATTCGCGCGACCCGCGCACCGGCCTGCCGGTGTTTTCCCTTTACGGTCCTGGCCCCACGCGCCAGCCGACCCGCGCCATGCTCAAGGGTCTGGACGCGGTGGTTTATGATGTGCAGGACATTGGCTGCCGCTCCTACACGTTCATCAGCACGTTGGGGCAGGCGATGGACGCCTGCGGCGCCGCCGGCGTGGAATTCGTCGTGCTGGACCGGCCCAATCCGCTCGGCGGCGTGCGCGTGGAAGGGCCGATGCTGGAGCGGCCGTTCCGCTCGTTCGTCAGCCGGTGGAACGTGCCTTACGTCTATGGCCTGACGTGTGGCGAACTGGCGCGAATGATCAACGGCGAACGGTGGATCACGAATCGCTGCCGGCTCACCGTCGTGCCCATGCAAGGCTGGCGGCGCACAATGACGTGGCGCGACACCGGCCTGCCGTGGGTGCCAACGTCGCCGAACGTGCCGCTGGCCGAATCGCCGCTGTATCTGGTGGCCACGGGTTTGCTCGGTGAAATCGGCACCGTCAGCACCGGCTTGGGATCGGCCTTCCCGTTCCAGTGTATCGCGGCGCCGTGGCTGGACGCTGAAAAGACCTGCCAGCGGCTTGGTAACTATCGTCTGGCGGGGGTGAAATTTACGCCGGTGAGTTTCACGCCGGATCGCGGGGCGTTCAAAGGCCAGCACGTTTCCGGCGCGAGGATGCGTTTCTACGAGCCGGCTCGCGCGCCGTTGGTCGCCCTCAATTTTTACGCGTTTGAGACGGCCCGGCAGCTTGGCCGGCGGGATTTGTTCGCCGAGGCCGTGCGGCAGGGACGTTCCTTCACGATGTTCGACAAGGTTTGCGGCACGGACACCATTCGCCAGGCGTTGGAAGCCGGTCGCCCGGCATCAAGCATCGTGGCAGCATGGCGATCCGGCGAAGAGGCGTTCCGCCAGAAACGCGCGCCGTATCTGCTCTACCGCTGAAGCCGCCCGGCGGCGGTTACTGCGCGCTCGTGTCGGCCGCAGTGGCTTGAAAATCCATTTCACCTCGGGCGCGTCCAGCCTGGACGAGAAGATGATACTTGGTGCCGGGTTCAAGCGGCCGCGCCCAGCGGTTCGTGGTGGCGGGCTGCATTCCGGGAATGGGCCGGCCATAGATGAAACCTTTGACCGGTGGGCCGTTCTTCTTGCCCGGCTTCAAGTCCCACAGCGGTCGCGGATTTTTTTTCCTCACCGCCAGATCGTCCGCGGCATACACCCGGACCGTCGTGAGGTGGTATTTCCCGTTGAGCAAGAAAGCGACCGGGTAAACCGTCTGCCCCGGCCGGACTTGCCGCAGCACGCGGTCGGATTTGATGATTTGAATGCGCGGAGGATTGAGCCAGTCAGTGAAATAACAAAGATAAAGGCCGCCCAGGAAGATGGCGAAACTGAGCAGAAACCAGGTTTTGCGCGTCATAAACTGTAACCAGATGACGATCCCGCAGCGTCTTTATTCGAGATATAAGCGCATGAATGCAGAGTCACGCGGAAACGTAATCCCCCGGAACCGCCCGGCGGGCGGCCGGCGGTTAACCTTGGCCTTCACCCTCATCGAGCTGCTGGTGGTGATCGCCATCATTGCGATCCTGGCCGGCATGTTGCTGCCGGCGCTGGCCCGGGCCAAGGAGGCCGGCCGGCGCATTGCCTGCGTGAACAACATCCATCAGCTCGGCCTCTCGCTGATGATGTATGCCGACGACAACAACGGCGTCCAGCCCGAACGTAACAACGGCCCGCGCTGGTCGGAGCGGTTGCTGCCCATTTACAGGGATGTGCGCGTGCTGCGTTGTCCCAGCGACGGACCCAAGGTGCCGCAGACCGGCACCAGCGGCACCAACGGCTTCCTGGGCGACGCCTCGCCGCGCACGTATATCATCAATGGTTGGAATGATTACTTTCAGCAGCAGCTCGGCGCGGACTTCAACATGAATGCCATCATGGGACTCTCGATGCGTGACGGCTCCCTTCCGCTGCCGTCGGACACCGTCGTCTTTGGCGAGAAGGAGAACACCTCGCCGCACTACTACATGGATTTTCTGGAGGGGGAGGGGAACGACATCACGGAAATTGACCAGTCCAAACACTCGACCTCCATGCAGAACTCGCGCAGCGGCGGCTCGAACTACGCCTTCGCCGATGGCAGCGCCCGCTTCATCCGGTTTGGCGGCGCCTTCCAGCCGCTCAACCTGTGGGCCGTGACGGACCGCTGGCGGACGAACGCGCTGAGCTTCTGAGCGGCCGCCGCTGCCGGCGCACACCGCGTTTGCTTGTCGGCCGGACAAGGTCCGGGTAAAGTCCGGCCGTTATGGCCATGCCAACTGCGGGAATTATTGCGGCGCTTTGGACCCCCACCGACGCACAGGGACGCGTCATCGAAACCGGCCTGGCGGCCAACCTCGCGTTTCTCCGCCAACGCGGTGTTCACGGTCTGATGGTGCTGGGCAGCACGGGCGAGTTTGCCCGGCTGTCGCTCGAAGCCCGGCTCGATTTTCTCGCCGCCGTGCAGCGGCACTGCGGGGACTGGCCGGCGATGGCCAATGTCAGTGACATTCGTCCAGACGCCGTGACGGCACTCGGCCGGCGGGCGGCGGAACTCGGTTATTCCAGTATTTCCCTTTTGCCGCCGTGGTATTACCCGCTGGCGCAGGTGGACCTGGCGGAGTTCTTCGTCCGCGAGGCCGAGCGGATCGCGCTGCCGCTGTTTCTCTACAACTTCCCCGAACGCACCGGCCATCGCATCAGCCTGGAAACGATCGCGACGGTCGCCGACCGCGTGCCGCTGGCGGGCATCAAGCAGAGTGGCGCGGAGTTCAGTTACCATCGCGAGCTGCTGGCGCTTGGCCGGCCGCGGCGTTTCGTCGTCCTCACCGGCGCGGATAGCCGCCTGGCGGAGGCGATGGCGCTTGGCGTGACGGGTGCGGTCAGCGGACTGGCGAACGCCGTGCCGGAGCTGATGACAGCCGTGTATGACGCGGTGCGTGCCGGCGACACGGCGCGGGTGAACGAAGCTACCGGGCGGTTGGTGGAGCTGACGCGGAGGCTCGACGCGGTGGAATTTCCACTCTGTGTGGCCGCCGCCATGGCCGCGCGCGACCTGTGTGTCGGCGAACCCAAATGTGTCGTCTCTGCCGCCACCAGGCAACGCTACGACCAGCTTGTGACCGAGCTGCGACAACTTTTCCACGAATGGAGCCTGCGTTGAACCCGGCCGGCGCCGGCCCGGCCGCGCCCACCACTTGCCCCGGTTACAAGTGGCGGGTGGTGTTGATGCTGTGGTTTGTTTGCTTTTTCAATTATGCGGACCGGCAGGCCATCAGTTCCGTCCTGCCGCTCCTCGCGAAGGATTTTAACTTTGACGATCTCCAGCTCGGCCTTATCGGCTCGGCTTTCGCCTGGATTTACGCCGGCGCCGCGCCGTTCGCCGGAATGGCCGCCGACCGTGCCACGCGAAAAAAAATCATCATCGCCGCGTGTGTCGTCTGGAGCTGCTTCACGCTTGCCACCGCGTGGTGCGGCAACTGTTCCTCGTTCATCTTCGTCCGGGCGCTGACCGGCCTGGCCGAGGCATTTTATTTTCCGGCGGCCATGTCGCTGATCAGTGACGTTCACGCGCCCGGGACCCGCTCGCGGGCGATGGCGCTGCATCAGTCCGCTGTCTATGCTGGAACGATTCTGGGGAGCTGGCTGGCCGCCGTGCTCGCCGAAAAATCCGGCTGGAATGTTCCTTTTCTGATGTTCGGCCCGATCGGGATTCTGCTCGCCATTTTTGTCTCCCGGTTTCTCCGCGAACCTGAGCGCGGTGCGGCCGACGGGGGATGTGGCCGCAGCGGTGACGAGGGCCATTCTTCTTTGAACGGCGGAACGCAGGGCCTCCGCAAATCTGCCCCTCCGCTTTCCGTCGCGGAAACCTGGAAGATCATTTTCCGCTCGCCCGCCGCGATGTTTTTGATGGCCGCTTTCCTGTGCGCCAATTTTGTCGCGTTCATTTTCCTGACGTGGACGCCCAAGTTCCTGTTCGACAAATTCCACTATTCGCTGGGCGCCGCCGGATTGACCGGTGCGGTGTT
The DNA here is from genome assembly GCA_021780105.1 of bacterium. GTDB lineage: Bacteria > Verrucomicrobiota > Verrucomicrobiia > Limisphaerales > J093 > JAJXZJ01. The sequence goes on from JAJXZJ010000052.1 coordinate 23,996, forward strand.
CATCAACCTAGCCAGTGCCGTGAGCGTGCCGTTCGCCGGCCTGATCGCGGACAAATGCGTCCGCCGGTTTCCCACCGGCCGGATGCTGGTGCAATTCTCCGGCCTCCTGGCCGGCGCAGTGTTTGTGTTCCTCGTTGGCCAGACCGCGAACGTCGGCGTCTTGATTTTGGCGATGACCTGCTTTGGCATCTGCAAGGGCTTTTACGATTCGGGCATTTTCGCCTCCCTCTACGACACGATCGAGCCGCGCGCGCGCGGTTCGGCGGCGGGACTGATGAACACCGTGGGCTGGGGCGGCGGCGCGCTGGGGCCGGTGTTTGTCGGCTGGGTCACCAAGCATGGCCACTACGGAAGTGAATCGGCCAACATGGGCCACGCCATCGCGCTGGGCGGCGCGGTCTATTTGATCGGCGCTGGACTGCTGGCATTCGCGGCGTTCAAACACGCCCGACAACGCGGTGGCGCGGCCTTGGCGCGTTAACACGGCCGGTCAACTGGTTCGGCAGCGAACGAACCGGCTTACTTCGCCGTCGTGGGCGCCGCGGGAGGCAGTTCCAGGATGCGCAGATTGCGGAAATCAAATGCGAAGTTCTCCGCCTCGATGCCGATGTAGCCCCTGTCCGTGTCCAGCTTGTCGTAGGTCCAGGTTTCCTCGCCGTTCACCGAGACCGCGATGCTCTTGCCGCGCACTTCGATACGAAACTTGACCCATTGATTCACCGGCATTTTGGGCGTCTCCGCGGGCACCACCGGATTGCTGCCATGCACCAGGCCGCCGAGCGCGTCGTAGCGGAGGTTTACCTGCCAGCCGTGATCCGGCCACGGCTGGCCGTCGAGGCCGGCGCGGATGAAGATGCCGCTGTCATACTTGTCCACCAGCGCCCGCCACTCGCATTCCAGGATGAAATCCGAGTATTGCTTCCCGGTGCGCAGCCAGCCCATGCCCTTGACGAGCTGCAGATTGCCATCCTTGACGGCGAACGTGACATCGTGGACGGGCACCCAGCCGCTGAGGTCCTTGCCGTTGAACAGCGATTCCCACTTGCCCTTCGGCGTGTCCGCGGCGCGTGAATGGAGGCCAACGAGGAGGCAACCGGACAACAAAATACCAAGCCAGGCGGAAAAGCGGCGTTGCATACGGGCTTCTTTTCGCCAAGCCGCGGCGCCACGTCAAGTCTGGTTCGACCGCCGCGCGGCGGGGCAGGGGACTGCCGGCGCACAAATTGCCGGTTGAATGGTGCCGACGGAGGGGGTCGAACCCACACACTCTTTCGAGTACCAGATTTTGAGTCTAGCGCGTCTGCCAATTCCGCCACGTCGGCAACCTTCAACACGAATCTCTCGCGGCAGGCGACGAGTATGCCAGTGGCAACGTCCGCGGCAAGATCATTTGCCGGAGTTCCGACCGGAAGACGACAGCGAGACGTTTTTCCCTCGCAGGTTGTCCGATACTCTGACCGAAATGCTCAAAAATCTGCCCGCTTCCGGGTCCGCTTACTATGCCCGTGGTGGTTGATCTTCAGATTTCCAGGTCGGCGACGACCAATTCACCGGGACGATACTGATTGGCTCTCCTGTTAGAGTCTTCAAGCCGACGACATGGTTGCTTGATTCTCGTCCGTCAACGACACGGCGGCGTCTTGTTTCACGAGACAGTAAAACGGGCCGGCATGGTGCCGGCCCGTGCGTGAAGAGACGTCGCCCCTTTGACGAGCACTTCGATTACTTGAGTCCCGCCGGCGTAGGCGTGAATACTTTCATTGTGTAGCCGTTGGGCGTCATGCGTCCGGCATAGACCGACATGCCAAAGTATTTGGCGATCTGGTCGAACGGCGGCAGCAGGGAAAAGTCGAGCCATTCCTTGAGCGCCTTGTCACGATCCTCGGCCTTGATTTTCGCCGCCAGCGGCGAGACGGCAAAGACCTTGTCGAGAAAATCGGCGTTGTTGCGCAGGGCTTCGACCGCGGCGCGCATGTTTTCGGTGTCATTCGCGTAGCCGAACATGCCGGTGGCGGTGCCGCCGACCTTTTGCGCGGCCTCGCTGAGGCCCGGTGTGTCGGCGAGCGGCTTCGGCTTGTCCTCGTTGCTGCGGAGGTATTCCTCGAGGGTGGCGGCGTCCACGCCGAAGGCCACGTAGCCGCCGCTGGCGGCCATCATGAAACTGCGTTCGGTGGCTTTGTCACCCCCGGCGCCGGGGGCCGAGGGCAGGGGCAGGGAGTAGATTTTTTTGCCGAGGAATTCGCGTTCCTTGATTTCGGTGCCGGCAATCGGGAGCATGGGCAGGGTGAGCACGCCGTTGATGACGCTGCGGATGCCCTGAAGCAACTGCTCGGCGTTCGGCGAGCCGATGAGCGTGATGGCCGGGGGCGAGCCGAGTTCTTCGAGCGTGTTGCCGCGCGGGGCCTTCTTGTAGCTGATCAGGTCGTCACCCAGATTGGCAATGACGCTCTTCTGGAAGTCGAAGTTGGGATCCTTCTGTTTGGCCGCCGCCTCGATGGGCGTAAGGAGAAAGTTCTTCAACATGCTGGGGGAGATGTCATTGAGCGTGGCGTCGAGCGCGGCCCAGAACTTCTGGCCGTCGAGCCGCCAGCGGCTGAACTGCGTGACACTGGCCGGGACGAACGCCGGTGCGCCGGCCTCTTTCGTCTCGGTGGCGATGAGTTTGAAGATGCCCTTGCGTTGCGCCTCCGGCACGGAGAGCGAGAGGTCCAGGGTGGCGCCGTCGGCGCCCTCGCGCGCGCCGAAGGCGAGGGATTTCAGGCCGCTCAAACCCAACGCGGCGATGATCTGGTCCGGCTTCGGGGCGTTGGGATTGGCCTGGGGCTGCGCCGCGGCGACCTTGCTGAGAATCTCCGTCAACGGGGCGGAATTGATCCAGCCGAATGACAGGGCGTCGTGGAACACCGCCTGATCGGCTTGAAAGGCGGCCTGGTCGGCGAGGCAGCCGGCGCCGCCGCCGGCCAGGCGGGCGAGCACTTGTTCGAGGGTTTTGGCGTTGCTGCCCACGAGCAGCAGCGAGCCGGACTGGCCGAAGCTCAGCGCGGGCAGGTTGCCCACGGCGTTGGTGTCATCGAGCGCGAGCGTGGTGAATTCGACGTCACGGATCGTGTCCGTGCGGAACTTTTTGCCGGCGTCGGTGAGCTTCTTCTTCACGTCAGCCAGGTTCTTCTTGAGCTGGTCGCCCTGGTCGCGCGTGTCGAGGATGATCACCAGGCTTGGCACGGGATCCTTGCCGCCGTCCCAGCCGTTCTGGACCACGGCGACGGTGAACTGGCCTTGGGCGAGCTGGGTGTAGTCGGCCAGCTTCACGCCGAGCTGACGCTCCAACGGCGCAATGAGTTCCTGGCTGATCTTGGCGGTGAGTTTGTCGCGAAACGGCCGCATCGCGGGGTCGTTCCACAGTTGGAACATGGGCGATTCCTTCCGCACCGTCGCGGTTTTGCTGAAGTCCGGGATGCCGAACACAGCCAGGGTGTCCGGGGGCAGAAGTTGTTCCGCCGGCGGCACGGCGGCACGGGCATGAAACAGGAGGCCGGCCAGGGCGGCCAGCAGGAAGGTTTGGTTGCGCATAATCATTTTGAATCAGATGGCCGAACGGGCGAACAGTGTTGCGAAAATGCCGCCTTGGCAAGCGAACAAGCGCGCGGGCGCCGTGGCGCACGGTCAGGGCCTGGAGGCGACGGCCGTCGGCGCGCGCCGCGGCGGTTCGAGGTAGCGGTAGGCGTTGCTCGGGTTGTCGTTGTCGTAGGCGAAGGCGTCGCGGTGTTGCAGGAAATAACGCACCTGTTCCACCGGGATCGCGAACCCAAGCCCCTCACCGAAGGTGATCTTCATGTTCGTGACGCCGATCACCTCGCCCTGTAGGTTGAAGAGCGGGCCGCCGCTGTTACCCGGATTGATTTGGGCTGTGGTCTGGAGGTAGAGGTCGCCCTGCATTTCGCGGGTCTTGGTGCTGATGATGCCCTCGGTCACCGTGCGTTCCAGTCCCAACGGGCTGCCGATGGCAAACACCCGCTCGCCGACGGCCAGGGTGTCGGTTTGCCCGAGCAACACCTTCGCGAACCTCGGCGCGCCCGGATCGTCAATCTTCAGCAGCGCGAGGTCGGCAAACTTGTTCAACGCCACAATGCGGACCTGCCGATACGTCTTCCGTTCCAGTTGCCCGCCCCGCTGTGCGTAAACCTCGACCGAAATCTGCGTCTCACCCTCGACAACGTGGAAATTGGTGATGAGGTAGCCGGCCTCGTTGACGATGAAACCCGAACCCAGCCCGCTCGGAGTGCGGACTTGCACGACGGCCTCGCCGAGCTGGTTCACCAAGTCACGCACCGAGCGCTCGGGCAGACTGGCGGAGCCGGCGGTGTAGAGCGCCGCCGCGGAAACGGGCGCGAGCGCCGGGTCGGCGGGCGTGGCGTTGGCGGCGGTGACACCCTTGCCGGCGGGCTTTGCTTTTTTGGCGGCAGCGGCATCGTCGGCGGCGTTGAGAATCTTGACCACCTGATTGCGGGGCACGAGCAGCACCGTGTAACCCACGTCCACCACCACCAAGTCCTTCTTTTCCGCCAGAATGCTGCCGGTGATCGAGGCGTTGTCCTTGAGTTGAATAACGTCGGCGGCGACGCGGCCGGTGAACAACGTCGTCAACACCGTCAGCAGCGCAGCCATGCGGTTGACCATGCCGCGGAGGGTAGTCGAGGCAGGGGCGCATGGCAAGGCAGGTCTGGCGCGGCGCGACGGCGGAGTTGCCATTCGTCGGGCGGCCGACGATACTCCCGGCCCGATGCGCGTCCCGACCCTCGATCGCTTCGTTCGCGGCAGCCTGCCGGCCTGGCTGGTGCTGCTGGCCATTCCCACCCGGGCCTTGCCGTTCGAGACGGGCGACCCGCCGCCCGCGCCAACCCACCGCGAGCCGCAACGGCCATCGCCGGTCGCTCGCGACGGTTTGACTTCGGCCGGTCAAAGCGCGGCGAGCGGATTCGTCATTGACACCACCAGCCGGGAAACCGTGCGCAACTGGTTCAACGCCGTCTATCGCGCCGCGGACAACCCCGTGATGGGTTGGACGGGCGTTTACACGAACTGCGACGCCGGCACGACGGACCCCGCGTTCCGCTCGCTCGTGGCGCTGCGGATCAATTACCTGCGCGCCCTGGCCGGCGTGCCGGCGACGATCACACTGGACGATACGTTCAACGCCGCCGCCCAGCAGGCCGCCTTGATGATGAGCGCCAACAACGCGCTGAATCACTTTCCCCCGGCGGATTGGAGTTGCTACACCGACGTTGGCTACAACGCCGCGGGTCACTCCAACCTCGGGCTCGGGGCGTCCGGGCCGGAGGCGGTTCGCGGCTATATCGAGGATTTCGGCCAGTTCAACGCCGAGGTCGGCCACCGGCGCTGGTTGCTCTATCCGCAAACGCAGCAGATGGGCACCGGCGACGTGCCCGGCACCAGCACCAACTGGCCCGCCAACGCGACGTGGGTGATGGACGGGAGCTTCGGCCAGGCGCGGCCGGCAACGCGCGACGGCTTCGTAAGCTGGCCGCCGCCGGGGTTCGTGCCGTATCCGCTCGTTTACGCGCGCTGGTCATTGTCCTTTCCCGACGCGGACTTCACCGCCGCCAACGTGAATTTCTCCAGCAATGGGGTGCCCGTGCCGGTGGTGCTGGAAACGGTGCAAACCGGCTTTGGCGAGAACACCCTCGTCTGGCATCCCGACGGCATGGACACGACGCAACCCTTCGTCTGGCCGCGGCCGGTCGCCGACACCGTGTTTGTCGTGGATGTGAGCAACGTGGGGCTGGCCGGCACAACCACGAATTTTCACTACACGGTCACCGTGATGGATCCGGATGTTCCCGGTGCGGACGCCGTAACCGCGGCGCTTTCCGGGCCGGCGCAGGTCGCGCTCGGGCAGCAGGCTTTTTATCAATTTCCCGCCATTCCGGCCGCCGGCGCGTATCAATGGCGCCTGAGCCAGCGGACGGCATTCAATCGAACCGACATCGCGAATGACGGCCTGCGCGACTTCGTGATCAACACTTCCCCCGGCTACAACGTGATCACCAACCCGTCGCCGTGGATCGCCGGTCCGCTGGTGCATCTCGAACATGTTGCGCCCGCCGAGGCCTGGTTGCCGCCGACGGACCAACTGCTCACCTGTGGCGCGCTGCTGCTGGCACGCACGAACAGCCAGCTTCAATTCGGAAGCTGGGTCGGCTACGGCAGCACCAACCAGTTTGCGAAGGTCCAGATATCCCTCGATGCCGGTGCATCGTGGACCGATATCTTCCAGCGGCCCGGCAATGGCACCAACGCGCCGCTGGACGGTGTCATTCTGAGTCTGCACACCGTCACCATTCCGCTCAGGGACCTGGCCGGCAGCACGTTCCAGCTCCGTTTCAATTATCATTGCGACTCCGGCGCCTACTTTCTGGCGGGCGATATGGATGGCTGGTATTTGAACAACATCACCTTCAGCGGCCTGGAAGCCGTGACCAACGCCGTCGTTCATGATCTGGGCGGCGCCAGCACGCTCAACCTTGCTCCCGACACCGCCGGCAATTACCTGCTGGAACTGCGCGGCCTGGTGGACGGGTATCCGCTGGCGTGGGGACCGGCCCAAGGCGTCAGCGTGGCGGCGGGACCGCGGTTGCAATTGACCGGCCCGCCGACGTTGCTGGCGGGCGGAAAAGTGTCGCTCAATTTCAGCGCCACGAACCTGTCCGCCGGGACGGTGCTGCGGCTGGAAACGGCCGGCAACCCCGGCGGCGGTTGGGCCGTGGACGCCAGCGCCGCGCTGTTGATCAAGACCGACGGCAGCTACAACTTCACCACCCCGGCCGCCACCAACGGCGCCGGCGCGATGTTCTTCCGCGTCCGGGCCGATTAGCCATCGGTTTGAGCGCGGACCCCGGGCTGGCCGCGAGGGCGGTCAGAGCTGGAATATTGCCGCCTTTGCGGTCCGGCGGAGGGGGGGGCATCGCCAGCCGGGAAAGCTGTGTGTCCGATGGCACAGACTTGCATTGCCGGCGAAGGGGTGTAGAACGCCGCCGATGCAACTTCCGACCGAAGTGCCGGTGATGACATTGCCGAATGTCATTCTGTTTCCGCAGGCAATGTTGCCGCTGCACATTTTCGAAGCGCGGTATCGGCGAATGCTGGCGGATGCCCTGGCTTCGCACCGCATGTTTGCGGTGGCAATGGCCCGCCGCGGCCGTCCGCGCCACGCGGCGCCGCATGTGGCCGGGCTGGGCTTGATCCGCGCCTCGGTGGAGAGCGCGGACGGCACGTCGAATCTCATTTTACAGGGCCTCGCCCGCGTGGAACTCGGCGAGGTTGTGCGGGAGCGTCCCTATCGGCTGCACCGCGTGCGGCCGCTGCCGCCGGCCGGCCGCGCGAACGTCGCAGTCGAGGCCCTCGCCACCAAGGTTCTCGAACTGGTCAGCGAGCGGCTTAAGCTGGGGTTTGACACCGCCGCCTCGCCGGGCTTGAAGCCGGCCGCGGAACCGGCGGCGATCCAGGCATTGCGCGACGTGCTCAAGCACCTGGCTGATCTGGACGACCCCGAGCAGCTTGCCGATCTCGTTTCCGCCACGTTGCTGCCGGATGCGCGCGACCGGCAGGTGATCCTGGAGACAAGGGAGCTTGAAGGCCGGCTGCGGTGGCTGATCCAATTTCTGTTGCGGGAAATTCAACGGAAACGCAACACTTCCCAAGAATGAACATCCATTCGCCCGATTCCAATCCGCCTGATCTACAGACCACGCCGGCCGAAGCGCACGCCGCGCTGTTTGCCAACCTTGTCCTGCAGCAGACCAACATGGCGCTGATGTTCCTCGGCAAGATTGCCGGTCCCGAGGGCAACGCCCCGCCGAAGGACCTGGAAGCGGCCAGCCTGTTCATAGACACCCTGGAGATGCTTGCCCAAAAGACGCGCGGCAACTTGGATGCGCACGAACAGGAGTTCCTTCAGCAAAGCCTCACCACCTTGCGCATGTATTACGTCGAAGTCGTCAGCGCCCCGCCGGCCGCCGGCGCCGCCAGCGCGCCGGTTCTCCCCACGCCGGCTTCCGCCGCCGCGACACCCACGGAGGAGGAGTCGCACAAACGCTTCAGCAAGAAATACTGACCCGCCACCCCGGGCGGCGCGTTTCAGAGCGGTTGGAAGTGAAACAACTGCGCGTCGCAGCCGGACACGTCGAGGTAAAGGCCCTGGTTTTGCAGGTCGTCGCCAAACCGCTCGTAAACCTCGTCGCCGAGCAGGTCCTCCAGCCGCCAGTTGAACTTGGCCAGGTCCGGCGCCGTCAGCGGCACGTAACACTGGCAGCGGTGCGGCGCCAGGTTCACGACCACCAGATCGAACTCCGGCGGCGCGACCTGCCATTGCACGATGACGAAGTTCCGGCAGGTCGGATTCTCCGCCCACGCCGGCCGCGGACACAGCACCACGCTCTCGCCCCGGCCGACGGCTGTGCCGGTCAGCACACTGAGCAGGTGGTGGTAAAGCAACTCGATCTCCGGTTGGAGCAGCTCCGTCGGACGCCGTGTCAATTGGACCGGCACCCGCACGCGTGCGCCGGTGAGTTGTCCCTCGTGCAGGAGCCGCATGCCGGGCAGGCCCAGAATGAGCAGCGCCGCGGCCCGGTGTTCCGGCAGGCTCAACAGGCTGGCGATGCGCGCCTCGTCGTGATTTTCCAGGAAATGCGCGCTGCGGGCGATGAATTCCGCGGGATGACCGTGCAGATGCTGGCACAGCGCCAAAGCGTCCCGCGCGATCAGCACGTCGAAGAGCCGCTTGTCGTAGGTGTAGTCGAAGCCAAGCCGTTGCAGTTCCGGCTCCAAATCCCAGTAAGCCTCGGCCAGCCACAAGAAGTCCGGATGACTGGCGCGCACGGCGGCGATCGCCTCGGTCCAGAATTCCGTCGTCGCCACCGGCACGGTGGCCGGAAACGTGCGCCACATCCGGTCGAACACGTGGCTGAGCGCGAGCATCGCCATGTCGCAGCGCACGCCGTCGCACTGGTTGGCGATCTGCTGCAATTCGCCGATCAATGCGGCCCGCGTGTCGGCACGCCGCATGTCCAGTTGCGCGGTGTCGGTCCACGGCGGGAAGTTCGGATCGCGCCCGTGAAACAGCCAATGTTCGGTGCCGGCGGTGGTCTGCCGGAACGCGCCGGGCGTGTCCGGCGCGGCCGGGACGAACCATTCCGGATGCGCGGTGACCCACGGATGATCCAGGCCGACGTGGTTCGGAATGAAGTCGAGCATCAGCTTCAGGCCGCGCTGTTGAAGCTGCCGGCGGAACGTGGCGAGGCCCGCTTCGCCGCCCAGTTCGCGGGCCGCCCGATAGCCGGCGATCGCAAACGGTGAGCCACCCACATCGTGCTCCGCGAAATCCGGCAACGCCGCGCGCGCGACGCGGATCAACTCGGGGTTGCCGAGTGCTTCGGCGCGGCTGCGCGGTCCTGTTTCCCACACGCCCATGAGCCAGACATGCGTGAACCCGGCGGCCAGCCACGGCTCCAGTTCGGCTTCCGGCACGTTTCCCAGGCGCACCCGGACGCCGGCGCGCTGCGACAGTTCGCGCAGCCAGCAGCGGGTGTTCACCTCGTAAACCAAAGGATGATTCATAAGTGAAGCGGCACGTTGTGGAGGTTGAGCGGCGCGCGGCGAGGCACGCCCCGTGGGTCACGACGCGGCGGGTGGGTTCAAGACCTGCATGGCTTTCCTGGCATCCGAAACCCGCAACACGAGCAGGCCGCGGCGATTTTGGGGGAGGGTGGAACTGTAGAGATACTCGATGTTGATCTTGCCGGCGGACAACCGCTCCGCCACGGTCGCCAACGTGCCGGGCCGGTTGTCGCTCTCGATTAACACGACATCGCTTTCGACCACCAGCGTGCCGTGCTCTTCAAACAGAAACAGCGCCTTGCGCGGATCGCTCAACACGAGGCGCACCACCGAATAGTCCACCGTATCGCTGGTGGAAACGGCATGGATGTTGATGCCGGCCTTGGCCAGGGCATCACAAACGCGGGCGAGCGCGCCGGGCCGGTTCTCCAGGAAAATGGCAAGCTGGGTGGCGATCTGCACGTTGGGAGCGGGGTTGGAAGCTTTCACAGCACCGTCAAGCTATCCCACCGGCCGCCTTCTGCCAAACACAAATTGGCCGCGCCGCCCGGCGGTGTTTGGGCTTGGAAACCAGGCGGGCGGTTGGCAACGTCGGCGCATGAGAACGCCCGCGACGGCCTGGCGGCGCTGGTTCGGCATGTTGTTCCTCATCCTCGCCGGCGGCATGTTGATCTGGGGCCTGACAGTGCTCCGACCGCACCTGTCCGGTCGCGGGTTCGTGATTTATTGGACGCTTTGTTTTCTCTTCACCGGCCTGTCATTGCTGACCGCCGTGGTGGACCTGTTTGCCGTCCGGCGTGAAGCGAGGGCAGAGCGGCGGGCGTTGTTGCAGCGGACCATGATGGAGCTTTCCCGCAAGGCCAAGGCCAAGGCGGAGGACCAGAAGACGGCCACGGACAAAATGGACGAACCAATGGCTGAAAACGGTCGCAATGGAAGCACTGAATGAATCTTTACGACACCCACGCCCACCTGGACGATCCGGCGTTTGCGGTTGACCTGCCGGCCGTGTTGACGCGCGCGGAAACGGCCGGCGTGACACGTATTATCACGGTCGGAACCGACCTGGAGAGCAGCCGCCGCGCCGTGGCCTTGGCCGGGACTTACCCGAACGTTTACGCGGCAGTCGGATGGCATCCCGGCGAAGCCACCGCCGCGCCGGCGGATTTCCGCGCTGAACTGCGCGCGCTCGCGAAACATCCCAAGGTGGTCGCCATCGGTGAGATCGGCTTGGATTACTACCGTCTGCCCAGTGGCAACGGCGGCACGGCCGCGGCGGATGCCAGTGTGAAAGCAACACAGGCAGCGGTGTTCCGCCAGCAACTCGAAGTTGCCGCGGAACTCGGTCTGAACTGCGTGGTTCACCAGCGGCAGGCGCTCGACGACACGCTGAGCCTGATGCAGCCGTTCCAAGGCCGTCTGCGCGGCCAGTTCCACTGTTTTGTGGACGACGCGGAGTCCATGCGCCGGGTGCTGGCAGCCGGCCATGTGGTCAGCTTCACTGGAATCGTGACCTTCAAAAACGCCGGCAGCATCCGGCACACGCTGGCCGAAACACCGGCCGGCCGGTTCATGCTCGAAACCGATTGTCCTTACCTCGCTCCGGTTCCTCACCGGGGCCGGCGCGGCGAACCGGCGTTTGTCGTTGAGACCGCCACGCTGGCTGCCGCGCTCCGTGGTTGCTCCCTCGACGAGTTGAGCGACACGACGAGTGCGACAGCGCGCGGCTTCTTCCCCAAACTTGCCTGACCGGCGTCAGCCGCGTTGGTCAATGGGCACGTAGTGATTGAGGGTCTGGCCGGTATAAATCTGGCGCGGCCGGCTGATCCGGCCTTTTGGATCGGCCATGGTTTCCTTGTAGTTCGCAATCCAGCCCGGCATCCGGCCAATGGCGAAGATGACCGTGAACATTTCCAAAGGGAGGCCGATGGCCCGCATAATGATGCCGCTGTAAAAATCCACATTCGGGTAGAGTTTGCGTTCGAGGAAGTAGGGATCGCGCAGCGCAGCCTCCTCCAGGTGCTTGGCGATATCGAGGAGCGGGTCGTTGATGTGGAGGCTGTTGAGGAGTTGATCGCAGGCCCGTTTGATGATCTTGGCGCGCGGATCGTAGTTCTTGTAAACGCGGTGGCCGAAGCCCATCAACCGCCGGCCGCTGTTCTTGTCCTTGGCTGCGGCGATGAACCGGGAACCGTTGTCGCCCGCGTCGTGGATTTGTTGCAGCATCTCGATCACAGCCTGGTTCGCGCCGCCGTGGAGCGGTCCCCACAAGGCGCAGACGCCCGCCGCCGCGCACGCAAACAAATTGGCCTGGCTGGAGGCGACCATGCGGACGGTGGCCGTGGAGCAATTCTGCTCGTGATCCGCGTGCAGCAGGAAGATCAAGTCCAGCGCCTTGACGACTTCAGGCTTAAGTTCATAATCCTGATAGACATCCGAAAACATCATGTGCAGAAAGTTGGCCGTGTATTTGTAGGTCGGCTTGGGGTAGATGATCGGCAGGCCGCGAGACTTCCGGTGGGCGAAGGCCGCAATGGTGCGCACCTGCGAAATCAGCCGCGCCGCCTGAATATCGAACCGGGCGGGATTCCGGCCCGCCATGAGGCCCGGGTAAAAACAACTGCTGGCGTTGATCATCGAGGACAAGATCGCCATCGGATGGGCGGTCGCAGGAAATCCCGCGAAGTGATATTTCATGTCCTCGTGCAGGTTCTCATTCTCGGTAAGCAAGCCGGAGAACTGCCGCAACTCCGCGTGGGTCGGCAACTTGCCATAGATGATCAGGTAGGCGGTCTCAATGAACGTGGAGGTTTCGGCCAGTTCTTCAATGGGCACGCCACGGTAGCGCAGAATGCCCTTTTCTCCGTCAATAAAGGTGATGCCGCTCTGGCATGAGCCGGTGTTACCGTAACCGTCGTCCAAGGTGATGTAGCCACTCTCGTTGCGCAGATTTGCGATGTCCACCGCGCACTCGCCCTCCGTGCCCTCGATGATCGGCAAAGAATAGGATTTGCCATCAATTTCCAGTTTTGCTGTTTTGCTCATGTGCTTTATGGGGTATTCGATTTCTTCAAACCGGCGGATAATTTGTTGGCAAATCATGTCCTTGACAAGCAACTAAAGCGGCCGCCGCGCGATTTCGGCGACCACCGGTTCTTCTCTTGGGCAACATGGGGGCTAATTCGTTCAATTGCCGGCGGCCTGATCCGGTCAGGGCGTGTCCGCATCCCCGCCGGCCTGACGCGGAAGTCAAAACTTGCCAATGCGACGGTTGAATGACAGACTTTCCCCGGTGAAAACCGAATCGCGGTTTACAAAAACATCTGGTGTCGAGGTCTTTACCGGAAACGAGCTGCTCGTCAAGGGTTGCCTTGAAACCGAAGGTGGAACGCATCTCTGGACCGGATATCCCGGCTCGCCGGTGGCGGGATTTTTCGACACGGCGCAGGAAATCCAGGAGTTGCTCCACACCTGCGGCATCCGGGCCACGATGGCCAACAACGAAGCCTTGGGCGCGGCCATGGTGAACGGCTCCCAGATGCACGGGCTTCGCGCCATCGCCGTTCAAAAAAGCGTCGGCCTCCATGTCGCCGCGGACGCGCTCGCGCTGGGCAACCTCGTCGGCGCGCATCCGGAAGGCGGCGCCGTGATTGTGCTGGGCGATGACCCGTGGAGCGATTCCACGCAGGTGCCGGCGGATTCGCGTTATATTTGCAAGCATTTGATGATGCCGATCCTGGAACCCAGCGATCCCCAGGAGTGCAAGGATTGGATCAACCTCGCCTTCAAACTGTCACGGGAAAGCGAGCTTTATGTGGGCTATCTCGTCACGACCAACCAGGCGGACGGGGGTGGCTCCGTCGAGGTTCATCCCAACCACTTTCCGGCCGTCAATACCCAGAATCGGTTTACCGTTGACACTGCCGCGATTGACTTCGAGCGCAACGTCCTCCTGCCGCCGCGCACCTGGCGCAAGGAGCAAAACCTGCCTGAACGTTACGCCCGGCTCTGGGCCAGCGCCCGCCGGCATGGTGCCAACCGGATTTTTTGGCCGAAGAACGAGGTGAATGCGCAGGCCGGCCTCGGATTCATCACGTCCGCGGCGGCTTTTGGCTACTTGCGCCACGCGCTCACGGAACTGGGGCTGGACGGCTGTTTTCCCATCCTCAAACTCGGGGTTACGTATCCGCTGGATCCGGCCGTCATCAGGGAATTTGCCACCGGTTTGAAGGATTTGTTCGTCGTGGAAGAGCGGCGCGGCTTCCTGGAGGAACAGGTGGTCGAGGTCATCAACCGCGCCCGCCAAAATGCCGATCATGAATCGCCGCCGCTGGCGCGCAACGTCTGGGGCAAGCAATTCCCCCACGGGCTGGCCGCCATTCCCGAAACACGCGGGTTGCATCCCAGTAAATTGATTGACCGGCTCGGCCACCTGTTCCTGAACACGCCGGAACTGGCCGGCCGCATTGACCGTCCGCGTGTCGAACGCGAACTGGCCTTGATCCGCGAGGTCAAATCGCTTCAGATCCGGGTGGCTCCGCGCACGCCGACATTTTGTCCGGGCTGCCCGCACCGCGATTCCGCCAGCGTGCTGTTGGAAATCAAAAAACAATTCCGTGACGCCCAATACATGCAGCGCACGCACGGCGTCAGCCCGGTGGATATCGTTTTCCATGGTGACACGGGGTGTTACACGATGCTGATGTTCGAACCGACCAAGGACCTCATGCACAATTACAGCGGCATGGGTCTGGGCGGCGGGACCGGCGCGGGCATTGACCCCTTCATCCGCAACAAGCAGGTCGTGTTCATGGGGGATTCAACCTTCTTCCACAGCGGCCAGCTCGCCATTTCCAACTCCCTCAAGAACGGTCACGACATCACCTACATTCTGCTGGACAACAAGACGACCGCCATGACCGGTCATCAGATCACGCCGGCCTTGGCGGAAGGGCTGACGGGAGAAAAAACGTTCGTTCAGAATATTGATGCCATCGTTGCCGGCATCACGGACAAGACCCACTCCGGGGCCACCGTGGTGCGTGTCAATCCCGCCGAACGCGAGAGCTACCGGCAACTGCTGGAGAAAACCATTCTCCAGGACGGCGTGAAGGTCATCGTTGCGGACAAGGAATGCGGCATTACGTTTCACCGCCGGCAGGCACGGGAGGAACGGCGCGAGGTGAAGACGCGCGGTTTCCTGGCGCGGAAGCGTTTCATCAACATCACGCCGGAAGTCTGCGAGAACTGTCTGGAATGCACCAAGGCCACCGGCTGTCCCGGCTTGACGCTGGAAGAAACACCTTACGGCCGCAAGGTGCAGATTGACCCGTCGTGGTGCGTCGCGGACGGCGCCTGCACGCGGTTTCTGGTCACGCCGGAAACGGCGGGTTCGCGGGTGAAGGCCTGCCCTTCGTTCGAGGAGGTCGTCATCACCCGGACGCAACCGCCGGTGCCGCTGATCGAACGGCTGGATTTCTCGAAATTACCGCTGCCGGCCACGTCGGCGCTGACCCGGCCCTGGCGCGGCTACCTGGCGGGGGTTGGCGGCATGGGTATCGGCACGGCCACCGCCATCCTCGTGCTGGCCGGGTCTCACGCCGGGCACCGGATCTTGTTTTGCGACAAGAAGGGTTTGGCCATCCGCAATGGCGGCGTGTATTCCCAAATCACGCTCTTGCCCGCGGGTGCGCCGTTCAGCTCCAATCTGATTCCCTACGGCAAGGCGGACCTGGTCCTCGGCGTGGACGTGCTCGAGGCCGCGCGGGCGTTCGATCCGGCTCTGAACCAGCGGGTCGGCAACCGGACGCGGACGGCCGTCGTGGTCAACACCCACAAGACGCCCACGATCCTCACGCTGCTGGGGCAGGACGACTTCTCGGTGCAGCAACTCGTCGGCGAGTTGCGCCGGAACTCGCGCGAGGACGTCTTTTTCGCCGGCAACGTTTCCGCGTTGAGCGAACGTTTCTTCGGCACCCAGCTTTACGCGAACATCCTGATGCTCGGCGTCGCCTTCCAGCGCGGTCTCATCCCGCTGAGTTTTGACAATCTGGCGTGGGCCATCACCACCGGCTTTGGCAGTGCGGCGGCCGACAATCTCAAGGCGTTCAATCTGGGCCGCTTCATCGCGCACGACCCCGACACCGTGGACGGAGTCGCCCAAATGGTCCGCGAACCGGCCACGCTGGCAGAGGTCATGGCGGATAAATCCGACATCCTCGCCCGCACCCGCGTCAACGGCGCCACGCTCACCGGGCGCTACCAGCAGCTTGTCGCCGACGCGGTCGAGCAGCTCAACCTGCGGGACGACGTGTTGCGGGACTTTGCGCTGCGGATCTACGATTTGGTTCAGTTTGAGAGTCTTGACTACGCCCGGCGCTACGCCGACGGCGTGCGCCAGATTTACGCCGCCGACCATGCGGAGTTCGGCTACGAAGCCACCAAGGCCGTGATCTGGAACCTGCACAAGGTAATGCTCATCAAGGACGAGGTGTATGTGGCGCACCTGCTTACCAGCGAGGAAAAGCATCGCCGCGACCGCGCCCGTTACAACGTTGACCCGCAGCGCGGCGACCGCATCGAATATCGCCATTTGAATCGTCCTCAGTTCACCTTCCGCGGCCGGGATTTTGCCTGGGACATGAAGACCCGCGACTGGATGCTCGACTTGATCAAACACATGCGCTGGCTGCGACGCGCCCTGCCGGACTGGCACCGGCCGGAAAAGGAATTCCGCGACTGGTATCAAACGCTCCTCCCGCGTTTCGGCGATTCCGTGCGTGGCCGCGTCAGCTACGAATTGTTTGTCCGCATCCTGCGGCTGCCCGAATCCGTCAGCGGCTACCGCGAAATCCGCTATCCCAAAATGCAGGCGGCGCGGACGCAGGCCGAGACATGGCTGCGGCAATTGGCCGCCGAGCCGGATTCCCCGCGTTTGGTCACGGCTTGAGCGTGCCGCCTGGCCGCCGCCCACGAATCCCACATGGCCGATCCCGTCAACGCGTCAGCCTCGGAGGCCGCCCGGTTTGCCGGGAGAGCAGGGGAAGCCGGACCGGCGAATCCCGCGTTGGAGGCGGCCCTGAATGACTTGACCCGGCTGGCTGCGCACGTCTGCGCCGCCGCGGCCGCGGCGGTTGCGTTTGAGGCGGCCGGCGGTCGCTGGCGCTTCCGCGCGGTTCAGGGAATGGCGGCGGCGGAACTCGACGATGACCATGCGTTGTTCCGCGCCGCGCTCGCCAGCACGACGTTGGTCGGCGTGGAGGATGCGACGGTGGACCCACGGTTCGGCCCGGCGCCGCTCGTGATTGGCGGGCGGCGTTTTGTGTCGGCGACTGCCGTTCCGTTGCGCGAAGCCGACGAGCCGCCGAGGGGGCTGTTGTGTGTTTTCGATGAGCAGCCGCGTTCGCTGGAGCCGGCGCAACGGTCGGCACTGGAAATGCTGGGCCGGCAGGTGGTCTGCCAACTGGAGCTGCAACGCAGCCGCCGTGAGTTGGACGAGCGCATTGCCAGCCACGAGCGCAGCGAGGTGGCGTTGCGCCAGAGCGAGGCCAATTACCGCAGCATTTTTGAGAACGTCGTCGAGGGCGTTTTCCAGACGACCGCCGACGGCCGCTACTTGTCCGCCAATCCGCGCCTGGCCCGGATTTACGGCTATCAGTCGCCGGACGAGTTGATGCAGGCCGTGCAAAACATCAGCCGGCAGCTCTACGTGGATTTCGGGCGGCGGGAGGCGTTCATCCGGCAGATTCAGACCACCGGCGAGGTCAACAACTTTGAGTCGCGGATTTTCCGCAAGGACGGGAGCGTAATCTGGATTTCGGAGAACGCCCGCGCGGTGCGTGACGCCGGCGGCGGCGTGATCTTCTACGAGGGCACGGTGCAGGACATCACGGATCGCAAGCTCGCCGAGGCAGCGCTGCTCGATTCGGAGGCGCTTTACCATTCGCTGGTGGAGTGCCTGCCGCAAAACATCTTCCGCAAGGATCTCGAAGGCCGTTTCACGTTCGTGAACCGGTTGTTTTGCAGGACGCTTGGCCGCGCGCCGGAGGAAATCCTGGGCCGGACGGACTTCGATTTTTTCCCGAAACCGCTGGCGGAAAAATATCAGGCGGACGACCGCCGCGTGGTGCAGACGCTGGAGGGCGAGGATACGGTCGAGGAACATGTGCGCCCGGACAGCACGAAGATTTATGTTCACGTCCTCAAAACGCCGTTGTATGACGCGCAGGGGGTGGTGATCGGCGTTCAGGGCATCTTCTGGGATGTCACGGAACGACGCCGCATCGAGGAAGCGCTGGCTTACGAGCGCGACCTGCTCCAGGCGCTTCTGGACAACCTGCCCGACGCCATTTATTTCAAGGACGAGCAATCACGGTTTGTCCGGTGCAGCCGGGCGATGGTTCAACGGTTCGGGCTGAAGGACCAGGCCGCGATTGTTGGCCACACGGACTTTGATTTCTTCGGCGAGGAACACGCCCGGCTGGCTTTTCAGGATGAACAGCGCATCATCCGCACCGGCCAGCCGATCATCGGTTTTACGGAGAAGGAAACCTGGCCCGACGGCCGGGTGACCTGGGTGCTTTCGTCGAAACTGCCTTATCGCGACCGCCAGGGGAAAATCGCCGGCACATTCGGGGTTTCCAAGGACATCACCGATCTCATCGTAGCCGAGCAGAATTTGGAAAAAGCGGCCCAGACCGCGCTGGAGATGGCCCAGGTCAAGGCGCAGTTTCTGGCGAACATGAGCCACGAAATCCGCACGCCGATGAACGCCATCATCGGCTGGACGGCGCAGCTTCTGGACACACCCCTTTCGGCCGAGCAGCGCGAGTTTGCCGAAACCGTCCGCCGCAGCGCCGACGCGCTCCTGGACATCATCAACAGCATCCTCGATTTCTCGCGCCTCGAGGCCGGCCGGCTGACCCTGGAGGCGATTGATTTCGACCTGGTCGAACTGGTGGAAACCACCGTCGAGTTTCTTGCCGAACGCGCGCACGCCAGCGGACTGGAGGTGATCTGCCAGATCCCCGACGATTTTCCGTGCCGGCTGCACGGCGATCCCGGGCGTTTGCGGCAGGTGCTCACCAATCTCATCGGCAACGCCGTCAAGTTCACGCCGGCCGGCGAAATTGTCGTCCGCGTCACACTGCTCCTGGAAACGGCCAACCAGGCCACGTTGCGCTGCGAAGTTCAGGACACCGGCATCGGCATCAACCCGGACACGCAGGACCGCCTGTTCGAGGCGTTCGTGCAGGCGGACGGCTCCACCACCCGGCGCTACGGCGGCACCGGGCTGGGACTGGCGATCTCCCGGCAGATCATCACGTTGATGGACGGCCGCATCGGTGTGTCCAGCGAGCCGGGCTGCGGCTCCACGTTCTGGTTTGAAATCAGCCTGCCCAAACAGGCCGGCGCCGTTGCTTCGGCCCCGGGACCGGACCCGGGCCTGGCCGGCAAACGCGCCCTGATCGTGGACGACAGCGCGGCCCAGCGCGCCGCGTTGCGCAATCATCTCACCCATTGGGGCATGCAGACCGCCGAGGCGGGCAGCGGTCGCGATGCGCTCGACGCCCTCCAGGCAACGGCCGGGCAAGCGACGCCGTTCGATGTCATCTTGCTGGATTTTCAACTGCCCGACGTGGACGGCCTGACGCTGGTTGAATCCATCAACCGTGATCCGGCGCTGGCCGGCGCGCGTTTCGTCATCCTGACCTCGTTGCGCCAACGGCTCGACGCCGCCGTCGCGGCGAACGCAGGTTTCTCCGCCTGCCTCATCAAGCCGCCGCGCCGCGCCCGGCTGCGCGACACCCTGGTGCGCGTCATTGCCGGTCCGCCGGCCCCGGCCCCGGCCGCCGCCTGCCTTCCTCCGGCCGCCGCGTCAGCCGGAGAATCCACCGTCCGCCCGCTGCGTGTGTTGCTGGCGGAGGACAACATGGTCAACCAGCGGCTCGCCCGGCTGCAATTGCGCAAGCTGGGCTACGCCGCCGAGCCGGCGGGCAACGGCCACGAAGTCCTCGCCGCCCTGGCCAAGGCCGATTTCGACGTGCTGCTGCTCGACTGCCAGATGCCGGACCTCGACGGCTATGAAACCGCCCGGCGCATTCGCCGCCAGGAATTGCCCGCCGGAGCCGCCACCGCCGCGAACAAACCGCCGATCTACATCATTGCGATGACGGCCAACGCGATGCGCGACGACCGTGAAAAATGCCTCGCCGCCGGGATGGACGACTACATCAGCAAGCCCGTGCGGTTGGCGGATCTCGACGCCGCGCTGCAACGCGCCGTTTGCCATCTGCCGCCGGGGCCGGTTCCTTCAGAGCCTCCGGCCGACAAGGATGCCGGGGCGGCGTTACCCACGCTCGACCTGGCCGTCCTGCGCGGCCTGCGCGAGTTGGGCGCGCCGGGCGAGCCGGATGCCGCGGCCGAACTGGTGGCGTTGTTCCTGCACGAGGCGGAACCGGCCTGCGCGCGGATGGAAAAGGCCCTGGCGGAGCAAAACGCTGACGCGTTGCGCGCCCCGGCCCACAGCCTGAAAGGTTCCGCCGGCAACCTCGGCGCCCGCCGTCTGGCCGCGTTGGCCGCGAAATTGGAACAGCAAGCCAGGGCCGGCGTCCTCGCAGAGTCGCCTGCCGTGTTCGCCCAATTGCAGTCGGAGTTGCAGACCGTGCGCCGGCAGCTTGAAGCCGAGCTGGCCCGGCCCGCCGCGTCCGGCAGCCCATGATTGCCGCTGCGGCCCGCTTTGCGGCTTTGACAGTGCCACGCCGATTCGTTAGCGTCGCAGTGTGGAACAACTGCATGCCCCGTGGCGCATTGAATACATCCTGGCGCCCAAGCCGCCGCCGAGCGACGAGTCGCTGTTCACACGCATCGCCCATTCGTCCGACGACGTGGCGACGCATGTGCTTGTCCGCGAGCGGAGCTGTTTCGCCGTGCTGAACACCTATCCTTACAACGGCGGGCATCTGATGGTTGTGCCTTACCGGCAGGCGGCCGATTTGAACGATCTGACCGAGCAGGAACTGGCGGACTTGATGGTGCTCACACGCCGCTGCGTCAACGCGTTGAAAAAGGTCATGCGGCCGGACGGCTTCAACCTCGGCGTCAACCTCGGCCGCGTCGCGGGCGCCGGCGTGGACAATCATCTGCACCTCCACGTCGTGCCGCGGTGGAACGGCGACACGAATTTCATGCCCGTGCTCGCGGGCACGTCCGTCGTGCCGCAGGCGCTCACGGAAGTGGCCGCCAGCCTCCGTGCCGCACTCGCCGCGGCCGCCGGTGACGGCCAGCCGTCCGCAACCACCTCCTGACGTGGCCACCGAAACGCTCCATTTCGACAACGCGCGGCTGGCACAACAGCTCTTCAACAACGACCCGCGCAACCTCGCGGCGCTCGAGGCCCAGCTCGGCATCAAGGCCACCGCCCGTGATGCCTGGATCAAGCTCGACGGCGAAGCCGAGGCCCTGGCCCGCGCACGGCACCTGTTCCAGTTGCTCGAAAACTCGCTCAAGGGCGGCGCCATCGTGCGCAACCATGATTTTCTGCTGGCGTTGGGCGTGGTCCAAAGCGACGGCGTGGCCGCCCTGCAAAGCCTCCATTCGGAGAGCATCCGCACCTCGGCCAAAAAGGCGGCGGTGACGCCGAAGACCGTCGGCCAGCGAAAATACGTCCAGGCCATCCGGCAGCATGACATCACGCTTGGCATCGGCCCGGCCGGCACGGGCAAGACGTATCTGGCCATGGCCATGGCCACGGCCGCGCTCCGCGACAACAAGGTGAGCCGGTTGATTCTCACGCGGCCGGCGGTCGAGGCGGGCGAGGCGCTGGGTTTCCTGCCCGGCGATTTGCAGGAGAAGCTCGCGCCGTATCTGCGCCCGCTTTACGACGCGCTGCACGACATGCTGCCGGCCGACGAAATCCAGCGGCACATGGAACGCGGCACCATCGAGATCGCCCCGCTGGCCTACATGCGTGGCCGGACGTTAAACAACGCCTTCATCATTTTCGACGAGGCGCAAAACTCGACCACCGAGCAGATGTTCATGTTCCTGACCCGGCTGGGCAACGGCTCGAAAGCGGTCATCACCGGCGACGTGACGCAAATTGACCTGCCGCGGCAGAAACCGTCCGGGCTGATCGAGGCCCGCCAGGCGCTGGTTGGGGTGGACGGCATCGCGATCATCGAGTTCCAGCGGAAGGATGTAATCCGGCACCCGCTCGTCCAGCGGATCATCGTTGCCTACGAGGAATACCGCGGCACCGTGAATGAATGAACTGACGCTGCGGAACCGCCATCCGCGCCAGCGCGTGGACCTGCGCCGGCTCCGGCAAATTGCCTTGGCCGCGCTGCTGACCGAACCGCCGTTTGCGGAGGAACACGCGCTCCACTACGAACTCGCCGTTGTGCTCGTCGGCGCGGCCGCGATGGCGCGGATGAACGGGCAATTTCTGAACCACGCCGGCTCCACTGATGTGATCACCTTCGACTACGGCGCGCCGGAAACCGCCGCGGCCGGCGCGGCCTGGCTGCGCGGCGATCTGTTCATCTGCCTGGACGACGCCCGCCGGCAGGCGCGGGAATTCCGCACGTCGTGGCCGGCAGAACTGGTGCGCTACCTCGTTCACGGGCTGCTGCATTTGCGCGGTTACGACGACCTCACCGGAGCGGCGCGGCGCGTCATGAAGCGCGAGGAAAACCGGCTGGTGCGCCGGCTGGCCCACCGCTTCGCCTTGAGTGAACTCGCCTTGCCCGCTAAGGTCCGGCCATGAAGCAGACGCTGCTCCGCTGGCGCGCCAACTTTCTCACCGGCCTGGCCGTGGTATTGCCGGCCGTGATTTCCATCGCCATTTTTCGGTGGCTGTTCGGCACGGTGTCCAACGTGACCGACACGCTGTTGTTCTTCCTGCCCCACGCCTGGACGCACGGACCGGACGGTCTCGTCTTCTGGTATTGGAGCCTGACGGCATTGATCGTCGGCATCCTGATTGTCATCGTCCTCGGCCGCGCGGCGCGGAATTACCTCGGCCGGAAAATGATCAAATTCATGGATCAGGTGATGTTCCAGGTTCCGTTGCTCAACAAGATTTACGGCACCGTCAAACAGGTGAACGAGGCGTTTTCCACCGGCAAGAAATCCTCCTTCAAACAGGTCGTCTTGTTCGAGTATCCGCGGGCGGGTCTGTATTCGGTTGGCTTTGTGACCAGTGACGAGCACCCGGAGGCGGCGGCGCGCCTCAACCGCAAATTGCTGGGCGTGTTCGTGCCCACCACACCCAACCCGACCAGCGGCTTCCTGATCGTCGTCCCGGAGGAGGAGGTCATCAAACTCGACATGTCCGTGGCCGACGGCATCAAATACATCATCAGCCTCGGCGCCATCACGCCCGCCTACAAACCGCTCCTGCCGGCGTCGCCCGTGCCGGCGAACCCGGTGGACTGATGCCGCTCGAACGCGCCACCGGCCTCGTCCTGCGCACCCGCCCGCTGACGGAATCCAGCCTGATTGTCCACTGGCTGACCCCCGATCTTGGCCGTCTGGCGACCGTGGCCAAGGGCGCCCGCCGGCCGAAGTCGCCGTTTCGCGGCAAGCTCGATTTGTTCTACGAGGCGGACTTTGCGTTCCAACGCAGCCAGCGTTCTACGCTGCACACGCTGCGCGAGGTGGCGCTGCGCGACCCGCACGCGGCGTTGCGCACCGACCTCGCCCGGCTGCGGCAGGCCACTTACGCCGCGCTGCTGGTCGAGCAGGTCAGCGAGGAGGAAACGCCCCTGCCGGAACCTTTCGCCCTCCTGACAGAACTGCTGGCCGCCCAGGCGAAGCATCCGGCCCAGCCGGCGGTGACGTTCGCCTTCGAGTTGAAACTGTTGACGGTCCTGGGCCTCGCGCCCGATCTGGCGCATTCGCGGCTCAGCGCCAGCGCACGCGCCCTGGCCATCCGTCTCACGCAGGAGGGTTTGATGGCCTCGGCGCAACTGCCGGCCAGCCCGGCGGAACTGACCGATCTGCGGCAATTCCTCCACGGTTTTCTCATCTTCCACCTCGGACGCATCCCGCCCGGCCGCAATGAATGATTGCCAAACCACGGCCGGTTGCCCGTAAATCCTCGCCTGTTATGATTCACAAATCTGACCGTTCGCCGGCGCCGATGCTTCTGGCGGCATGTCTGGTCTTTTCGATCGTCGCCACCTCCGCCCATGCCGTGACGCCGCAGGAGGCGGATGCGGCGTTCAAGGCGCTCAATCAGGTCTATTGGGACGCCGGGAGCAAATTCTTCCACAAGGAGGAAAAAGGGGAGAAGAAGGCGGATTTCTGGCTCGAAGCGCAGCTCTGGGACACCGTCATGGACCAGTTTGACCGCACCCACAGCGATACCGTCAAAAAGCAGATCAACGACGTGTATGACGGCTTCATCGCGCAGTATCCCGACTGGACCAAAAACAAATACAACGATGACATCATGTGGTGGACGATCGGTTGCACCCGCGCCTACCAGATCACGAAGAAGGAGCGTTACCTCAAGCGCGCCCAGGCCAGCTTTGATTTTGTCTATCAAAGCTTCTGCGATGACACCCTGGGCGGCGGCATCTGGTGGACCAGTGACCGGCGCTCCAAAAACAGTTGCATCGAAAGCCCGGCGGTCATTGCTGCCGTCCGCCTTTCCGAACTCCTGAATGACGCGTCCTATCTCGACAAGGCCCGGCGGCTTTACCAGTGGGAGAAGACCACGTTGACCGATGGCAAGGGAAAGGTCTTCGACAGCATCCGGCTGGTTCCCGCCCAGAACACCAACACGATTTCCAATGCCAATCCCGCTCGCCGCCGCAACCACGGACCGCTCGCGACCTTCTCGTTGACCTACAATCAAGGCACCTACATCGGCGCCTCCGTGTTGCTGTATCTGAAGACGAAGGACGAAAACTATCTTGCCCAGGCGAGAATGGCGGCGGACTGGACCCGGGCCAATCTATGCACGGGCCCGGACCGGATTCTGAGAAGTGAAAACCAGGGCGACGGCGGCGCCTTCAAGGGCATTTTTGTGCGCTACATGAAACTGCTCGTTCGCGACGGCGGCGGCAAAGACTATCTGCCCTGGATGCGGACCAACGCCGATACGGCATGGCGGAATCGCCGCCACGCGGACAACATCATGGGCTACGACTGGTCCGTGCCGGCCGGCGACGGCATTCAAAGTCAGTCCGCCGCCAGTGCCGTCGCGGTGGTGCTCTGCTTCGCGGACGATGCGACGCCCTAGCCGCTGCCCCCCCGCGCGGCCAGCCGGATTGACCGTGAACAGACGACAAAACGGCTGCGAAAATTATAACCGAAACAAAAATGAGCACGCCGAGCGCGTGGGTCCAAGTGCGATCGGTTTACCGCAACCCTACTCTGGAAAGACAGCCAGCGGCCGGCGCATCGCAACCTCCCGCGCAGCAAAGAAGCACCGTCGGGAGCGCTACTGAATACTTGCGCGCCCGTGCGTCTGTGCCCACAATCCGCAGAAATTGCCGATGAAACCGGAATGGTTGTTCTCTCTTTGCGTGAAGTCGCCGGGATTCTTGAGCGAACATGTCTCCAAAACCATTCGGAGTTCGGTCGCTGGTTCTGCCCACAGCAAGGGAATGAGAATACCCACGACCCGGGCTTGCGCCTTGATCTTGCCCGTCGTGGTTGGATTTATTTGGTGCGAAATTGCCGGCCTCGCCACGACACAGCACGCCAACCCTGGTGACATATTTCACCACGGCAACCCAGCGTGACGGCTTGACGAGTTATGACTCCGGAAGAAAAAGCCCGCCAACAGATTGATGCGCAACTTTCCGCGTCGGGGTGGGCTGTCCAGACGAAAGACAAAATCAACCTCTCCGCAGCGCGAGGGGTCGCCGTGTGCGAACTCTCCTTTGCCACCGGTGAACCTGATTACACCCTATTCGTGGATGGCAAAGCCCTCGGCACAGTTGAGGCCAAGCCCGCTGGTCATTCGCTTGTGGGCGTCGAGGAACAATCCATCAAATACGTCACCGGCGTTCCCGCCAGTCTGCCGGCGTGGCATAATCCGCTCCCGTTCTGCTACGAATCCACCGGCAATGAGATCCGTTTCACCAACCGCCTCGACCCCGACCCACGCAGCCGGAATGTTTTCGCGTTCCATCGCCCCGAAACCTTGTTCGCCTGGGCGCAGCAGGAAAAACAACTGGCCCGGCGACTACAGGAGTTTCCCGCCCTCACGCAAGGCAACCTCTGGCCCGCGCAGTTCGAGGCCATCAAAAATCTCGAAGTGTCCCTCATCGCGGGGCGTCCGCGCGCGCTCATCCAGATGGCCACGGGCTCGGGCAAGACCTTCACCGCCGTCAATTTCATCTATCGCCTCGTCAAATACGCCGGGGCGAAGCGCGTCCTGTTCCTCGTGGATCGTGGCAATCTCGGCGAGCAGACCCTCAAGGAATTTCAGCAGTTCGTTTCGCCGGTCAACAATTACAAGTTCACCGAGGAATACATCGTCCAACGCCTGAGCAGCAATCAACTCGATACCTCCGCCCGCGTCGTCATCGGCACAATCCAGCGGGTTTACTCCATGCTCCAGGGCGAGCAAGCACCCGCGCCCGACCTCGACGACCTGCCGATTGAAAACATGGGCCTTGTAGGCCGCGTGCCCTCACGCGGCGTCCCCGGGGAACAATCAAACACCGCGTCGCGGGACGCGGCCTACAAGGACGCGCCTTTTGAATCCGGCGAAGCGCTGCTCGCCCGCATCCTCACCGAGCGCCGCCAAAACTGGCAGGGCCGTGGGAAATACAAAGAACCCGCCGCGCCGGACACTGCGAATCTTCCGCCGCTCCCGGACGGCTGGACTTGGGCTCGACTTGAACAACTTGGTTTGACCTTTGGCGGTCTGACAAAGAATCCGAAACGAGCAAAGCTGCCGAAACACCTTCCATATCTCCGCGTGGCGAACGTCTATGCGAACGAACTCCGGCTTGAGGAGATGGAGCAAATCGGCGTCGCAGATTCCGAACTCGACAAGCTCCTGGTGCGTGCCGGCGACCTTCTCATCGTCGAAGGCAATGGCAGCAAAGATCAAATCGGTCGTCTCGCGATTTGGGATGGCTCGATTGATTCATGCGTTCATCAAAACCATCTCATCAAAGTTCGCCCCGTAGATTCGCGGATGCCGAAATGGATTCTTCACTGGCTGCAATCGCCGGGTGGTCGTCAATTCGTCGAACTCGTGGCGAGTTCCACTTCGGGTTTGTTCACCCTCAGCGTTAACAAAGTTGGAAATTTAGTCGTCCCACTTCCCCCGCTGGCCGAGCAGACACGGATTGTGGCGGAAGTGGAGCGGCGGTTGAGCGTGGTGGCGGAGTTGGAGTCGGTGGTGTCCGCCAACCTCCAGCGCGCCACCCGCCTCCGCCAGTCCATCCTCCAAAAAGCCTTCACCGGCCAACTGGCTTGACAGAAGCCGACGTAAAACATAGTTTAACACCATGACAAAGACGATCACGAAGATTGGCAACTCGCAGGGGCTGATGTTTGATTCGGCCCTGATGGATCTGGCGCGCATCAAGGTGGGCGATCAGGTGAGCATCAGTCTGCACGAGGGCGGCTCGATTGTGCTGACGCCCGTGCGCCCGGTCATCAACGCTGAGAAAGCGGCCGCCACCGCGAAGCGTTTGATCAAGAAAAATGCGGAACTGTTCCGGCGGCTGTCATGAAGCGGCCGCTCGCGCATCCCACGGTGGAGGCCGTGAAGGCGATTCACGCCGAAGTGCTGGCCGCGCACGGCGGCGGCGCTGGGCTGCGGGAAGAGGCGTTGCTGGAATCGGCGGTGGCCGCGCCGCAGGCCACGATGGCGGGTGAACCGTTGTTCACCAATCCGGTGGAAATCGCGGCGGCGTATCTGTTTTACCTGTGCCGCAATCACCCGTTCGTGGACGGCAACAAGCGAACGGCGCTGGCGACGTGCCTGGTTTTTTTAAGCGAGAACGGTTTGCTGCCGGACGAAAAACTCGACGTGGATGCATGGGAAGCCTTGACACTGGATGTGGCGGCCAGCCGACTTGACCGCGAGCAGACGACCACCCGGCTGCGAAAACTTTTACGTTCCCACAAATGAGCAACCCCGCACCGCAACTCGTCCAGAAGCTTTGGAATTACTGCAACATGGGCTCGCGCCCGCCCGCTCGTTCGGGTTTGCGCCCTTCTGCTTTGCAGAATCCCTTTCGCTCGCTTCCCGGCGGCTCAAGTCACCGCGATGACGGCTTGTCCTACGGCGATTTGGCTTCCCAAGCCCGCCACCAGTTGGTTTCCCAAATTGACGACGTGCGCTTCGCGCATCGTGGTCGTGGAGCAGTGAATTGATTTCGTCGCCATGAGCACACCCACAGCATTGGTTCAGAAACTTTGGAATTATTGCAATATCCTGCGAGACGATGGGCTCTCGTATGGCGACTACGTTGAACAACTCACGTTTCTGCTGTTCTTGAAAATGGCGGATGAGCAGTCGCGGCCGCCGTTCAACCGGCTTGCGCCGGTGCCACCACAATTTTCATGGCCGGAACTGCTCAAGCGGGATGGCGACGAGCTGGAAATTCATTATCGGCATACGTTGGAGGAACTCGGCAAGCGGTCGGGCATGCTCGGCGTCATCTTCCGCAAGGCGCAAAACAAAATCCAAGACCCGGCAAAGCTCCGCCGGCTCATCGTGGACCTGATCGACAAAGAGGAATGGTCCAGCCTTTCCGCCGACGTGAAGGGCGACGCTTACGAGGGGTTGCTGCAAAAGAACGCCGAGGACGTGAAAGGCGGCGCGGGCCAATACTTCACGCCGCGCCCGCTCATCGCCGCCATCGTGGACGCGGTGTCACCGCAACCCGGCCAGACGATTTGCGATCCGGCTTGTGGCACGGGTGGTTTCCTGCTGGCGGCGCACAATTATCTTTCCGACCCAAAGCATTTCCAACTCGACCGGTCGCAAAAGAAGAAGCTCAAGAGTGGCACTTTCTTCGGCATCGAACTGGTGGACAGCATTGCCCGGCTCTGCGCGATGAACATGCTTCTGCATGGAATTGGGGAAACCGATGTAGGCCCGATGCCCTCATCAGGCGGGAAGGACGCCGCGTCGGGGGACGCGGCCTACAAGGGCGGCCCTGTAGGGCGTATGCCCTCACACGGCGGGGGCGCAGGGGACGCCGGGTCGGGGGACCCGGCCTACAACCTGCCGGTTGTCACCAAGGATGCGCTGGCGGGGAAGCACGGCGAATACGAGATCGTCCTGGCCAATCCGCCGTTCGGCAAAAAGAGCAGCGTGACCATCGTCAACGAGGCGGGCGAGTCGTCCAAGGAATCGCTCATCATCAATCGCGACGATTTCTGGGCGAGCACGAGCAACAAGCAGCTCAATTTCCTCCAACACATTTTCACCATCCTCAAGCAGCACGGTCGCGCGGCGGTGGTGTTGCCGGACAACGTGCTGTTTGAAGGCGGCGCGGGCGAAACCATCCGGCGCGAATTGCTCAAGCAGGCGGATGTGCATACGTTGCTGCGCCTGCCCACCGGCATCTTCTACGCGCAAGGCGTGAAGGCGAACGTCCTGTTCTTCGACCGCAAGCCCGCGCAAGAATAGCCGTGGACGCAGAAGCTGTGGATTTACGATCTGCGCACGAACCTGCATTTCACGCTCAAGGAAAACACGCTCAAGCGGAGCGATCTCGATGATTTCGTGGCGTGCTATTTTGGCGAGGTTGGTAGGGACGCGTTGCCGCGCGTCCCAAATAAAGAGGCGGCGCAGCAACGCCGCCCCACCGGCAATCGTCACAACCGCGTGGAGACGGAGCGGTTTAGAGCCTTTACCTACGAAGAGCTGGTCAAGCGCGACAAGGTGAACCTGGACATCTTCTGGCTGAAGGACGACGCGCTGGAAGAATCGGCCAATCTGCCCGCCCCGGAAATCATCGCCCAGGAAATCAGCGATGACCTGGAAACGGCCCTGGAGAACTTCGCCACGATCGCGGAGGATCTGAAGTCATAACCCCCGCCACCCATTTCGTGCGTTGATTGTTGTTTGCCGTTCAGACCTCCACCGGGTGCTTGCGGCGCAGATTCGACTTTTCATCACCGCCAGCGTCGGTATGTTCTGGCCACGCTGGTCGGCGCAAGGTTTGGGGCGCGGCGCGGCAAGGACGCCGTGGCGATACCCGGAAACCTGGTCGCCACTGAACGATGGACACCGCACACATACGCAATTTCAGCATCATCGCCCATATTGATCATGGGAAGACGACGCTTTCCGACCGGCTGTTACACCGGACGGGGACGATTTCCGACCGGGACATGCAGGAGCAGTTGCTCGATTCGATGGACCTGGAGCGGGAGCGTGGCATCACGATCAAGGCGCATCCGGTGACAATGCGCTACGTGGCCAGGAACGGGGAGACGTTCGAGCTGAACCTGATTGACACGCCGGGCCACGTGGACTTCGCCTACGAGGTGTCGCGCAGTCTCAGCGCGTGCGAGGGGGCGTTGCTGATCGTGGACGCGGCGCAGGGCGTGGAGGCACAAACGGTGGCGAACGTCCACCTGGCAATGAAGCACGATCTGGCGATCATCCCGGTGATCAACAAGATTGACCTGCCGCACGCAAACGTGCCGCAAACCAAGCAGCAGTTGGAGGAAATCCTCGCCATCCCCGCGGACATGGCGATCCTCGCCAGCGCGAAGGAAGGCATCGGAATTGACGAAATCCTGGAGGCGATCGTGGCCCGCATACCCGCGCCCAAGCCCACGGGCGTGGCAGGCCTGCAGGCGTCGTGCTTTGACTCGTTTTTCGACACTTACAAAGGCGTCGTCACGCACGTCCGCATCTTCAACGGCGAACTGCGGCCCGGCATGGCGGTCAAGCTGCTCTATTCCGGCAAGAGTTTCGAGGTGAAGGAAGTCGGCAGTTTCAATCCGAAGCCCTACGCCCGCGAGCGGCTGGAGGTGGGCGAGACGGGCTATTTCACCGCGAACATCAAAAGCCCGAAAGATGTGAAGATGGGCGACACGGTGACCGACAACCGGACGCCGGCACCCGCGCTGCCGGGGTTTCAGGAAATCCATCCGATGGTGTTCAGCGGGTTGTATCCGATCAACACGGCGGATTACGAGCACCTCAAGGCCAGCCTCGCGAAGCTGCAGTTGAACGATTCGGCGTTCGTTTACCAGGCGGAAAGTTCGGTGGCGCTGGGATTCGGTTTCCGGTGCGGCTTTCTCGGCCTGCTCCACCTGGAAATCGTCCAGGAGCGGCTTCGGCGCGAATACGCGATGGACATCATCGCCACCTATCCCAGCGTGGTTTACAAGGTCAGGTTGAGCGACGGCGAATTGAAGGAGATTGACAACCCGGCGTTCCTGCCGGAGGTCACCTTCATCGCGGAAATCCACGAACCGATGGTCAAAACGTTCATCATCTGCCCGAACGAATACATCGGCGACATGATGGCGCTGATTTCCGAAAAACGCGGCAACCTGGACCACACCGAGACCCTTGATGCGCGCCGCGTGATGCTCACGGCGCTGGTTCCGCTGAATGAAATCCTCATTGACTTCCATGACCGGATCAAAAGCCTGACGCGCGGCTACGGTTCCATGGACTACGAGCACGCCGGCTACCGGGCGTCGGACATGGTGAAACTGGACATCCTCGTGAACGGCGAGCCGGTGGACGCGTTTTCCTGCATTGTGCATCGCGACAAGGCGGAGGGCAGGGGACGGGCGCTGGCCGCCAAGCTGAAGGAGGTCATCCCGCGCCAGCAATTCGCCATCGCCATCCAGGCGGCCATCGGCGGCAAGATCGTGGCGCGCGAAACCGTCAGCGCCTTCCGCAAGGACGTGACGGCCAAATGCTACGGCGGCGACATCAGCCGCAAGCGCAAACTGCTGGAAAAACAAAAGGAAGGCAAAAAACGCATGAAATCCATCGGCGCGGTGAACATTCCGCAGGAGGCCTTCATCGAAGTGCTCAAGGCGTGAACAGCAACACCGGCGGGGCAGGGGAGCCGCCGGCAACAAGGGAATTGCATGAATCTGAGATGGTTTGTTTCGCGGGCGGTGCGGCAGGCGGTGGATTTGCGCAAGCAGGTCTGGCTGATTCTGAACTCGCAGCGCGACGTGCTCACGCCGAAGGCGCTTGGCGAGGTGACCGCCGCGCTTGGCGCATTCGATGTCGCGATGGCGGGCCATCCGAACGGCCCGGCGATCGAGGCGGAATCGAACAAGCTGGAAGAGGCCGCGACAAAGTGGTTCCAGCCGTATCCGAACGCCGGTTCGCGCGAAAACATCAAGGAATTCCTCGTCAGCGGCGTGCTGATCATGACGATCTTCACGTTCTTCGTGCAGCCGATGAAGATTCCGTCCGGCTCCGCGCAGCCGACGCTCTTCGGCAACGTCGTCACCGATCTCAAAGCCGATCCGCAAGGCGCGGTTCCCGACCGCTGGGGCCGGTTTCTCGACTGGTTCCGCGGCATTGATTACCACGAGTGGGTGACGAAGCAGGGCGGCGTGTTGGAAATCGAGCCGGTCACCACGCTCCTCGGCTTCATCAAGCAGCAGCGGTTTGTCATCGGTAACGACGCGTATTCGATCTGGTGGCCGCCGGAACACCTGGAGCGTCTGTGTGGCGTGCAACCCGGGCAGGAATTCAAGGCGGGCGACACGGTGTTGAAACTCAAAATCAGCAGCGGCGACCGCCTGTTTGTGGACCGCGTGACTTACAACTTCCGCCGGCCGGAGCGCGGGGAGACGATCGTGTTCCACACGGTGGACATTGATCACTACCTGCGGGTGTGGCAGGGATCCCCGGTCTTGACGGCGAACACGCACTACATCAAGCGGCTGATCGGCCTGAGCGGCGACAAGGTGCAAATCGGCAATGACCGGCATCTCATCATCAACGGCGAGCGTCTGGATGCCTCCACGCCGCGGTTCGAGAACGTCTATTCCTTCACCGGCGCGCCCAAGGACAGCGTCTATTCCGGCCACGTGAACGAGTTGGTGGCCCGACAGAATGGTCGTCCGGGGCTGGCGCCGCTTTTCCCAGACGAAAACACCGTGTTCGAGGTTCGTCCCAAGTTTTATCTGCCATTCGGCGACAACACGATGAACAGCTATGACGGCCGAAGTTGGGGTGACTTCCCACGCGATCACGTCGTCGGCCGCGCGCTCTTCGTCTTCTGGCCATTCACCAGCCGCTTCGGCCTGGTCTATCAATGAGTCCCGGTGAGCTGGGCGCGCGTCATCTGGTTCTGGCTGCGATCGCGGACAGCCCGCCAGGCGCTGGACCAGTTGCGCACCGTGCGCCGGTTGATCCGCCTGCAACGTGACCGGCTTGCGCCGGAGGCACTGGTCGAACTGCATCAGGCGCGGCTCGAATTGATCGCCTGCTGGCTGGCTGCCGCCGACCTGGAGGAACTTCGCCGGCAGATGAGCAACTTGAGGGCCACCGCCGGCCGTTATCTCGTGAATCCCTCGGAGCGCCGAAGCTACGAAGTCTTCGACATTCTGCTGGTCGCCTTCGTTGTGGTAATGGCAATCCGGACCTTTCTGGGCCAGCCGATGACGATTCCCAGCGGTTCGATGCAACCGACCCTGCACGGCATCACCACGGAAAATTTGTTGCGGCAGCCGGGGGCGACGATTCCAGGACCGTTCCGACGGCTGGTGGACCGGTGGATCTTTGGCCGGACGTATTACCATGTCGTGGCCAAAGCCGAGGGTCGCGTTA
Source organism: bacterium (assembly GCA_021780105.1). Classification (GTDB taxonomy): domain Bacteria; phylum Verrucomicrobiota; class Verrucomicrobiia; order Limisphaerales; family J093; genus JAJXZJ01. The sequence goes on from JAJXZJ010000052.1 coordinate 57,384, forward strand.
CGCGCATCGAGCCTCCGGAACCGATTATTTCCTGGCCGCCCTTTCTCCGGCACTGGCAGAAGCAACGTTTTCAAATCGGCAACACCTGGCACACCATCTGGCTGCCGCCGCGCGAATTGCAGAATCCCTACGGGTTGAATCCGGCCCGGCTGCTGTTTGTGCTGGCCGGCGTGGACCGGGCGCGGGTTTACCGGCCCGGCGAGGATGTCATCAAGCTGGCGGTCATCGCCGGCGACCACATTCTGGTGGACCGGTTGACCTATAATTTCCGCCACCCGAAACGCGGCGAAATGGTGGTGTTCAACACGCATGGCATTTCAGGAATCCACGAGGCGACGTTCTACATCAAACGTCTCGTCGCCTTGCCCGGTGAACGGGTGCGCATCGGCGACGACCGGCACTTGATCATCAACGGCCGCCGGCTCGACGCGAACACGCCACATTTTGAAAACGTGTATGGCTTCGATGGCCCGCCGCGCGAAAACAGTTACTCCGGCCACGTGAACGACCTGGTCGCGCAACTGCACTTCATCCGTCGCGGCACGCTGGCGCCGCTGTTTCCAACCGGCAACGCCGAGTATCAGGTTCGCCCGGGGCATTACATGGTAATGGGCGACAACACGATGGAAAGTTTCGATAGCCGGCGCTGGGGGGATTTTGACGAGTCGTTGATCATCGGCCGGTATTGGGCGATCTACTGGCCAATCAGCGATCGGATCGGCTGGACGGTGGATTAACTTTTATCGCACAATGTTTGTTGTTCCTGTCAAGAGCTTACTTTTTTTGAGTTGTTCACAGGTTGTTCACAGCTTACTGGCAAGGTTGTTCGCAACCCTTGCGAGTAACCCGTGGGCAACTTGTTGGCAAGTTCAGGCGTGACAATCACAACGCGGAATGATTGTTTTGCGCTGTGAAATCAATCTTTTTCGCATTGACGTTGGCTTTTTCCGCAACGGCCGATTCATGGACCAACCTTGTTGTGACAAACTCCTACAAAATGGTGACGCTCACAGCGGGGCAGGCGGCGCACGTTGAAGCCGTTTCAACCAGCCTGTTCGCGTCGAGCAACGTATCGTGCGTGTTCGCGGCTTCACCACAAGCCGGAGTGCCGTTGAAAAATATCATGTCGTCGCGCGACGGGGCAGTTGACGGCGTGCAAGTGGTGGCGCTTCTCTCTGGGCAGGCGGTGGCCGGCCCTGGCTCCATCGGGGCCGTAGGCGATGGCGTCGTGACGCTGCGTGTTGAGACGTGGACGAGACCGCCGGAGGCGACGGTGGAAGTTCAAGGGACGCGCGACGCGTCAAACTGGGCCGCGTTTTTCCGGCTGCGTGTCGTCAAGGGCGAGTAATCACGAAGCCACCGTGGCCGTCGGAACTGAAGCCGCCAACGCCCCCGCCTGTGGAGCCTCCGGGAGCGATGTTGACGCCGGCCGCCGCGCCGGAAATGAGCGCGCCGAGTGGCCCGGTCAAACCGGACAATATAGTTCCCCCCATGCTCGCCAGCGTGTTCAGAAAAGAGTTTTGGGATGAATCCGAAGCAATCCGGCTTTCAAGAATTTGAATGCCACGGCCGTAGTCCCCGCCGTTCAACGCGTCCAACCAGTCCGGGATTGAGCCGATGGTGGATTGGTTCGGTGGGATAAAACCCACGCGGTAGCCCTGCGCGTGGTAGTTCGCGAATATTTCCGGGTCCACTGGCAGCGTCATGTTGTCGAAGTTCACGGGACCGTCTATGTTTTCTACGGGTATCCAAGTCACATGATCTGGACCAAGCTGCCAGAGCTTCAGCCCTGTAGGGAATGCTTTGGCCGGGCCGGCAGTGGAGCTTTTTATGGCGTCAAGATAGTAAGCATCAACCGTCGCAAGCGCGTTTTTTACGAGCATTGATCCGTTTACCATCTCGGCCGCGTGCTGAGACGCGATACTGTCTTGCTCCGCTATTTTTTCCAACGTCAGAGCGATGTTTTGCAGAATCGGGCGGGAAGCAAGGTCGTTCCCCGTCACCAGCGGGAGAGTCGCTTGGTTTATGAGTGACTGAAGGTGATCTAAGTATGGGTCGCCGGTGCTCCCGGTGTCCGTGGTGCCGGTGTCCGTGGTGCCGGTGTCCGTGGTGCCGGTGTCCGTGGTGCCGGTGTCCGCGGTGCCGGTGTTCGTGGTGCCGGTGTTCGTGGTGCCGGTGTCCGTGGTGCCGGTGTTCGTGGTGCCGGTGTCCGTGCTCCCGGTGTCCGTGGTGCCGGGATAGCCGCCGCCGCCGCCACCGCCGGAGCCGCCGGAGCCGCCGGAGCCACTGCCGCCGCCGGAGGTTGGAATCGTGAAGTGAAGCAGGTTTCCTAGAAGTTGCGAGAGTAGAGAGCTTCCCGCGCGGAACATGCTGTCGAGGAAACTGCCCAGTTGACCATGCCAGAATCTGTCCCAAAAACCCGGTGCGGAGTCACCGTCGCCGCCGCTGTTGCCGACGGATGGTTTACTGCCGGCCGTCGTTTTCCATGTGAAGAACAGTAACGCGAGCGCGACGAGCGCGCCGGCCGTTGCGCGTTTGCGAGTCATTTTTTTGCAACGCGATCGGATTCCGCGATGTGCATTTCGAACTGTCCGGAGAGCTTGGAGACGGTTCCCTTCAGCTCGACGATGCTGGTGAGTATCCACCCTTGCATGGAAAGCACGGCCGCAAAGCACAGCCCCAACAACCAAGGCTGCACATTGAATGTTTCTTCGCTTTGTTCCATCACATCACTGACCGTCGAACCAGTAGGCTGCGAAAGTGAACCCGCCGGATGGGATGCTTTCGGCTGTAAGCGTAAAAGGAAACTGCAACGAAATGGACTGGTGAAAAAAACACGTTTCGTTTGGGAGCGGGCTTGCTGCTGGCTGTCCGTTACCGAAGGTGGAAATCATTTGCGTTTGCGAGGTCGTTAACGTGTTGTAGCTCAGCCTCCCGAAGAAGTTAACCGCCGTATAACGCACCGTAAAGATGATCGCCGCAGATGGAGCGGTAGGAGCCACCACCCAAAGGAAGCCGGAGTTGTAAACGTGGTTTACCGTGCCGGAAACAATAGTCCCGGCAGGGTAGTTTGACATGGGGAATACGGTTGTCGGGTTGCACGGAACGCGGCTTTGCAGCGTTGCGTTCAACAGCCGCGCCGCAAGGTTTCTCGCCGAATCCGCCGCCCGGCTGAACGGTTGCGAAAATTTTGTTAGAATCATAGGTTTCTTTTAAGAACCCCGGCGCCGCCGAAGTAGAGGAAAGCCCCGGCGCCGGCGACAAGCCAGAGCCACCACGGAAAAAAGCCGAACACGGTTTTCAGGCTGAATCCCGCAACGTTGTTCAGTGCACTTTTGACCGCCGCCTGCTCCGCAGCCAGCCCTTCCAGTGCCCCCTGTTTGAAGGCTCCTGAGACTTGGTTGGCAATATCAGCGGTGATCGCGCTGGATCGGGCAAGGTCCGCCTCCGCCTGCTGATACTGCTGAAGCGTCCATTGCCCGCTCTGGTAAGCGTTGAGGTTGAGATCGTGAAGCGTTGCATCTGCCTTGTCGGCGCGAGCTTGCTCGGCTTCGATGTCAACGCCGGTGATCCAACTTTCAAATGAAGTCCACAGCCCCATGTCATGCGACTTTGGCCGCCAAGCAGTGCCAGAAATAAGCCCACGCCATGCCCGTGCCCCCGTTGCCAAAGGCCGAAGTCGTCGGGCCAGTTAGCTCCACGGTCACACTGTCAATCGGCCGCACAAGGTCAACCGGAGGGATAACGTGACGGTAGTAGAGAGTTTCCGAGGAAAGCCCGTCAATCGTCCCGAGTAGAACCGCGTCGTCGAAAACAATCGCGTTCGTCGGCACGGGAGGTTGCTCAGTGTTGAGGCTCCAAACTGCGTCGTTATTCGGTATGTCCACCGCACCATTGCTCCGGTAGGTGGTGCCGCCAAAGTGCGGGTCAGGGTAGCTGGAGGATGCCCCAATCTGCCCCTGGCCCGCAACTCTCAACTCCCACACAACGTTCCCAAGGTAGCTAGCCTGGATGAGCCAGCCAAGTAGACCATTGAACAGGTTTCCCGTGAACGCGCCGTTGTCAAAGAAGCAGTGCCAGTAAAGTTTAAGACTTGGAACGGCAAACGCTGGTGCTCCAGCCGCGCCGGATACCGCGTTGCCTGAAAACCGAGTCGGGATATTGAGAGCGAGCTTGCGCGGCCGGACGTAAACGCCTCCAACTGGAACGAGCCGCTCTTTATCATGGACGATCATGCGTCACTTTCGGGTCACAACAAGGTAAACCAGTCCTGCAACCAGTGCTCCCAACGCGAGCCACTGGAAGGTGGAGAGGTTCCAGCGGGAGGCGTTTGCGGCCGAATCCGCGCCGGTCTGCGAGTTCGACTGAGCGTTCGCTGACGCCGAACCGTTGACGGCCGCGTTGAGCGCCGATGCACCAACGCTTGCCGCACTGTTTAAGAGGGTTTGCAACCAAGTCGGTGTTTCGGTAGAGGAAACGCCTCCCGAAGTTGTTAAGGTGTCGGCCATGCTAGTTGTTTCTAAAGCTTCCGGTGTTTACTTTGACGGGGTTCACAGAGATGCTCCGCACAACTCCCGCTTGAGACAAGCCTCCGTCAACAGCTCCCGTTGTTGCGGTTGGTTTCGGTGGAGGGTTTGGTTTCGTTGGAAGCAACAGCTTACCAGCAAGGCCAAACAGACTCACGACGACTCTGAAAAAGAGAGCCACTTTACACCCCGGAAACCTGTTGAGTGATAGATTGCGGTATCAACAACTTGTGCGTCGTCATCGTGGTGATGGCCGCCGAGTTCGCAATGTTGCTGCCGGTGATGCGCATCTGCCCGCCGGCGAGCGCGGTGGCGTCCAGGGGCCACGCGGAGCGCAAAGCGAACGTGTCCGTTTGTGTCATGTCCCCAATCAAGTCGTAGTGTAAAACGCCCAGCCCCGCGTTTGTCATGGGAATAGCCGAGAGCTGGTTCATGTGAACACGAGCCATCGGGGTGTCCCGGAACACCGTTCGACCTTGATACTCAATACCATACGTGTCGTTGTATTCGTCGGCCAACGACCACGTTCGGGAATATCCCGTTGAGCGGCCCGAACCGTAATCAATGAGGGTAAACCCGGTCAACAGACCACCTTGCGCAATTTGGTCCAGCGTCACATTCCCGGTTCGCCCCCACGGGAGCGATGTCGTGCGCAGTTCGCTTTTCCAGTGCGGAAAAGTGTTTGTCGGGTCAATAACCGACGCATAGTGGAGAGTTAAATCCAACTTAACTCCTGGGTATGTCAAGTCGGCGGTGAACGTGTTCGCGATTGACGCGCGCGTCGGAATGGAAACATTCAACAGTGGAGGAGTCGCGTAGCGCGGAAGCGGTAGCGCACAGTAGGTCTTGTAAGGTTCGCGCAATTCGGGGTGAGCGAACCAGATGTTATGCTGCATATGGAACCACGTCGCTGCTGTCACGCCCTGCCATGAGAGCGAGTCGTAATCGCGGTTGCCAAAAACCTGCCTCTCATATTCGGCGATACCGGCCCCTTCCGCATTAACACAATCCCGCTTGCCATCTGGGCCTTCATCCACGGTGAGCGTGATATTCCGACACAGCCCGAACAGACAGTCGGGAGCGTAGCCAGACACGGCGGAACCGTCGGTTTTAACCGACGCGGAAATGGTCATTCCCTCCAGCCAGAAGCCCCGGTTCGGCAACTGTTTGGAAACGACGGTGCCAAAGTTGTCCTTTTTACCGTCAGACAACGAGAGTGTATCGGTGAACTTTTTGAAAAGCATAGTAAAAAGCGTTCAGGTGAAACTCAGGCGGCGGATTTGACGGCGGTATACTTGTTGTAAAGCCAAATGCCGATCAGCGTCGCGACGACGGTGGCCAGAAAGGGTGCGATGTATCGGTTCATATCAGGGGTTGATGGTGGTATTTTTCGCTTTCCAGTTCGCGATGGCGTAGTTGAGTCCAATCCCCACGGCAACGGCAACCGACGAAATCAGAACGAGAAGCCAGTTTTGTTTGATCCAGTTCATTGTTGGAAGTGTATACCGGACGCTTTGAGTATCAAACTTCCTTTGTTCCCCATTGTTACTCTGTTATTTACTTGAGTATGAGTGGTGATACCTTGCAACCATGTTTTATTTTACATCTGCGCCGCCGAGACCGGCCACGGCCACGGCCACCACCGCCACCACCGCGCCGGAGCGGAAGCGAAACCTGCTTGTCATTGACCTCGACGATCCGGATGAGGAAAGTTTGCGTAAAGCTCACTCGCTCGCCATGAAGAAGCTCTACGCGCGGAAAGGCGGCCGGCCAAAGAAGATCAAATCCTCTCCAGTCGCGGACGGTTCCGCACAAACCGGAGCCGGTAGCGTTCCGTCTGCAACCGCTCCGTCTGCCTGAGCAGACAGGTTTTTTCAGGGAGGGAAGCAACCTCCCCTTTTTCAAGCCCGCACGTTTCTAAGAAGTCGAGCGCGCGGGTTTCGTTTTGCCGGAACGCGAGGACTTGGTTGAACTGTGAACGAAGCCGATTGTTCACGAAGTTTGATGCTTGAGCGATGCACAACAGCGAAGTCCGGTAACAGCGTCCGGTTTCGGCTAAACAAGACAACCCGCGTGGAATGTCGCTCCGCGCGGCTCCCACGAAGTTTTGAAGCTCGTCAATCACGACGAGTTTTTCGCGCGCCGGTCCTTGCGAACACGCGAGAAAAGTCCAGTCCGTGAAAAACTGAAACGCGACATCCAGCGAACCTGTGAAGCAGACGTGCGGGTTAAAAACTACCGTTGCACCGCGCTCGAAAGCCGCTTGCATCTGCCCCGGCCGGGAAAGCTGTCGCGCGGGAAGCCGGAGCGAAAACTCCCCTTTATGGTCGAATACGAATAGTTGACCGGCCGGGTTTTTTTTCTTCCATGAAGTGATCAAGCAAAGGGCGGCCGATGTTTTTCCGCTCCCGCTGGGTCCGGTGATGAGTGTTCGACGCGTCTCCGCTCGATAGTCTGGTTTCATAAAGTTGCCGGCCGGAGGAATATCACTCCGGCCGGCGGCGCGCATGAAGATGTCGGCATTATCCGGCCGACGCGGAGATTATGTTTTCGCGGACGGGGCGGCCGGTTTCTGCAGGCAAGAAAGCTCGATCAACTGGCCGGCGACTGCGGTCGCTGACGGAGCATCTACCACTTCGGCAACCAGCTTTGACACCTGGGCGAGAACTCCTTTTTCGGCTTGGTGTTGGATAAGCCAGCTTTTGAAGCGTTCACCGGCGAGTTGTCCTTGCTGGGTTTCGATGAGCTTCCGCGCAACTTCCACACCCTGCGCGAGCGCGGTTGAAACTTTATTTGCTTGTTTGCTGCGGAGTGTTCCCCACAGCCCAAAAACAGCCCCAATTCCAACGGAAATCACGTCTCCCCACACCGGCACCGCACTCGCGACGTTCTGTGCGAGTTGAACCGACGGGGCAGGGGAGTAGGTATAAAGCTCGTTGGTGGTGACGACTGGAACGCTCTGGGTGGTGCCGCTCACCACCGGAACGCTCTGGGTGGTGAGCGTTACCACCGGAACAGTGGAAGTGAACACGCCGGATGGTGAGGACACCACCACCGGCGCGAAGTTCGTCGTCGTGGTGACGACTGGCGCGAAGTTCGTCGTCGTGGTGACGACTGGCGCGAAGTTCGTCGTCGTGGTCCGGTTCGTTTCGATGGTGAACAGCTTTTGTTCCAACCTCGTGGGGCCGGGACTTCCGCAGCCGGAAAGTAAAAAAAGCCCGCACACCGCCGCAAGCGCGGCGGCGGCGGGCATCGGTGTGGTGGGGCGCGAAAGTTTCATCACACGGCCGGGACAGGGGCCGGGGCGGCCGGGGCGGCCGGGGCGGCGGTAACTATAGGCGTAACCAACGCAGCGGCGGCGTCGGAAAGGCGTTTCGCGGAGTGTTTTTTTCCGGGGACGAACTTGCCACCGGCGGCGGCAATGAGCGGCTCCATGGCGGTTTGCAGCTCCACGGTCGGGGTCACATCCCCGGAAGCAATCGGGTCGCTTGCGTGTTCCGCGGGAACTTGGAGGCCGGACGACAGTTCGTGAACGTTCAGGAAGTTTCCATCATTGGTGACGCCGGAAACGATGCAGAGTCGGGGCACCGCGTAAACATCACCCGGCCGGGCAATCTTTACAATGTCCCCGACTGCGGGAGCGTTTCCTGACGGATAGTTCTTGCTCATACTTTGTTTTTACTCTGTTTCGTTGCGTTTTTGGTGTTTTTCGGCCGCAACCTGCCGGACTTCGGCGGCGGCGGCTAAAAGGGAAGGGGCGCGGGTCGCGTAAAAAATTACGAGCGCGCCGAGCGGCGTGGTGGCCCACTGTTGTCCGTATTCGACAATCACGTCGCCCCAATGCTGCCCGGCTTGCTGGATGTCGGCTTCATCGGGTGATATGCTGGCACAGATTTCGCGCGCTTCGTCCTTCGACAGCCCGGCGCGGCGGGCGAAGATGGAGAGGCCCCCGGCGATTCCGCGCTCGATTGAGCGAGCCACCGTGACACCAGCCTTGACAGCGAAAGCTCGATCAAGGGAGGAACCACGGACAGCGCCACCTTGCGGCGCGCTGCCTTCTTCCACCGACACAGCCAGCCCGTGGGCTTGGAGCACGGGGCCGAAGTCCACAGGGCCTTCCGACCGGCTTTCGACAGCGGTTTCGACAGGAGCTTGAGCACGAAAAGCGGCGTGTTCACTCATGGGCAGGCGGGCCGGATGTCGAAGGTCTGGTGAATCGCAACGCGGAAGGAACTTTCCAAAGCGTCTGCAGCGGCGGTGGAAATCGGGATGCGTTTTCCCGCGTAGCGGGCGCGGCGGCCGTCGGTGGGTGGCACCTTGTAGGGCTTCTCTCCGGTGAGTCGTTGTTTCGCAAGAGTTGTCGGTCGCGGCATAGTTTTCGCGTCCGGTCTAAGCTCCATGTCCCCTTGCTGTGCGACGCAAACCTTAGCAGCTTCCGCTTCGCGGTCAAGCGGTTTTCGCTCAATCGGACAACGTTTCTCCCTTCCAAAAGGTTTCCAGCACGGCTGCCCGGCTCGCTACCGGCTTCGATCTCGACAAGCGGGCTTCCAACTTGCAAACACAGTAGGCGACCTTCCCAAGGTCCACTTGGCAGCGTTTTCCCCATTTCCCAGCGTCGTTCGTGAACTCGTCGCCCAGCAGCCGTCGAAGTCTCCCCATGTATCGCTTTCCAAGTCCGGCGTCCTGACTCGAACCTTTAGAAGCAGCTTGCATTTCCTCGTTTCCTTCTGTCGAGCGAAGCGAGCGCGATTGTTCCTTTCCTTCTTTCCCGCCGCGAAGCGGCCCGCTGTGCAAAGAATCCCGCTTCGCGGAAAGATTTGGAGAGAGAACCCTTTTCCTGATAAGGGATGGACTACATTTTAGCCCAGAATCCGGGCTAGTTTTTAGCCCAGAATCCGGGCTAGTTTTTAGCCCGGAAGCGTCAAATAAAAGAGTCAACCGGGAGAGGTAAAACCACCCCCGGCGGAAAGCCCACTCCTGTTGAAAGGAAATCAAACCGGAAGCTTGGAGTTGAAGCCGGTAGGCCCGCTGGGTCATGCGTGCCCGTCCGGTTTCGCGCTCGATGTCGCGCTCGGAGTGCTCGAAAGAGTCGCCCCCGGAGCGGCGGGCACGCTCCGCGTAGTGCTTCAAGAGACAGAACGCGCCGGAGGAGATGGCTCGCGCGGAGAGCGCCGCCTCCGCGCGGAGCCAGAACGCACGGAGGCGGCGGTGTTGATCAATAATTTCTGCCGTTTGCACAGTGGGATCTTTCCTTTTCAGACCGTGCAAACGCGTGACTTTGCTCACGGTAAACGACCGCCGCCAGCAAACAGTCGGCAGCGGCTTCGCGGAAACCCTCCCCAGCGCGGTTGCACACCTTCCATCCGACGGCGGCTTCGCGCATTTTTTTGCGGAGATGTTTGCAGGAACTTTTCATAGCTCGTAGCAGGTTGGCTTCTGGCAAATGGCAAGCGGAAGCCACGGTTGCTCCATTTCCTCCAACTGCCGCAGTGCGCGGCGGCGGCGGCGGATGACGTTCGCGGCACCGGGGCCGGCTCCACACGGAGAGTCGAGGAAGGCATCAAACTCGCGGAGGGATTCCAGTAGTTGTCCTTTTGTTCTTGGCTTTTTCATTGATGTTCCTCCGTTCTTGGAAGGTTCCCCGTTAAGAACGCAAAGATGAGGTCCAGACGGCGGTTGACTCCGTCGCGGAACTCCTTGTCCGGGGTCACGAACGACGGCGCGCGGTTGTCGCGGCGAGTCAGTTCGACGGCGGCAACAAAGTCGGCAAGCGTGAGCGCGTAGAGCAGCGCCCGGTCGCTGCGAATGCACTCGTCAGTGTCAACGAAACGGTTGGCGATGGCAGCGTCAGCCACGGCTAGCCAGTCGTCGAGCCGGGCGATGGCGCCGGGCAACTGAACGGCCGGGCAGGTGGTGACGTGACACATGATTTCGCGCGCCTGGCGCTTCAGGAGCGCGGCGAATTGATCTTGCTTTCGCGGTGAGAAGCGTTCGGGATGCTGAACGTGTTCGTTCAATATTCGGACTTCCATGTCCTGAAGATATTTCGGCCGCGAATCCTGCCGGGGCAGGTCAAGCCGCATTAACTTCTGTGTAACTGCTATGCTTTGCACTTTTTTGTTTCCCATTTGTTCAACGCTGTTTTTTTTTGACCGGCGGGCTAGCCCGTGGTTGCCGAACATCGGCACAGAGCCAACCCGCCGGCCGGCACAGCGAAGACCCGGAGCTACCGGGCACGCGTATTACGCACAATGTTTGTTATATTTAATAAAGTTTCGTCGCGGTTTGCACCCCTCGATGGCTGATCGCTTGAATCGTCAACCCGGTTCTGAACCATGCCGTTGCCAATGGCGCTTGCCCGCACCGCCCGCTCGTTGCGACAGGCTTATCGCTTGATGCGGGCGCGAAACGGTCATCAACACTGGTGGCCGGGTGAAACGCCTTTCGAGGTCTGCGTCGGTGCGATCCTGACGCAGAACACGAGCTGGACCAACGTCGAGCGGGCCATTGCCAATCTCAAGGCCGCCGGGCCGATTGCGCCGGACGCGCTTTACGGGATGTCCCGTCCGCAACTCCGTGAGTGCTTGCGTCCCACCGGGTATTTCAATCTGAAAACGGAGCGACTCGGCGCCTTCCTCAAAGTCCTGGTCGAGGAACACGGCGGCCGGTTGGACCAACTTTTCGCCGGCGAAACTGCCGTGGTGCGGGAGCGCCTGCTGCGCATTCATGGCATTGGTCCGGAGACGGCCGACAGCATGTTGCTGTATGCCGGCGGTCATGCGCGGTTCGTGGTGGACGCCTATACGAGGCGCATTTTGGGGCGCCACGGCTGGTGCGACCCGACAATTGAATACGATGATTTGCAGGCGTTGTGCGAGGCCGCGCTGTCACACCGGCCGGCTGATTGGCAGCTCGATTACTGGCAGGATTATCACGCGCAATTGGTGATGGTGGGCAAGGATTACTGCCGACGGCGGGAAGCGCGCTGCGAGCATTGTCCGCTGCGACCGCTCCTGCCGGCCGACGGTCCAAAGGCGTAATTTGCTGACAGGCCAGGCCGCAGCCGGTTCGATCCATCCTGTTTCCTTGGTGTGTCAACTTGGCTTGTGTTTGGCTCAAAGATTGCTAGTCTTCGCGCAAGGCCGTCGTTTCATGAGCTGTGACACCCTGATCATCGTGCCGACCTACAACGAGCGGGAGAATCTCCCCGAACTCGTGCGTTGCGTGTTGGGCCAGCCCGTGACGCCGGCTATTCTGGTGGTGGATGACAATTCACCGGACGGCACGGGACAGCTCGCGGATGGCATCGCGGCGAAGGAACCGCGGGTCAACGTCCTCCATCGCCAGGAGAAAAACGGTCTGGGCCGCGCGTATTGCGACGGCTTCAAGTGGGCGCTGGAACGCGGCTACGAATTGATCTTCGAGATGGACGGCGACTTCTCGCACAATCCCGACGACCTGCCGAAGTTCGTGGCCGCGGCGGCCAGCGCCGACCTGGTCCTCGGCTCGCGTTACACGGACGGCATCCGCGTGATCAACTGGCCGCTGCGCCGGCTCATGCTGAGCCTCGGCGCGGCGAAATACGTTCGCATGATCACGGGAATGCCGTTCACTGATCCGACCGGCGGCTTCAAATGCTTTCACCGCCGGGCCTTGCTCAGCCTCGATCTCGATGCCGTGCGATCAAACGGCTACAGCTTTCAGATCGAGGTGACGCACAAAATCTGGCGCCAGGGCATGAAGGTGGTCGAAGTGCCGATCATCTTCACCGACCGTTTCCAGGGCACGTCCAAAATGTCCCGCCGGATTGTGTTCGAGGCGTTGTGGATGGTCTGGCGGCTATGGCTGCAGAACGGCCTGCGCCGCTCCCCCCGCCCTGCCCTGTCCGCCGCCGCCGCTGGCCGGTGAATGCTTCATGCGGCCGTGCCGCCGCGGTAAATTCGCGGCACGCGATGGTTGATGCCTGTGAGCACTTCCCAGGGAATCGTCCCGAACCACGTCGCCAGTTCCGTCACCGTGATCGCGTCGTCACCCTGCTGGCCGATCAGCACCGCCTCGTCTCCCGGTTTTGCTTCCGGCGACCGCGATACGTCCACGAGCATCTGGTCCATGGTCACGCGGCCCAGGATCCGGCAACGATTGCCGCCGATGAGCACCTGCGCGCGGTTGCTGCCCATGCGCGAGTAACCGTCGCCGTAGCCCACGGTGGCGGTGGCCACGCGCAGCGAGCGCGTCGTGGTGTAGGTGCGTCCGTAACTCAAGGAAACGCCGCGCGGCACGGTCTTGACCAGGCTGACGCTGGTTTTCCAGGACAAGGCCGGCCGGAGCCGGTCAGGCAGCGTGAGCGTGCTTCGCCGGGTTCCGGGCGGCACGATGCCGTAAACGAGCAATCCCGGCCGCACCACGTTGAAAAGCACGTCCCGTTCGTGCAGCAGCGCGCCGCTGTTGCTCGCGTGGACCAGCGGCACCTGGATGCCGCGCACCCGCACCGCCGCCAACGCCTGCTGAAATTGCTCCGCCTGGGTCTGGGTGAAGTCGGCGTCGTCCTCGGACGACGCGAAATGCGTGAACATGCCCTCCAGTTTCACGCCAGGCAGCGACCGGATTTGATCTGCCAGGTCCGCCGCCCCTGCCGGGGTGACGCCCAACCGCCCCATGCCGGTGTCCACGGCCAGATGCACGCGCACCAGCCGGCGCTGCCGCATGGCCGCCCGCGAAAACCACTGCGCCTCCTCCGCCGTGGAGATGGTCGGCATCACCTCGTCATGCACCGCGTCCGCCACCTCGCCCGGCAGGCAGGCACCGAGCATCAAAATCGGCCAGCCCTGGCCCACACTGCGGATCGCGCGCGCCTCGGCGAGATTTGCCACGCCGAAGATGTCCGTGCCGCTTTGCATCAACAGCGCGGCGATTTGCTTCAAGCCGTGTCCGTAGGCGTCCGCCTTGACCACCGTGAGCACCTTGACCTCGGGCCCCACCCGGTCGCGAATCCACGCGAGGTTCTCGCGCAGCGCGTCCAGGTCCACTTCAGCCCAAGAGCGATTGATCATTGCCATAAGCCAATTGCAACTTCGCTTTGGCCCGGACGCCAGCAAAATCCGCTCATGACGCCTTAAACTTGTTTCGTCATGGCCATGCCGAGCCGGAGGAGCGCTCGCGCCCCGGCCTCGGTCGCCGCCTCCGCGTAGATGCGGAGGATGGGCTCGGTGCCGGAGCCGCGGAGCATCAGCCAGGCGCCGTCCCGCGCCACGTATTTCACGCCGTCGAACGATTTCACCTCGGCCACCGGCGACCGCAGCAGCCGCGCCGGCGGGTTGGCCTGACAGAACGCCATGAGCGCCGCGCGTTTTTCCAGCGGGAAATGCGTGTCAACGCGCGCATACCGGTGCGGCCCGAATTCCCGCTCCAGGCCCGTCAGCAACCGCGTGATGGGTTTGCGTTCCATCGCCAGCATTTCCAGCAGCAGCAGCCCGGCGGCGATGCCATCGCGCTCGGGAATGTGGCCGGGAAAACCGATGCCCCCGCTTTCCTCCGCGCCCAGCAGCACACCGCCCTTCATCATCTCCGCGCAGATGTATTTGAATCCGACGCCGGTTTCGAGCAACGGCAGGTTCCACGCGGCGCACATTTTGTCCACCATCGAAGTCGCCGTCAGCGCCTTGACCACGCGGCCGGTGCCGTGCCGGTTGCGGACAAAATGCCGCAGCAACAGGCAAATTAGTTGATGCGTGGTGAGCGGGTTGCCGCGGCCGTCCATGCCGCCCACGCGGTCGGCGTCGCCGTCGGTCACGAGGCACACGTCATGCGGATGCCTGCGAAGGTAGGCGCTGCTCGGGCCGTAGTTGAGCGCGATCGGCTCCGGGTTGATGCCGCCGAAGTTGGGATCGTGGTTCCCGTTCAACGTGGTCACGCGACACGTCGTGCCGGCGAGCAGTTCGTCGAAGCAATACGCGCCGACCCCGAACAGCGCGTCGTGGGCGAACCGCAATTTCGATGCGGCGACCAGCTTGAAATCCGCCAGTTTTTTCACGGCGCGATAATGCGCCGGCCGCAGGTTTCGCACCGTCACGCGGCCTGCCGCCTTGGCCTCGGCCAACGGCATCCGGCGGACCGGATTCGCATCCAGCCGCGCTTCCACCGCCTGGCAAATCGCCGGCTCGGCTGAGCCGCCATACCAGCCCTTGAGCTTGAATCCATTGAACGCCGCCGGATTGTGGCTCGCGGTGATCACCACGCCGCCCACCGCCTGTTGTGCCTTCACGGCGAGCGAGATCGCCGGCGTCGGCGTTGGATCGGGCGTGAGCGTCACCCACAGACCATTGGCCGCGAGCACCTCGGCGGTCCGCTGCGCGAAGCGGTCCGACGCGAACCGCCGGTCGTAGCCCACGACCACCGCCGGTTTCGTGCCGGGCGCCGGCTCCGCGTTCCAATAGTCCGCGGCGGCCTGCGCCACACGCTCGACGTTGGCAAACGTGAAGTCCTCGGCGATGACCGCCCGCCAGCCGTCCGTTCCGAATTTGATCTGGTTCATTTCTGGCTCCCCGTCACAGCGGCCGTTGCGGCGCACAACACCAGTTCGGCCGGCGCGGACACCACCACTCCCCTGCCCTTGCTCGCGGCCGTCACCACCCGGCGCATCCGCGCGATGGCCGCCTTCAAATTGTGATGGCCGAACAAACCTGTGCCGCTGACAAACGTGTCCGCACCGGTGCGGGCGCATTCCGCCGCCGTCGTGTCCACAATGCCGCCGTCCACTTCCAGGCGGAAATGCGAGCCGGCCTCGCGCCGCCAGGCGTCGGCCTGTTGCAGCTTGGGCACGGTCTCCTCGATGAACGACTGCCCGCCGAAACCGGGGTTCACCGTCATTACCAGCAGCAGGTCAATTTGCTTCAACCACGGCCGGACATGGGCGATGGGCGTCGGCGGGTTCACGGCGAGGCCCACCTTCAAACCGAGGGATTTGATCTTCCACAGCAGCGGCTCAACCCGCGCGCCCAGTTCCACATGCACCGTCAAGCCGCTGGCGCCCGCTTCCGCGAACGGTTCCAGCAGGATTTCCGGCCGCGAACACATCAGATGAACGTCCAGCGGCAGCCGGCTCGCGTGCCGCACCGCCTGAACAAACGCCGGACCGAAGGTGAGGTTCGGCACGAAGTGACCGTCCATGATGTCCACGTGCAGCCAGTCGGCGCCGGCGCGTTCGGCGCGGCGGGCTTCGTCGGCAATGCGCCCCACGTCGGCAGCCAGGAGTGATGGAGCAATCAACATCCCGCCCAACCTACGCGAACCGACCAACCGCCGGCAAGCCCGGCCTGTCACCCGCATGGCCTTGGTTTGGACCCGCCCGAGCCGCGGCCTTGAAGGATCACGAAAGTGGCAGCCAGGACGGGCGAAAACCGCCAACCGTCAATCTCGGTCTGGTGTCTGCCACATTGGCAACCGGTGATCAGGTCCCTTCATGACCGATCGCGGATGGCGCCAGGCATGGCGTTCGCGGCGTAATGCCAAGTTCACGGTTCACGCCGCGGTTCCACGCCGAGCAGGTTGCGGACAAAGAAGTCCGCCCGCCGGCGTTTGCCATACGGAGTCTCGGCGGCACCGTGATCCGAACCGGTGATCACCAGCATTTCGAAATCTTTGTCGGCCTTTTCAAGCGCGTTGACGACTTGCATGGTCGAGGACGGGTCCACGTTGTGATCCAGTTCGCCAACGATCAGCAGCAGTTTGCCTTGCAATTTGTGGGCGTCGGCAACGTTTGAGCTGCGGACGTAGCTTTCATCCACCGGCCAGCCCATCCAAAGCTCGTTCCACCAGATTTTGTCCATGCGGTTGTCGTGGCAGCCGCAGTCGGCCACGCACACCTTGTAGAAATCGCCGTGATCCAGCAGCGCACGCAAGGCGTTTTGTCCGCCCGCGGAGCCGCCGTAAATGCCCACGCGCGTCAGGTCCAATTCCGGATGCGCGGCGGCGGCGGCCTTGATCCACGGGATGCGGTCTGGGAAGCCGGCGTCGGCGAGGTTTTTCCAGCAGACGTCGTGGAACTTTTTCGAGCGATTCGAGGTGCCCATGCCGTCCATTTGCACGACGACGAACCCCAGTTCCGCCAGTTCCTGCTGACCGTAAAAGGGCCGAAATGCCTTGGGCGTGAACGAATCCTGCGGCCCGGCGTAAATGTCCTCAATGACGGGATACTTCATCGCCGGATCGAAGTTCGTCGGCCGGAAAATGACGCCATAAATATCCGTGGTGCCGTCCCGTCCTTTGGCGACGAACCGCTCGGGCACGCGCCAGCCGTTTTGCAGCAGGGCAGTCCAATCGGCGCGCTCCAGTTCGCAGACAAGTCTGCCGTCCTCAGCGCGCCGCAGCACGGTGACCGGCGGTTGGTCCACCCGCGACCAGGTGTCGAGGAAGAACCGGCGGTCGGGCGAGAATTGCACCGTGTGCGTGCCGTCGCCCGCGGTGAGCACCGTCAGGCCGGTGCCGTCGAAATTCACGCGGCAGAGTTGGAGATAATACGGATCCTGGCCGGGGCGGATGCCACCGGCGAAGAACCAGATTTGCCGCGTCGGGTCGCCCACGTGCTCCACGCTGCGCACGATCCACTCGCCGCGGGTGATCTGGTTCTTCACCTGCCCGGTCGCGGCGTCGTAGAGGTAAAGGTGGTTCCAGCCGTCGCGCTCGGACATCCAGATGATCTCGCCGGTGTCCGGGAGATAATGGACGTAATATTTGCCGGCGTAATCAATGAACGTCCGGCTGTGCTCGTCCACGATGGCGCGCGCCTCGCCGGTCGCGGCGTCCACCGCAATGATGCGCAGAACTTGGTGCCCGCGCTGGTTATAGACGAAGGTGAACCGCTTCGAATCGCGATCCCAGCGGATGTCCTCCGCGCTCCACGGATTGGGAAACAGCGCGTCGCTGACGGGAATTTCCTTGTGCTTGGCAATATCAAAGAGGCGCGGACGGGCCAGGGGAATCGGATCGCCCGGCTTGAGATAGTCGTAGGAAAGGAGCTTGGGCTGGAGTTGGTCCTTCGGCGACGACTCGACGAGAAACACCTTTCGATCGCCACCTTTCTTCGTGCGCACCGCCACCAGTTTCAGCGAATCCGGTGACCACGCAATCCCACCGCCGTAAGTGTCATCGTCCGTGCCGTCGGTGCTGAGGGCAAACTCCCCGCCGCTCTTCAAATCACGCAGCCAGATGTTGTGCTCCTTGACCAGGACGGTCCAGTGACCGTCGGGCGAAACGTGCCCGGGCGGCGCGGGTGGTGGAGGCGTTTCCGGCTCCGGTTTGGGCGTCGTCGTGGCTGCTTCAATGACCGCTTCGCCACCATTTTCCGCGGCTTCAAACACGGCCAGCGTCCGCCCCTGGGCATCCGCGGCGAGCCAGACGTGGCCGGCAAACGTGTGCTGCCGATAGCGTCCGCTCGGCGCGATGGTCGCGTAACGCTGCCGCTCACCCTGCCCGTTCAGCCAGAAGACGACCGCCTCGGTCTTGGTGTGATTGACGAACGTGATGGCGGTTTCCTCGCCGGTGCGCCGGGTGGCACGCGGCTGCTTCAGGATCGGCAGCGAAGAAAGCGGCGGTTCGTTTCGCGCTTCGGGATGAACTTCATAAGATTGCAGGTCGCACCGCCACCATTTGTCGCCGCTGCTGAAAATCACCGCGGCGTGGTTCGTGGCGAATTCGAGCCGTTCCAACGGCAACCTGTCGGCGGTGACGGTTTCGCCCGTTGCCTTGGCCAGCGCGACGGCAAACCTGGCGTGGTCGAACGCCGGTTCGCGCGTGCCGCGTTCGGCGTCCACGAGAATGAACTCACGGGTGCCGCCAGCCAGGTCGTTGCGATACCAGAACTGCGTATTGTCGCCGAACCAATGCGGCTCGACCCGCGCGCGAAACACCTTGCCCTCGGTTCGCTGGCGCAGGTTGGCGGCGCGTTCGTAGTCGGCCCGCGTGCCTTGGGCCAGCGCAACCGCGCAAATGACCAGCGACGCGAGCCCGCACGCCGCCCAGAGTGGCAAACCCGAAATCCGCTTCATCGCTGCATCAGGGCTTCGATTTCCCGCGCCTCGATCGGAATGTCCGCCATCAAATCCACCGGGCCTTGCTCGGTGATGAGGATGTCGTTTTCCAGGCGCACGCCGAGACCTTCCTCGCGGAGGTAGATGCCCGGCTCGCAGGTCATCACCCAGCCGGCCTGCATCGGCTGCGTGATCAATCCCACGTCATGCACGTCCAGCCCGAGCGGGTGGCCAACGCCGTGCATGAAGTATTTCTTGAACGCCGGCTTCTCTGGATCCTGTCGGCGGATGTCCGCCATACGCAGCAGTCCCAGATCAACCAGTTCCTTCTCGACGAACGTCTCGGCCTCCTTCTGCCAGGTCTTGTGCAGTTTGCCCGGCACCAGACCGGCGACGCATTGCCGGAACACGCGCAGCACGGCGTCATAGACCTGCCGCTGCCGGCGCGTGAACCGGCCGCCCACCGGGATGGTGCGCGTGAGGTCGGACTGGTAGTTCGCGCGACCAGCGGCGACGTCGAGCAGCAGCAGCTCACCTTTGCGGCACGGCTGGTCGTTGTCCAGGTAGTGAAGCACGCAGGCGTTGGCGCCGGACGCGATGATCGGCGGGTAGGCAAACTTCCCGCCGCCGCGGATGAACTCGTGCGCGAACTCGGCTTCGACCTGCGTTTCCGTCACCCCCGGTTTCACGAACCGCGTCACGCGGCGGAAGCCTTTTGCGGTCAGCGCGCACGCTTTGCGGATCAGCTCCACTTCCACCGGTGACTTCACGGCGCGGAGCTGGTGCATCAACCGCGCCAGCCGCTGGTAGTCGTACAGCGGATAACGCGCCCGGCAATCGCGCACAAACCGCGCCTCGCGCGTCTCCACCTCGATGACCGCCCGCTTGTGTTCGTTGGTGTTCAGATACGCGTGATCGGCCTCGCACATCAACCGGTGGAAGATGGCCGGAAACTCGGAAAGCCACTGGACGTTCCTGATCCCGCTGATCGCTCGCGCCTCGTCGCGGCTCAATTTGTGGCCCTGCCAGATCGCCAGCAGTTCGTTCGGCTCACGGAGGAAGAGCACCTCGCGCAACCTCTCGTCGTCGGCGTCCGGGTAGAGCAGCAGGATGGTTTCCTCCTGCTCGATACCGGTGAGATAAAACAGGTCGCTGTTCGGCTGCATGAGCAGCGTGCCGTCGGCGTTGGTGGGCAGGATGTCGTTCGCGTTCACCACGGCGAGCGAGCGGCGGAGCATCAACTTGCCGAGGTTCGCGCGGTTTGCCTGAAACAATTTGGGGTCAATGTTTTCGTAGCGCACACCGGCGTCATACGGCCAATCGCGCTGGCACGCCAGCGGATTTAATTCAACCGCCTTGATCGCCTGGCCTTCGGGAGTTCGGAACGAAGCGATGTGGATCAGGCGAGGAGTGAAGTGACAACCGGGCTGGACTTGGCCGCGGCCCGGCGGCATAACGCTCCCATGAAATCCTGGTTACTGCGCTGCCCCGCCTTGTCACTCTGGCTCCTGGTGCTGACGTGCGCGGGGGCAGCCGGCCTGCGCGCCGCTGAGATGCCTGCTGCGTCCCGCATTAACGTCATCCTCTGGTTTGATACCGAGGACTATCTTTTGCCGGCCTCGGACGATTCGGCCAAACGCCTCGCCGAATTGCTCACCGAACGGGGTATTCGCGCCACGTTCAAGGTGGTCGGCGAAAAAGCGCGCACGCTCGAACGCCGCGGGCGAACCGATGTCATCGCCGCGTTGCGCAAGCACGCCATCGCGTATCATTCCAACTTCCATTCGGTGCATCCGACGCCAACCGAGTATCTGGCCGACTGCGGGTTCGAGGATGGTGTGGCCGAGTTCGTGCGCCGCGAAGGCGCCGGCGCGGCGGACGTGCGGCGAATCTTCGGCGTGGACACACTGGCGTGCTATGGCCAGCCCGGCTCGTCGTGGGCGCCCCAAGCGATGGCTGCGCTCGGCCAGATCGGCGTCGCGCCGTCGGGTGTGCCGTGTTACGTGGACGAAGGCGACCACGTGGGCCTGAACGGGCAGCCGTTCTGGTATGAGGACACGCTGACCGTCTATCACATGAGCCCCAACCTGACCCGCATGGAGTTGCACGACCCGGCGGCAGTCGAACCGGCCAAGCAGAAATTCGCCACAATTGCCGAGCGGCTCGCGAAGGAACAAGGCGGCGGACTGATCAGCATTTTCTACCACCCGTGCGAGTGGGTGCATGAGAAGTTTTGGGACGGCGTCAACTTCAGCCGCGGCGCGAACCCGCCGCGCGCCGAGTGGAAGGCGCCGCCGCAACGCCCGGCCGCGGAAACCAACGCCGCGTTCCGCCGCTTTGCGGAATACCTTGACTACATCCGCGCGTATCCGGGTGTGCGCTTCGTGACCGCCAGCGATCTGCCCGCCATTTATCCCGACCGGGTGCGGACGGAAGGCGCCACCGCAGCAGACTTGGACGAACTCGCACGCCGAATTCTCGCGGGCGGCCAAGGTGGCGTGGATTTCCAGGTCGTCGGCAGCAAGGCGTTCTCCGTCGCCGACCAGTTCGAGTTGCTGACCTTGGCCGTCGCGCGACAGATCAACGGGCAGCAAGCGCGGTGGCCCTTGGCTGCGACCGGATTGTTCGGACCTGACAATGCGCCGCCGGCCGACCAACCGGACAGGCATCTGACCTGGCCACAGTTTCAAACCGCAACGCTGGACGCGCTCAACTTCGTTCAGAGCCAGCATCGCGTGCCGGCACGGGTGTTCATCGGCCCCGATCCGGTGCCGCCGGCGGACTTCCTGGTTGCGCTGGCTGCGGCTTGGGGTTACCAACGCGAGCACGGAACACGGCCGGAATCCGAAGGTGTGAACCTCGGCGCGGTCCGGGAGGTTTTGCCCGCGCGCCATATCGCCAAGGACACGCCCGATCTGTTCGGCGGCTGGGTCATTCACCGCGAAGGCTTCCGCGCGCCCAAGTTGCTTGAAATCGCCCGGCTGCAAGCGTGGACTTTGAAGCCGGCCATCCGCGCTGATTGACAACTTGCCGGTTCATCTGCGAATACGCTGCACCACTTCGCCCATTTATGAATACTCGTCCTGCGATTCTCAGACTCCTTTGCCTTGCCATCCTCGCCGTATTCATTGAACCCGCGCTGCGGGCGCAAACTGACACTGCGACGAATGCTGCTTCTCCTTTCCGCCAGGTTGGTTCCGCCATGCACGGCGCCATGACGGAACGCCCGCGCGTGACGGTTGGTTTGCACGACGCCGACATCGTCGGAGCCGACAACCGCGCGTTGCAGGCGGCCGTGGATTACATCGCGGATTTGGGCGGCGGCACGGTCGAGATCGGCGCCGGCGAATATCTGATGCGCGATTCGTTGCATCTCCGGTCCGGCGTCACCGTGCGCGGCCTGGGCGGGAAGACGATTCTGCGCAAGGCCAAGGCCGCCGTGTCGCCGCTGCAACTCGATGGCGATTACGGCGAGGGGCAAATCACGTTGAAAAACCCGGAGGGCTTTGCAGTCGGTGATGGTGTGGCAGTTTGGGACAAAAACGCCCACGGTTTCCACACGACCGTCGCCCGGATCATCGGCCGGAACGGGAACACCTTTGCGATCAGTCTGCCCTTGAATGCCGATTGCATGGTCGCCAATGGCGGGGGGGCGGCGAGTGTGTTCCCCGTGATCAGCGGCTACAATGGCGAGGGCGTGCGTGTCGAGTCGCTGACGGTGGACGGCAACAAGGACGAAAACGTGCCGCTCGATGGCTGCCGCGGCGGCGGCATTTTCCTCTATCGGTGTCCGGGCGCGGTGATTTCGCACTGCACCGTCCGCCGCTACAACGGCGACGGCATCAGCTTTCAGCAATCCAATGACGCGCAGGTGCTCGAATGCGTGAGCGAGGACAACGCCTCGCTGGGCCTGCATCCCGGCAGCGGCTCGCAGCGTCCGCTCGTGCGCGGTTGCGTCGCGCGTGGCAACGGCGACGACGGCCTTTTCCTGTGCTGGCGGGTCAAGAACGGTGTGTTCGAGAACAACACCCTCGAAGCGAACGGCCGTTACGGCATCAGCATCGGCCACAAGGACACCGACAACCTGATACGCAATAACCATGTCCAAGGCAACCACGAGGACGGCGTTTACTTTCGCAACGAAACCGAAGGCATGGCCGGGCACCGAAATCGGGTCGAGGACAATCTCATTGAAAACAACGGCGTCGGACGCGACGCGGCGGGCATCCGCGTCCGCGGTGAGACGCACGACCTGGTTTTCAAAGACAACCTGATTCGCGACACGCGCACCGGCGCGGAGCGACACCAAACCACCGGCATCGCCTTGGAGAAGAACGTCGGAGCCGTCCAAATTGAAGGCAACAAAATAGACGCCGCCACGCTGGTTCAGGACGAGCGGCAAAACCATTGACAACCCACCGCAGCAGCGCCGCAAATCGGGCCAGATGGATTCTTTGTGTCTTGACCGGAACCTCTAATGGGTAACCCATTTATTATTTACTGACTCAACCTCCCGCCGCTGGGGTGCATCTAGTCAAACACCGCATCCACGCAAATCCAAGGAGAGCCAAACTCGCGAGTGACATGGCTGCGGCCGGCTCCGGGATAGGATTCCACAGGACGCCCTTCGAGGCCACTTGGTAATAATCACCTGAGAGGCCGACGATCTGGCCCTGATCGTTGATGCTGAACGCGGCGCTCCATGTGTCCCCAGACAACGCACCCAGCGCCTGCGGCTTGCTCATGCCTGCTTCCCAGACAAATGCATGACTGCGGAGGGAGTAGTTAATCGTCTCGTAGGAGTAGCCAACAACCACGCCACTTTCGTTGATGCCCGATGCGACGCAGTAATTGTCGCCTGGCAGTGGGTCAATGTATTGAATGTTCCCATTCTGCCACAGAAACCCCTTGTCTTGGATATATCCCACCACTTGGCCTGCGTTGTTAATGTCAAAAGCTATACCAATTCCAGGCTTCAGGTTCGCCAGTTCTTGCATGGACCCGTTCTGCCACAGGACAGGGCGGGCGAGGCCGACACCATTACCCGAAGCCCCGACCACTTGGTTGGCGTCATTGATGGCGTTGGCTGAACTCGTTGCTTGGCCGGGCAACGTGCCCAAATCCTGGATCAGACCCCCACCACCCCAGAGAACGGCGCGCGCGCTGGTCGCTACGCCGGATTGGTCCGAATAACCGACTGCAATGCCTACATTATTGATGCCTGAAGCGACGCTTCTGTCGCGGGTGCCGCCCAGCGTGCCCAAATCCTGCATGGTGTTGTTCTGCCACAGGAAGGCGTGGCCGTTGTAGCTTCCCGAACCATAGGAACTACCAACCACCTGGCCGAAGTTGTTGATGGCACTCGCCCCGCTGAAGACGTTGTACGGTGCGTTCAACGTGCCCAACAATTGCATTGTGCCGTTTTGCCACAAGAACGCATAGGCGCCAGAACCCTCCCCCGAACTACCGACCACTTGGCCCGCGTTATTGATGCCTGAAACGACCCAGTCCCCCCACAAGAACGGGCGGCTCGTAAGCAAGACCTGCGCGGCAGATGCCGCCGAATTCTTCAGCTATGGCCAAAACCATAGCTCCGACAATCAGTGTTTTCGGTTTCATACTCTTTTATTGATGCCCGCCTATTACGGTGACACTGACACCCGTTAAAATGCGGGCCCGCGAGCGTCACCCTATTATGCGCGGCTCAATAATATAGCGGAACCGAACCGATCACGCTGGTCGGCTATTCGAGGGACATCCGGTGGTGCGGGTGGTGACGCCGTCGTCAAGGGAGGCATGTTCAGGCGTGGAGGATGGGGTGCCGCTCGCGAGGTTGACGCCGGGTGGTGCTAGGCACCCAGGGGGCACAGGATTTTTTCCACGACTTCGCGCTGGTCAATGACGGCAATAACACGCGGGGAGTTCTGGCAGGATTGGCAGCGCAGCGGATTCACATGCCAGACGCGCAGGATGAGATCGCCCAAAAGGGGTCTGTCCTCACTTTTGATATTGTTTTCATGCTGCAAACAGGCGGTCCAAATCCACCGTGAAGCCCGGAACCGCCGTGCTGGTCACGCTTCCGCCCGGCCCGTGGACGGAGCACTCGGCATATTGCTCGCCCAGCGGCTGGCGGTGGACTTCGATCTGGTTTTCCGGTCCCAGCACCAACCAGCATTCTTTCACGCCGGCGCTGGCGTAGGCGCGGAGTTTGGAGCGGTCGTAATCGTGACTGCTCACGCAAATCTCAATCACCAATTCGGCGGTGTGCGGGTGCTCGTCGGCGTAGTCGTTGATGGAACCCCGGATGACGGAAAGATCGGGTTCCGGCTCCGAATCGCCGCAGAGAATCGGCTGCTCTGGTTGCACATGCAGGCCGGGCGGCAGGTTGCGCTGAAGCAGTTGCAAGAGCCGCATGAGGAGGAGCCGGTGGAAGGGAGACTTGGGCATTTTATGGAAGATTTGGCCGTAAAGCAGTTCGGTCTTCTCGGGAATGAGACCCAACTCGCCCAACGCGTGATACGCTTTGATGCCAAGAGGCCAGACTTGAGGCCCACGGACGACTGGTTTCGGTGCTTCAATGACCGGCATGGGGCAAAAGTAATCCTTCGCGGTGTCGCCGCGCAAGTACGCTTGTTGGCCGGTTGGCCGGAGCAACTTGGGGTTGCCCGACTGGGACCGGCGGTGTTTACTCGCCGTGCCGCCTATGAAAATGAGTTTCTTCGCCCCCAGTCTGGTCGCTCTGACATTGCTCGCCAATGCCCAGAATCTGTTGCCCAATTCAGGTTTTGAAACAGGCACGGCTGAGCCAACCGGTTGGCGGTTGAGTGACGGGACCGGGCAATGGCTGGCGTCCGGCGTCGCAAACACAAACCACGTGATCCGGGTTCGCGGCAACGGTGACGACCAAAGCATCTGGCGCACCGATTCCCTGCCGCTCAAGCCCGGCGGTTTGTATGCGCTACACTTCCGCGCCCGACGCGTTGCGGACGCCAGCGGCGGCACGGGCGTCGCCGGCACCGGCCGCGTGAACCGTGATTTCCCGCTCGATCGCGATTGGCGCGACTACGCGTTCATGTTCCGCGAGCCGGACGATGCGGCGAACGACTTTGTCCGCCTCGGCCAGTGGCACGTGAACGGCACCGTGGAATTCGACGACGCCGAACTGCTGCCGGTGCTGGCGAGTCACACCGCCGTGGCCGGAAGCGGCGTCACCGCCGTTCGCCTCGGCGAAGGGGAAACTCTTCAGGAAGGCGTTTACCGGTTCGCACCGGATTTCGGCTGGCCGGCGGCGAACTTTCATCGCCCGCTGTGGCACGCGACGGCGAACTTCAATTCCGACCGCTGGGTGTTCTCGCCGGGCGCCGAGCTGGTTTACCGCTTCGGGCTGGGCGGCCTGATTCAAACCAACGCGCAGGTCAGCGTCGGGATCAATTACCACGTCGCCGGCGCACTGCACGTCGAGGCGAGTCGCGACGGCGAACAGTGGACGCCGCTGGCGACCTTTGACGGCAAAACGCCAGGCGGGACTTGTGCCGTGCCCGCGAGTCTGCTGCCTGCAACGAACCTTTTCGTGCGGCTGCGGACGCCGGACGCGAACGCCAATTTGCAGGTGAGCCAGTTCGCTTACGAAGCGCGGATTGAAGGCGCAACCAAGGTGAGGGCCACAGGCGGAACGGATTTCATGGACGTGCTGCAAGACGATCCGTCGCTGGTCGTGGACGGGTTCGAGGTTCGAACGACGCTGGGCCAGGGTTTGCTGCAACTGAGTCTGGCCGCGACTTCCCGGCTCTCAAATCAAGAGGAAGTCGTGACCGAGTTGAGCGGACCAACGGTTCACTCGACGCCCGATTCCCGAAAGCAGTCAGTCATGCAACCGAGTCTGACCACGGCGCTTGAAGTGAAGGCAGACCAACCGGGTGAACACGAACTGCGTTTCCGCGTCAGGACCAAGTCGGGCCATGCGCTGCTGGAAACCCGCGTCGTCGCACGGCTCAATGACCTCTACGATCCACGCGCTGGCTATCGTGTGACGGAGACGAACGGAGTGGCGGTGTGGTGGTGCGAGAGCGGTTGGAAAGTCGGGCGAACCAGCGAGCCGCCAACCGCCAATGCACCGGTCAAACCGGTCACGGTTGCGGCGGCGCGGGGTGAGTTCGAGGCGGCGCAGGTGATGATTCGTCCGTTGAGCAAGGGGCAACTGATTTCGGCGAACGTCTCGCCGTTCACCAGTGCAACAGGCCAGGATGGGCAAATCAGTGTGCGGCTTGATGAGGTGGCGTATGTCCACGTCACCCGACCGACCGACGGCACATGCATGGCCGACTGGTATCCCGACCCGCTGCCGCCGTTAAAACTGCCCCGCGACCTGGCAGGCGGGCAGAATTTTCCGCTCTGGCTCACGTTTGACGTGCCCCGCGGCGCGAAACCCGGTGACTACACCGGCACGCTGTCGCTGAAGATGAACACCAGCGACGGCGAAACCGAACTCCGTGTTCCACTCGCCGTCCATGTCTATGATTTCGAGCTGCCGCGCGAAACGCATTTGCACAGCGCGCTCGGCTTGGGTTCCGGCTCGATCAACCGCTACCACAAGCCGAAGGATCGCGCGGAGCAGATCGCCGTGTTCGACAAGTATCTTCAGAACTTCGCCGAGCACCGGATCAGTCCGTATTCCTTCTACGACTACGCGCCGATCGGATTGCGGTTCACCGGCGAAGGGACGAACCAGCACGCCGTGCTGGACTTCACCCAGTTCGACGCCGCGGCGAAGCATTGGCTGGACGACGAGCGGTTCAGCACGTTCCAACTTCCGGTGCAGGGCATGGGCGGCGGCACGTTTTACGAACGCAGCCTCGGCCAACTGGCCGGCTTCAAGGAAGGCACGCCGGAGCACGCGCGGCTGTTCAAGGATTACCTCGGCCAGGTCGAACAACACCTGCGCGAGAAAGGCTGGCTGAACAAGGCGTTCGTCTATTGGTTCGACGAACCGGATCGGAAGGACTTTCCGTTCGTGGTCGAAGGCATGAAGCGGCTGAAGGCCGCGGCACCGGGCCTGCGCCGGATGCTCACCAAGCAGCCGGAGCCGGAGTTGATCGGCAACGTGGACATCTGGTGCGGCCTCACGCCGGAGTGGACGCCGGAGAAGGTCCGCGCCCGCCGCGCCGCCCGCGAGGAAGTCTGGTGGTATATCTGCACCGGACCGAAGGCGCCTTACGTCACGGAGTTCATTGACCACCCCGGCACCGAGCTGCGGCTCTGGCCGTGGCAATCGTGGCAGTATGGCGTGACCGGCATCCTGATCTGGGCGACGACTTATTGGACCAGCCCGGCCGCCTACCCGCATTCACTGCAAAACCCGTGGGACGACCCGATGAGCTGGGTGGAAGGCTACGGCACACCGGTCGGCACGCGCAGTCCGTGGGGCAACGGCGACGGCCGTTTCCTCTATCCGCCGCGGCGCGACCCGAACACCGCCACGACGCCCGACCTCGACGGCCCGATCAACTCGATCCGCTGGGAAAACCTCCGCGACGGGATGGAGGACTACGAGTATTTCTGGCTGCTCGATCAGGCGGTAAAGCGTCTTGAAGCGGCGAAGCCAGACGACGACGAACGAACCAAGTTGATTGCCACAGCCAAGGCGCTGCTGGTGGTGCCGGCGAACGTGTCGAAGGACTTAACCCACTTCACCACCGACCCGCGGCTCATGCTGGAACGACGCGACAGGATCGCGCGGATGATTGAGACGTTGCGGAGAATTCACTGAACTGCCCCCAGGCCCGCGCGGCGGCGGACTACTTTGTCGAGCGCGTGGTGTGGTCCATCATCCAGAACACGTCCTGGTTGTTGGGCGAGGCCACGTTCAGATTCAGTCCGCTTTTCGAGATGGGCGGCGTGGTGCGGGAATCGTGCCATTTCTTGACCTCGGAATGGCCGTCCGCGAAGGCGAACCCGGCCGCGCCCAAGTGGTAGCTCGCCGGGTAGTCCACGATCTTCCATTGCTGCGGCTGATTTGGGTAGCCGAACATGCCGACGACCATCTCGCCGTCGTTGATGCTGTCCTCGCGCTCGTCGAGGAACACCCACGTCATGGTCGGGCCGGGGTCCGTCAGGTCGCTCGTTTTCTTGTAGATGCGCATGCCCGACGGTCCGAATCCCGAGACGTCCGTGCTGTCGAACCACGCGTTCATGGAAATGCTGCGGACGCGGGGCAGCACTTTGCCGTTGACCTTCACCGTGCTTTTGTCGGCCGGGCAGCGCCAGATGCCGGCAGAATTGCCGCAATACGGCCAGAGCAGGCTCTTGGTAAGGTCGTGGGTGATATCCCAGTTGTCCGGGGCGGATGAGAAGTCCAGGTTCCCCTGCACCCAGGCGTAGGGTCCGAAGGACTGCGGCACCTTGTCCTGGTTGTCGTCCACGTAGAGGCGCCAGGCGAGCATCATCTGGTGGCTGTTGTTCATGCAGCCGATGCCCTGGGCCTTGGCTTTCGCCTTGCTCAAGGCCGGCAACAACATCCCGGCCAGGATGGCGATGATGGCGATGACCACCAGCAATTCGATCAGGGTGAAGGCGGATCTGCGGCGCGTCGTGTTCATACGGTTTGGACTTTGGGCGACTGGCGCAAACTACCCGTTTTGGCCGCGATTGCAAGGTTTGCCCGGGACGCTCAGCCGGGCGGCAGCCGGGCTTCGTGACGTTCTTTGCCCGTGCCGAACGTGTTGAACGTTGCATTGGCAGGCTCGATTCGGCAGAGTGTGCGGAACAACACATTGTATGAAACGCCGCGAATTCCTGAAATCCACCCTCGTCACCGCCGGCCTGACCACCGGCTTCGCCGTTCACGCTGCCGACCCGGCTGCCAGCGGGCCGCGTGAGTTTTATGAACTGCGCCTCTACCATCTGAAAAACGCCGCCAAGCGGAAATTGTTCGAGGATTACGCCCGCGACGCCGCCCTGCCGGCTTTCAACCGCGCCGGCAGCCGCCCCGTCGGCGTGTTCTTTCCCGTGCCCAAGGCCGGCGTCGAGAGCGAGGAAAGCACCGCCTACATGCTGATCCCGTTCAAGAGCATCGAAGATTTCGCCGCGTTCGGCGGCAAGCTGGCGGCGGATGCGGACTATCACCAGGCGGGCGCTGAGTTCATCAACGTCCCGGCCACCGACCCGGCGTTCATGCGTGTGGAAAGTTCTTTGATGCTGGCCTTCGCCGGAATGCCGCAGGTGGTCGCGCCACCGAAGACCGACCGTATTTTCGAACTGCGCACCTACGAAAGCCACAGCAAGAAGGCGAACCTGAAGAAGATCGAGATGTTCAACCTCGGCGAGATCGCGATCTTCCGGCGCAACGGCCTGACGCCCGTGTTCTTCGGCGAGACGCTCATCGGCGCGCGGCTGCCGAACCTGACCTACATGCTGGTCTATGACGATATGGCCGCGCACGATCAGTGCTGGCGCAAATTTATCGCCGACCCTGATTGGAAGAAGCTCAGCAAGACGCCCGGCTACACGGACCCGGAAATCGTGTCGCACATCACGAACTTCTTCCTGAAGCCCGCGCCTTATTCGCAGATTTGACGGCTCGCTTGCCGACAGTGCGCAGAACGCCCCGGTCATTGTCGGCCGGGGCTTTTTGTTACCGCATCGTCCAGCGCGCGGTGGCAATCAGGCCCAACCCAAACGCGAGCGAATAGCCGACCTCCGTCCACGCGAGCCGCTTGATTTGCAGTTTCGGTGACAGCCGCCACGCGCCCACGGCCGCCCGCACCACGGCGGGCGCAAACACCAGTGCCACCGCCCACGGGAGTTGTCCGGCCAGCACCAGCGCCGTCAACGCTGCCACCAGCGCGACATGGTAGGCCACCGTGCCCGCGGTCACGCCAGCGGTGGTCCGCCGGATGGCGGCCGCGAGGTGCATTTTCACATGGAAAAAGGCGCCCGCAAAAAACAGCGAGTTGAGCAGCCACAATCCCCACGCTCCGGCATCGAGCCGGCCGGTGGCCACATACCACGCCGCCGGCGCGGTAAGCGTCAATCCGGTCATGGCCAGCAACTGCATGGGCAGCGCGCGCTCCGTCTTCCGGAACGCCAGCGGTGCCGCCAGCGCCCCGAACGCCAGCAACCACCACCGGTGCCAAACCAAAACCAGTGGAATTGCCGCCGCCGCGCTGAGCGCCAGCAGCCCCAGCGCCCATTTGGCGTTCGCCATCGTGTCCACCGCGGAAAGCGAAGCTCCCGGTCTCAGTCGAAACCCTGCGGCGATGGCCCGCAGCAGGCTGGCCCGCGCGATGAAGAAACACAGGACGCTTATCAGCAGCAGCCCCACCGGCAGGGTGAAGGCCCCGCTGATGCCGACCGCGGTTGCAAACGGCACCAAAAGGACCGCCCAGGCTCCGTGTTCGCGCGGCAGCGGTGGCTTCGCCGGCGAATGCGTCGTGTTCACTACAGCCGGCGATGGTTGGGCCGGCGTTTCGACCAACGTCTTCATGCCAGTTAAAATAACCTCGCACCGTGCCGGGTTCGTTGACTTGCATCAACCATCCCGGCTCCGTGTTGAGACTCGAAATGAAGCCGTCGCTGGGGGCAGAGTGGCGCAGCAATCGTGCGTTTCCATGCCTTCCACCAGACTCGCATCCTCTGAACATAGATGCTGTGTTAAGCCGCGTCTTCGAGCCATGGATCCTCAACGTGTTAGTGATCTCAACTGGACTCCTTCCCACGCAGCAAATCTTCAAGTGTTCGGGACGCCATCTGGCGGATTGATCACGATTGTTGTTCAACGCTCGACTTCCGTGGCCGGGACCGGTAGGAGTGTCGGCCCATGAACGTCCAGTTTCTCGGCGCGACGCGAACCACGACCGGCTCGATGTATCTGCTGGAGGTGAACGACCGGCGGGTGTTGCTTGAATGCGGTCTTTACCAGGGCAAGCGCGGCGAATCCATCGAGCGGAACCTCAACTTCCCGTTCGATCCCAAGACGCTCGACGCCGCGATTCTCAGCCACGCGCACATTGACCATTGCGGCAATTTCCCGAACCTCCACCGGCAGGGGTTCCGGGGGAACATCTTCTGCACCTTTGCCACGCGCGACCTGGCGAACATCATGTTGCAGGACAGCGCGCACATCCAGCAGGCGGACGTGCTGTTCGTGAACAAACTGCGGGCCAGGAAAGGCCAGCCGCCGGTGCAGCCGCTCTACAGCATCACCGAGGCGGAAATGGTGACGCGGCAATTCATCGCCGTGGGCTACGACCGGCCGATGCTGGTGAGCGACGGGCTGACGGTGACGTTTCGCGACGCCGGGCATATCCTTGGCTCGGCGCAGGTGATTCTGGATGTGCGCGAAGGCGGGCGGAAGTTCCGCTACCTGTTCAGCGGCGACGTGGGCCGGGGCGGCGATCCGATCCTGCGCGATCCCGATCCAGTGGACGCCGTGGACTTTCTCCAGGTGGAAAGCACCTACGGGAACCGCCTGCACACAAATCGCCACGAGGGCACGCAGGCAGCGGTGAAGGCGGTGCTGGAAACATTGGAGCACGGCGGCAAGGTGATCATCCCGTCGTTTGCCGTCGGCCGCACGCAGCAGGTGGTGTACGCGTTGCACCGGGCGATCTGCGACCACCATTTCCCCGCCGTGCCGACGTTTGTGGACAGTCCGCTCGCGGTGAACGCCACCGAGGTTCACCGGCTGCATCCGGAGTGTTTCAACCAGGACATCTACGAGTTCCTCCGCTCGGTGGCAAACCCGTTCGAGATGGGCAACCTGACTTACATCCGCGACGTGGAACAGTCCAAGAAACTCAATGACCTCGCCGGGCCGCTGATCATCATCAGCGCGTCAGGCATGGCGGAATCCGGCCGCGTGCTGCACCACCTGCGGAACAACATCGGCGACCCGAAAAATCTGGTCCTGTTCGTGGGGTATTGCGCGGAGCACACGCTGGGGGCGCAAATCATGGCCGGCCGGGAGATGGTCAACATCTTCGGCGAACCGCATCGCGTCCGCGCGCGGGTGGCGTCCGTGGACGCGTTGTCCGGCCACGCGGACAAGGATGAGCTGGCGCGCTACGTGCAAGGCCTGAACGGCAACCTGAAACGCATCTTCGTCATCCACGGCGAGGAGGAGCAGTCGCTGCCGTTTGCGGAAACGCTGCGCGGCCTGAAGCCGGACGCCGACGTGCTGGTGCCCGAGCGGGGCCAGAAGGTGGAAATCTAGCGTCCGTCAAAAAAACCGGTTCGTCGTGGCCGCCAGGGTAACGAGGCTTCGATCAACTCCGATTTTCGGTAAATGAAAGCGTGAGCCTCCGGACGTCAGCAGCTACTGGTTGAACCGGCAGTCAGCGCTGCCCCGGCGTCAGTTTAACAGCTTGGGTCGCTCTTTGAAGGTCTTCAGCACGAGTTCGCCGAAGATCGTGTTCGCCCACGCAAACCAGGAGCGGGTGAACTTCTTGGGATCGTCCTGGTTGAACGCCTCGTGCATGAAGCCGGTGCCGGCGTGGGTCTTTTGCAGGGTGACGAGGCAGTGGCGGATTTCCTGATCACTCGTGCTGGTCAATCCCTCCACGATCAAGCCCAGCGGCCAAATCATGCCGCGGCCGACGTGCGGCCCGCCGGGTCCGGACGCCGCCTTGCCCTGGCAGTAATACGGATTGCCGTCGGACAGCACCAACCGGCGGGTGTTGTGATAAACCGCATCGTGGGCATACGCGGCGTCAAGGTAGGGCAGCGACAGCAGGCTGGGCACGTTCCCATCGTCAATGCAGTAGAAGTTGCCGTAGGCGTCCACTTCGTAAGCATAGACGCGGCCGAACTTGGGATGGTGGACCACCGCGTGCTCGCGCAAGGCGCGTTCCACCTCGTGGGCGAGGCTGCGGCAGGCGGCGGCGGTCGTGGTGTCGTGGCGGAGTTGTTCCAACATCGCGGCGGCCTGGCGCAGGCTGGTGACGGCGAAGAAATTCGATGGCACGAGGAAGGGAAAAATCGTGGCGTCGTCGCTGGGGCGGAACATGGAGAAAATCATGCCCACGGGTTTGGCGGGGTTGCCGTAGCCGCCGCCGGGCAGCGTGTCGGTGGCGACCTCCGTGCGGCGCTGGAAGCGGTAGGGGCCATTGCCCGTTTTGCGCTGTTGTTCGCGGAAGGTCTGCAAAATCCGCTCCACGGCGCTTTGCCACCCGGCGTCAAACGGCGCGGTGTCGCCGGTCGCCTTCCAGTAGTAATACGCCAGGCGCAGCGGGTAACAGAGCGAGTCCACCTCCCACTTGCGTTCGTGGACGCCGGGCTTCATGTCGGTGCGGTCGCTCTTCCATTCACTGACCTTGTTCTCGTCCTTGTAAAACGCGTTGGCGTAGGGGTCCTTGAGGATGCAGCGCGTCTGGCGGTTGATGACACCGGCGATGAGTTGCTGGAGCGCGTGGTCTTCTCGCATCAACGGCAGGTAAGGCCAGACTTGCGCCGTGCTGTCCCGCAGCCACATGGCGTCAATGTCGCCGGTGATCACATACGTGTCCGGCCGGCCGTCCACGACGGAGAAATCCACCGTCGTGTCGAGCGTGTTCGGGAAGCAGTTGCCGAACATCCAGGCCAGTTCACGGTTGCCGATGGCCGTCTGAACCTCGCGGATGGTGCGCTCCACGGCGTCGCTGTGGAACCGGCGTTTGTCCACGGGCGTGCGGACGGTCGGAAAGCTGGTTTCGGCTGTCAGGTGCGGAGCGGCCAGGACGGCGCCCGAGACGGTTAATGACGTGCGGAGAACGAATTGTCGGCGATTCATGAGATCAACGTTGAGCGATTCAAACAGGCACAGGTCAGCAAAGGCACGGCGTTCGGCCGGAGTCTTCCGGCGGCCGCGGCTGTTTCAGAATGTCGCGGTCTTGAGAGTGGAACGCGCATACTTGCATCGCGTGAGTTTCCCCTCCGGGGGCGGATGACGTCAACCCACAACCGCCCATGCACGCACTGAGTGGAACTTTTCCTCGCCGCCGGAATGAACCGTTGACCAAGCGACTTCGTCACAGCCGCCACGGCGACCGCATGGCGCGCGCGAGATAACGATCGGCAATCGGATCGTCCACGAAGCGCTCCTTCGCCGGATCCCACCTCAACGGCCGGCCAAGCTGGTCGGCGATGTTGCCGAGATGGCAGACGGTGATCGAGCGGCAGGCCACCTCGGCGTCGCTGCCATTGCGCACCCGCGTGCGGACGCTGCGCAGAAAATCCGTGTGGTGATTGTCGCTTTCGTGGAGGTGGATTTCGTTTGGCCCGATCACCTGCCGCTTCAGGCTGGCCGGCTCGGTTTCAAACACTTCGCGGCTTACCTTCACCCAGCCTTTGGCGCCCTCGAACAGAATGCCCTTGCTCACACCGGGAATGTGGTTGCGGACGACCGTCGCGCCGTTGGCGTAGCGGTAGGTCAGGTATTTCACGTCCTTGCCGTTTGCCGGAATGATCTCAACCGGCCCGGAATCGTCCATGCCCAAACCCCACTGAACAATGTCCCAGACGTGCGCACCCCAGTTCGTCATGTCGCCGCCGGAGTAGTCATACCATCCCATCCAACTGCCAACGACGCGGGAGTTGTAAGGCCGCCACGGCGCCGGCCCCAGCCACATGTCGTAATCCAGCCAGTCCGGCGCCGGTTCGCCGGGCAGGTCCGGCACGGGCGGCACGCCGGGATCAATGTCGCCGGTGACGAGCGTGAGGTCGCCGATGTAGCCGTTGCGGACGAGTTCGCACGCGAAACGGAAGTTCGCCATCGAGCGTTGCTGCGTGCCAATCTGGAAAATGCGGCCGGTGCGCTTCACGGTGTTGGCCAGCGCACGTGCCTCGGCAATCGTCACCGAAACCGGTTTCTCCGAGTAAATGTCCTTGCCGGCTTCGACGGCGGCGATGCCGATGAGCGGGTGCCAGCGCTCGCCCGTCGCGGAGAGAACGATGTCAATGTCCGGCCGCGCGAGCAGTTCGCGGAAATCCCCGTAGGTCGCGCAATCCTGGTTGCCGTATTTGGCGTTGACGATGTCGCGGGCGTGGTTGCGGTTGTTCCGATTCACGTCGCAAACGGCGACGATGTGAATCTCCGGCCGGCCGATGAAACCGCCTTCCGGCGCCCAGATGCCGCCCGCCATGCCGCGCGTCCCCTGCCCGCCCACCCCGATGCAGCCCATCACCAGCCGGTTGCTCGGCGCCACGGTGCCGGCGAGGCCGAGCGTGGACGCGGGAACCAGGAGCGGAACCCCGACCACCGCGGCGGCCGTGCGAAGGAAGTGGCGGCGGGAAACAGAACCGCGGGAGCGTTTGACGTGCAAAGTGGCGTTCATTTGTGACGGCGCTCTTTTTAAGCGCACCCAAGCGCCAACGCAAGCGCTGTTCCGGCCGTCCCGCTCACGCGGTCTGGGAACGGCTCGGGCCTGCCAACGAATCGTTCTCCCGAGCCACCCTGCGCAAGGGGCACCGCGAACCGATGACTTGCCGTCCGGCGCCGCGCGAAAACCCCGTTCCGCAGCTTCACGCCGCAATGCCCGGCGCGGTTTGACATCCAGACAAGCGAGTTCCACCGCTGCACCGAACGCCGGCGGCGGCTACGGATCTTTGCGCAAGGCGAGTTCACGCTGGCGTCGCAAGCCCGTCACCGCCAGGAGGCCCAGGCCGAACAGCGTTCCATAGGCGGCCGGCTCGGGGACGGTGGACACGGTGGCCGCCGCCAGAAACGGCTTTCCGTTGCTGGCATCGGCAACGGAGTAGAATTGAATGTCCGTCAGCGTGGCCGTGCTGAACGAACTCGGCAGCGTGAAGGCCTGCATGTCCAAATGCGAGTTTCCCGGCGAATTCAGTCCGAACACCGCCTCGGTGGTGGTCGGGTCCGAAGTCGTGTCCACAAACCCGCCATAGTAGTGATCGCGCACATTCGCGCCTTCGATCAGGTCCACCGTGTAGGTCAGCCCGCCGGAGCCGTTGAACGTGACTGAACCCACGTTGCCTCCCGAGACACCAAAGGCCGTGTTGATGATGGTGTAAACCTTGCGGATGCCGAACTGGCTCACCGGGATGTCCAGTGTGTCCGAAACGGGGCTGCCGAGCGTGCCGCCGTAAAAGACGGTGTTGCCGTTCGCATCGCTCTGAAAATCAAACGGAACCCCGGCGAAGGTCTGCGAACTGCTGGGAAACAGCGGATCATAGACCGCGCCATCCGTCCACGTCCGGATGTCGTCCGTCAGCGTGGGCAACGTGAGCGTGGTAAATCCGCCGGCGCTGGCCGTGCAGGCAAGCAGAAGTCCGGCGCCCCAGACAACGGGGTGCAGCCGGCGCAGCGTGACGTTGAAACCTTGGTCCGGGAACGGGCGGCGAACAGGGAGGGTTTGGTTCATAGGCTTGGGCGTGGCAGTCTATTCACTAACTCTTATTTCTTCAATTAGCAGACTACACGCCCAAGCTACGAACGTCACCTTGCGTTGTCAAATTGCGCGGCCCGGATAATTCGCGGCCCGGCCGGCGCGCGGGGCGGACCGGCTTGAACAGCAGCGGCCGCCATAGTTGAATCGGACCATGAACCAGCCGCTGATCAGCGTGGTGATGCCGGTGTTCAACGCCGCCGGCGTTGTCGGCCAGGCCGTGGCGAGCATCCGCCGGCAGACGTTCGCCGGCTGGGAACTGGTGGCAGTGGACGACGGCTCCACCGACGGCACCACCGGGCGGTTGCGGCAGGAAGCCGCCGGCGAGGCGCGCTTGCGCGTGGTCAGCCAGCCGCACAGCGGCATTGTCGCAGCGTTGAACGCGGGCCTGGCCGCGGCACGCGGCGAGTTCATCGCACGCATGGATGCCGACGATGTCGCGCATCCCGAACGGCTGGCCGAACAGGCGGCGCTTCTGGCCAACCGGCCGGAGATCGGCGTCGTCGGCTGCCGGATCGAATTCGGCGGGAGCCGCGCCCGTCAGGCCGGCTATGCGCTGCATGTGGACTGGTTGAACACGGTAATGACGCCGGAGGACATTGCGCTGAACCGGTTTGTCGAATCGCCGTTTGCCCATCCGTCGGTTCTGTTCCGACGCGAGCTGGTGAGTCGCTGGGGCGGCTATCGCGACGGCGATTTCCCGGAGGATTACGAGTTGTGGTTGCGCTGGCTGGAGGCCGGCGTCCGGATGGCCAAGGTGCCGCGCGTGCTGCTGACGTGGAATGATCCGCCGGCACGGCTCTCGCGTTGCGACCCGCGCTACGCGGTCGAGGCGTTCTATCGGTGCAAGGCCGGTTATCTCGCCCGCTGGTTGAACCTGCACGTGGCCGGGCGCCAACCGGTGTTGGTCTGGGGCGCGGGCCGGCCGACCCGCAAGCGCGCCGAGCTGCTGACGCGCCACGGCGTCCGGATCGCTGGTTACGTGGACATTGACCCGAAAAAGCGAGGGCGCCGTCTGGCGAATGGCCCGGTCATCGGTCCGGAAGCATTACCGCCCCCGCACGCGGTGTTTATCGTTGGCTACGTGGCCAGGCGCGGCGCGAGGGAATTGATTCGCGGCGCGCTCACCGGCCGGGGCTTCCGTGAAGGACGCAACTTCATCATGGCCGCTTGAATTGCTGACGCTCGAAGTCCGGGCGGCGCACGCTGCGGGTTGACGGTGGCGCGCGTCCCGACCACAATGCCGGCATGCGCATGACCACCGCCAACAAGATCACGATCGGCCGGATCGTGTTGGTGCCCTGCTTCATCGTGGCGCTGCTGGCCTACACGGAGAATGGCGAAGACCTCTACCGCTGGCTCGCGATCAGTTTTTTCACGGTGGCGGCCGTCGGCGACGGCGTGGATGGCTGGGTGGCGCGGCATTTCAATCAACGCAGCGAAATGGGCGCGCTGCTCGATCCGCTGGCAGACAAGCTGCTGCTGGTGCTCGGATTGGTCATCCTGTCGCTGGACAACGGGCCGCAGTTGGACCGCATTCCGCTCTGGCTGACCGCCACCGTGTTGTGCCGCGACGTGATGCTGCTGGTGTTGCTGGTGCTGGTGAACTACCTCGTCGGCAAAGGCACGGTGCGCCCGCACATCATCGGCAAGGCCGCCACGGTGTTCCAGATGGCCTGCGTGCTGTGGGCCTTGTTGAAATGGGATCCGCACTGGCTGTTCATCCTGGCCGCGGCGGCCACGGCTGGGACGGGAATTTCCGGCCTGCTCTACCTGCGCGACGGCATCGCCATGATGCGTCGCCGCCATACGCCGCCCGCCGCTGCGAAATGATTCGCCGCGTCCGGACGGCGACTGCCTGTTTACGCCCGCCGGTTTGTCTGGCACATTGCCGACGCAACGTGGTCGCGCGAACGCGACGATGGCGTGTTGGACTTTATGGCAAAACTGGAATTGAAACTGAAGGTCGGCGATGTCGCCCCGGATTTCACCGCTCCAACCCAAAACGGCGAAGCCGTGTCGCTCGCGGGACTCCGTGGCCGCTGGGTGGTGCTTTACTTCTACCCGAAGGACAACACGCCGGGCTGCACGGTCGAGGCGTGCGGTTTTCGCGACAACTGGGACGCCATCCAGGCCCGCGGTGCGGTCGTGCTGGGCGTCAGCAACGATTCAGTCAAATCGCATGAACGATTCGCCGGCCTTTTCAAACTGCCCTTTCCGTTGCTGGCCGACGCCGACAAAAAAATCGTCACCGCTTACGGCGTCTATGCCGAGAAAAGCTTCATGGGCCGGGTCGGGCTGGGTATCCACCGCGTGACCTTCCTCATCGGGCCGGACGGCCGCATCGCCGAGATCTGGCCCAAGGTCAAAACCGCCGGCCACGCGGCCGAGGTGCTTGCCGGTTTGGAAAAGCACGCCGCCGCGACGGAAAAGCCGGCCGATCATTGACGGATGCCGCCCGCCCGCTTCGATCGGCGTTCAGCAACACCGGGGGAGTGAACATGAAACGACCCGGACGGCGCAGTCGCAAGCCGACCGGGTTGTTCGTGGTTCTCAACTCCCGCTCAGATGAAGTCGTTGATGAGGTTTTCCAGCAACTCCTGCCGGCCGCTGGTATTCGCCGCCGCCTCACCTTGCTTGAGCATGTAGGCTTCGAGTTCCTTGAACCCGACCTTGCCCTTCTCGATGTCGGCGCCGACGCCGCTGTCCCACGAGCTGTAGCGACATTTGACGAACTCCGCCAACCGGCCGTCCTTGCGGATGGCGCTGGCGATTTTCAATCCGCGCGCGAACGTGTCCATGCCGCCGATGTGGGCGTGGAACAAGTCCACCGGCTCGAAGCTCTCGCGACGCACCTTGGCGTCGAAGTTTGTGCCGCCGGTGGCAAAGCCGCCCATCTTCAAGATTGAAAGCATCACCTCGGTGGTCAGGTAGAGGTTGGTCGGGAACTGGTCGGTGTCCCAGCCGAGCAGCAGATCGCCGGTGTTCGCGTCAATGGAACCGAGCGCATTGGCGGCGATGGCGGTCTCCAGCTCGTGCTGCATGGTGTGCCCCGCGAGCGTCGCGTGGTTTGTCTCGATGTTGAGCTTGAGCGACTTCAGCAGGTCGTATTGACGCAGAAAGTTCAGGCAGGCCGCCGCGTCGGAATCGTATTGGTGCTTGGTGGGCTCCTTGGGCTTGGGCTCGATGTAGAACTGCCCCTTGAAACCGACGGACTTCCTGTAATCCACCGCCATGTGCAGGAACGCGGCCAGATGGTCGAGTTCGCGCTTCAGATCGGTGTTGAGCAACGTGCTGTAGCCTTCGCGGCCACCCCAGAAGACGTAGCCTTCGCCGCCCAGTTCGTGCGTGACTTCGATGGCCTTCTTCACCTGCGCGGCCGCGTAGGCAAACACGTCGGCGTTGCAGCTCGTCGCGGCGCCGTGGCAGTAACGCGGGTGGACAAACAGGCAGGCCGTGCCCCAGAGCAGTTTGATGCCGGTGCGCTCCTGTTCGGCCTTGAGCACCCTGACGATCGCGTCGAGGTTCTTGTTCGACTCGCGCAGGTCCCTGCCCTCCGGCGCCACATCGCGATCGTGAAAGGCGTAGTAAGGAGCGCCCAGCTTCTCCATGAATTCGAAGGCCACGCGCGCCCGCGTCTCGGCCATCGCCAGCGAATTGGTGCCGTCTTCCCACGGCCGGATCGCCGTGCCCACGCCAAACATGTCCGCCAATTGGCCGCGGATCGTATGCCAGTAAGTCACCGAAAAACGCAGGTGATCCTTCATTGTTTTCCCGTCCACGAGTTCGTCGGGATTGTAGTGCTTGAAGGCGAGCGGATTTTTCGACTTCGGTCCCTCGTATTGGACCTTGTCAATGCCGGGGAAGAATTCGCGGGCGGCGGATTTTTTCATAACGGTGTTCTAAATTGCTGGCGGCACTCTAGAAAACCGCCCTGGCGTTTGACAAGCGCGGATTCGTCGCGCGGCGGCCCGCCAAACCTCACGCCTTCAGCCCCAGACCGAAGGTTTCCTTGCAGGTCCGCAGGCTGCGCTCCAGCTCCGCCTGCTGGTAAGCCTTGTCGTCCGGCTGGCCGCGCGGAATCTCCCGGCCACGCTTGGCCAGTTCAAGGAACTGCACGAAATCCACGCCACGGGCCTTGGACCAGGCATCCCAGAAGCCGGCTTTGAAATACGGAAAATCAATCGAGAAGCCGGAGATGATCTCGGCATGGACGCCGACGCCGGGGCAAAGCTGCGTGATTTTGGCGAACAGCGTTTTCAGGTCGGTGCAGCCTTCGCCGATGGCCGTCCACGCCACCTTCGCGCCGTCCTCGTATTCCCAGATCATCGAGTCGCGAATGTGGGTGCAGAGCACGTAGGGCGCGAGTTTTTCGAGGCTGGCAACCGGATCCTCCAGCGTCCAGGCCGCGTTGCCGGCATCGTAGGTGACGCCGACGTAGTCTTTGCCGGCGGCCTCGATCAGCGTGATCAACTCCCGCGCCTGCATGTCGCCGGCGTGATTTTCGATGGCGATTTTCACGCCGGCATCCAGGGCGCGGTTGCGCACGGCGCGGCAGACCTTGACGGTGTCCTCGATGCGTTGCTCGATGCCACCGGGCGTGCGGCGGTCGTCGCGCGTGCCGAGCACGCACCGGAACACGGGCGAGCCCAGCGCCTTCGCCAGCCGGATGCCGAGCGTCAGGTGCTGCTCGGCCGTGCCCCACTTCGGATTGAACGCCTTCGAGGTCGGGCAAATGCTCCACGAGCCGAGCATCAGGTCAACGCCCTTGTCCGCGGCGCGGGCTTTTACGTTGGCGAGGTAGGCATCGTCGAAGCTCTCCAGCGCGTCGAGCGTGGTGATGAACAGCGAGTCCAGCTTCAAGGACGCGGCGTAATCAATCATCTGCGGCGCTTTCCAGCCCCACGCGCGGATGGAGAAGCAGTCGTAGCCCAGCTTCATTCTGGGTGCGGGCGCGGGTTGGGCCTGAACGGGAATCCCGGCCGCGAAACCGACGCTGGCAACGGCGAGAGACTTGGCAAAATCACGGCGGCTCACGGTGGCAGAAGTCATATTCATGGCAGCATCGGCATCAAATTGCGACCGGCGCGGCCAGCGACCGACCGGGCGCGGGCCACTGTGTTCGCAGGATGCCCTGCCAAACGCAAGCCTTCTTCGCCGCGCGGCCGTGCCTCCGCGTTGACAGCGGCCCGTTTCCCCGCTAGTCACAGACGCGATGCTTGCTGCCACCTCGTTTACCGGCCGGGTAGAGTTCACCCCGGGCTTCGCGCCCCGGCCCGACATCAGCCACGTTTTGTTCGATTTTGACGGCACGCTGTCGCTCATCCGCCAGGGCTGGCCGGAGGTGATGGTGCCCATGTTCGTCGAGGCGTTGCCGCGCCGGCCGGGCGAAACAGACGATGACCTGCG
Source organism: bacterium (assembly GCA_021780105.1). GTDB lineage: Bacteria > Verrucomicrobiota > Verrucomicrobiia > Limisphaerales > J093 > JAJXZJ01. The sequence goes on from JAJXZJ010000052.1 coordinate 99,720, forward strand.
CCGCCTCGCCTTCGAGGACATCATGCGGCTGAACGGCAAGCAAACCATTTACCAGATGATCCAACTGGCCGAACGGATCACGGAACGCGGCGGCGTGCCGCGCGATCCGCTGTGGTACAAACACGAATATCTGCGCCGGTTGGACGATCGCATCCGCGTCCGCGTGGACGGTCTGCGCGCGGGCACGATCCGGCCGGAAGACTTGCTGGTTTACCACGCGCGGCCGCTGCTGGAGGAACTGCGGCGCCGCGGCCTGCACCTCTATCTGGCCAGCGGCACAGACGAGCAATTTGTGAAGCAGGAATCCGAGCTGCTGGACTTGACCCGCTACTTCGGCCCGCACGTCTATGGCGCGCTGGACGACTTCAAAAAGTTTTCCAAGAAGATGGTCATCGAGCGAATTCTGCGCGAAAACCAGATTCGCGGGGAACAACTGCTCTCCTTTGGCGACGGCTACGTGGAAATCGAGAATACCAAGCAGGTTGGCGGCCTGGCCGTGGCCGTGGCCAGCGACGAGGCCAACAACGGCTCCGGCAACTTCGACGAATGGAAGCGCCAGCGCCTGCTGGGCGTCGGCGCCGACGTGGTGATCCCGGATTTCCGCGACGCGCTGACGCTGCTTCAACTCATTCTTGGCCGATGAACCCAACCCCGAAGACCGACTTGTCCCGGCTGCAAGTCTTCCCGCTCGCGGAACGACAAAGTCTGACGACGCTGTCCGACGTGCTCGTCGAACCATCCGACGCGCCGCCGGCCGTCAGTGATGCACTGGCAAACACAATTGGCGACTGTGCCCGCAACATCCACGCCGCCCTGGCGCGTCGCGCCTCCGTGATGGTGATTTATGGCGCGCATCTCATCAAAAACGGCGGCCAGCTTCTGCTCGTGCAGATGCTTGACCACGGTTGGGTCAGCCACCTTGCGACCAACGGCGCGGGCACGATTCACGACTGGGAATTCTCCTGGCTCGGCCGCTCGACGGAAAGCGTCCGCGCGAACGTCGCCACCGGAACCTTTGGCACCTGGGACGAAACCGGCCGCAACATTCATCTCGCGCTGCTCATCGGCGGCATCAATGGCGAGGGCTACGGCCGCGCGCTGGGCCGGTTCATTTACCAGGACGGCGGCCTGCTGCCGGCGCCGGAAGAACTGGAGCGACAAATCCGCGCGGAGCCGGCGAACCCGTTGACACCCGCCCGCGCCGACCTGCTCCTCGCCCTGCGCCAGCACGGACTCGCGCCAGGGCGTTTGCTGCTGAATCATCAATGGCGGAACGCCTCGCCGCTGGCCAACGCCTTCCGCCATGACGTGCCGTTCACCGCGCATCCGGGCATCGGCTACGACATCATCACGAACCATCCGATGTTCAACGGCGCCGTCATCGGCCGCGCGGCCGGGCTCGATTTCCGCCGGTTTGTCGAGTCTGTGGAATCACTCGACGGCGGCGTGGTGCTGTCCATCGGCTCCGCGATCATGGGGCCGCAGGTTTTCGAAAAATCGTTGAGCTGCGTGAACAACCTTCGCCTGCAGGCCGGCCGGCCCATCGTCAGCGGCCACTCCATCTACGTCGTGGACCTGCAGGATGGCGGCGGCTGGGACTGGACGAAAGGCGAGCCGCCGCGGGACAACCCGGCCTACTACCTCCGATTCTGCAAGAGCTATTCGCGCATGGGCGGCGCCATGCACTATGTTCAGTGCGACAATGTCACGTTCCTGCACCATCTTTTCCACGCGCTGCGCCGGCTCTGAACGCCAGCCACGGCGATGGCTCGCGCAACGGCGTCCGCGGACGCCTGAACGCGGCGCCGGCCACGCATGAACACTTGCCGACACCAGCCGCCGGAACGATCCGGCGCGTTCACCTTGATCGAACTGCTGGTGGTCATCGCGATCATTGCCATCCTGGCGGGCCTTCTGTTGCCCGCGTTATCACGGGCCAAGACCCGCGCCAACAGCGTCAAATGTTCGTCGAACATCAAACAAGTTGGCCTGGCCTTCATCCTTTACGCCGACGACTTCAACCAGTCCTTCCCCGACCTTTACACCAAATGGTGGACCGGCGGCGGCGTGGCGGCCGGCGGCCTCTGGTGGTGGCAGCTTCTTTCCACCAACCACTACATGGTGGCCACCAGTGTCTCGAACAACGTCTGGCGCTGTCCGGCCGTCCGCGATCGGGACATCAGCACGGTGTTCGACACCCGGTGGGAAGGCTACGGGCCGGTCGAGAGCACGATCATCCGCTACGGCTTCAACGTGGGCGGCGGCACTCCCCAGCACAGCCGCCGCATCACGGAAATTCTCCGGCCAAGCCAGGTCTGGCTGATGGGCGACACGGGCGTCCCTTATGACCCCAACAAAGTGCCGTCGAGCGGCTACATGACCGAAATTGTCACTTTCCCGCCGGATCCCGCCACCCACGATTGGAAGAACTATCTCCCGCCGAAGCAGCCCGGCTGCCGGCACAATGTGCGCGCGAACATTGTCTTCGTGGATGGCCACGGCGCTGGCCCGCGTTACGTGGATTTGAAATACAACCTGGACGACATCTTCGCGCTCAACAGCCTCTAAGTTCCGGCCATGTTACCCAACCGCTCCCTCGCCCTGACCACCGGCTACGCCCAACTGCGTGTGGCCATCGTCGGCGACTTTTGCCTCGACCGTTATCTGGAAATTGATCCGTCGAAGGCCGAAACTTCTCTGGAAACCGGCCTGCCGGTGCATAACGTCGCCAACGTCCGCAGCCAACCCGGCGCCGCGGGCACGATCCTCAACAATCTCGTCGCCCTCGGCGTCGGCGCGATTTATCCGGTGGGCTTTTGTGGCGAGGATGGCGAAGGTTATGAACTCGTCCGTGCGTTGCAGGCGAGGGCCGGCGTGCGACTCGACCATTTTCTGCAAACCGCCGAGCGGCGCACCTTCACCTACTGCAAGCCGTTGGTGGTGAGGGCTGGCAATCCGCCCGTCGAATTGAACCGGTTGGATACTAAAAACTGGACGCCGACTCCGGACGCGGTCAGTGCGAAGCTGGCAGCCTCCTTGAACACGTTGGCGGATGAAGTGGACGCCGCGATCTTGATGGACCAAGTGGACCTCGCCGAGACGGGCGTGGTCACCAGCCGCGTGTTGAGTCAGGTGCAGCAAATCGCTGCCCGCCGGCCGGGCTTGCCGATCCTGGCCGACAGCCGCCGGAGTCTGCGCGGCTTCCCGCCGGTCATCTTCAAAATGAACGGCAAGGAACTGGCGTTGCTGACGGGTTCCACCGGCGACGCCGAAGTTGACGCGCTCAAGCCCCTCGCCGCGGATCTCGCGCGACGACAGGGCCGGACCGTCTTTGTCACCCTGGCGGAGCGCGGCATGATCGGCGCAACACCCGACGGCGCGACGAAGCATGTCCCCGCCCTGCCCTTGCGGGGTGAAATCGACATCGTCGGCGCCGGCGATGCGGTAACGGCGAACCTGGCGGCGGCCCTGGCGGCGGGCGCTACGGTGCGTGAAGCGATGCAACTGGCGATGGCCGCCGCCTCGATTGTCATCCACCAGCTCGGCACCACCGGCACCGCGTCCGTGCCCCAAATCCAGCGGCTGCTGTTTCCGACATCCTGAGCGTGGGCGGATAACACACGCTCCGAAATGGCGTTGCGGCGCTGCGAGGTGGGAAGAGTTGAAATGGAACAACGCAGTGAATCCGCTTCACGCGGCTTCGCGCAGCAACTAAAAACCAGACGTTACTGCACCTTGTGCAAGCGGTAGTATTGGTTGCTCCCGGCCTCCGGGGAATAATACTTCAACTGGGTTCCTTCCACTTGGTAGGACGAAGGATCAATCTGCTTCCAACCCGCGTTTACCCCGTTTACTGAAGGCGACCACTCGAGCACCCAACCAGTCGTTGACTCCGGCCATGACACGACCAGTTGCCCTGTCGGGCTCATGGAAATGGTTAGAGTCGGCGCGCCCTCGCTTTGCACCACCGCCAAGATGCTCCAGAAACCGCCCGTGAGAGTGAAATTGCCGCCGCTCATGACGGCAGTGCTCGCGTCCGCCTGGCCGATGGTGCCGGTGACCGCAAAAACACCACCAGTGCTCGTGCCGCCGCCGCCAGAGACCTTGCCCCAGTCGAGGGAATAGTTCTGGGCTGCGATCCGAAGGCCGCCGTCAGTCGCACTCAAGGCGAGCAAGCTCAGCAGAAACAAGGTTTTCATGAACGTGCTTCAGCGGTTCGTTTTACATTTTCGTCGTCAACGCGCACCGAACATCAACCAGGTCAGACCCAGGTTCAAGCGATCCGAACTGCAGCCAGCTAAGCACACACTCCTTAACATCTGCAATCATCCATTTTCGTCGCCGACCGGCGCAACTGTAAACTCAAACGGCCTCACGGTTTCGAGGAGAAACCGCGGCCCCCACGCCGCGAGCACCGCGGTCAAACCCACGGATAATCGTAGCCCGGACGGTAATCGCGCCTGAGCAAGGTGTTCGCGAAGGCGTCGCCCTTGATGGCTTCGCTCTGGCCGTCCCACAGCACCGAGCGACCGAGCTTGAGACTGAGCATTCCCAGGAGACTCATGGTGGTCGAGCGATGACCGGACTCGATGTCGCAGACCGGCAGCCGGTTTTGCTCGATGGCGCTGATGAAGTCGGCCCAAAGCTCCTTGATGTTCTGGTTGTCCGGCTGGTGCAGTTTGGCCGGTTCTTCAATGACCGGCTGGTTCCGGTCCACCGGATAAAACTTCCAGCCGTCCAGCCAGCCGAGATGAAGCGTGCCTTCAGTGCCGTGAAAATAGCAGCCCACGTTCTCGCCCTTCTCCGTGAGGTTGCCCGCAAAAAGCCGGTGTTCCCAGACGGCGGTGAAGGTCTCGAATTCGAACGTCACCGACTGCGCCTCCGGTGCGTCCGTCGTCTGCACGTCCGGCAGGTTCACTCCGGGACCGCTGATCGGCCGCCCGCCGCTGGAAAAAACGCGCCGCAGCCACCGCTCCTCCGACCACCACAGAATCTGGTCCATCCAATGAACGCCCCAGTCGCCCAGTGTCCCGTTGGCGTAGTCGAGGAATTGCCGGAAGCCCCGCGGGTGGATCAATTTGTTGTAAGGCCGCTGCGGGGCCGGGCCGCACCAACGGTCCCAATCGAGCGTTTTGGGCGCCGCCTCATTGGGCTTGCCCTGCTCCGGCCGGCGCAAACCGTCATACATGACGAACGCCCGGACGAACCCGATTTTCCCCGCCTTCCCGGATCGCAGAAAGTTCATCGCCGAGATGTTGTGCGGCGAGACACGCCGGTGCAGACCCACCTGCACCGTGCGGCCGTATCTGCGGGCGGCGGCCACCATCGCCCGGCCCTCGTTGATTGTGTGGCCGATCGGTTTCTCGACGTACACATGGGCCCCCGCGGTGACGGCGGCTATGGTGATCAACGGATGCCAATGGTCGGGCGTGGCCACGATGACAATCTCCGGCCGCTCCAAGTCCAGCAACTCCTGATAGTCGCGGTAGGTGCGTGGCCGGGCACCGGTAAGCTGCGCCACCTTGTCCGTCGCCGGCTTGAGCTGGGCGTCATCCACGTCGCACAGGGCGACGACCTTGGCGCGCTTGGAGGCGATCGCCTCGCCAAGAATGTTCATGCCCCACCAGCCGGTGCCGACAAGGGCGGTTCTGTATCTGCCGAAAACATCGGCGCCAAGTGCCGGGACGGCCGACAATGCCGCGGCGGCGCCGCTCGTGCGTTTCAGAAACTGACGACGGTTGAGATTCATGGCTGGCTCCTTTCTTTGGATGGCATGATATATCTTGCTGGCTAAGCGTTTAGCGTGCAAGCCAAACCTGCCGCCGTCAAGCTGGAAAACACCTGTCGCACGTCAGCCCGCGCTTCTGTCCGCCATCCTGGCAAACTGTACCGGTGCGGAGGGAAGAAGCCCGCTTTGCAGCGGCTTTGCGCGAAAGTTGCCCGGGCTTTCGCCGGACAATCCGCCGACGCACCCGATTGCGTGCGTCGCATCCACCATCCCGCGCCCAACCTTGGAGGCGGGGTGCGCAATACCTTGTGCTTCCCCACAGGGGATCACGATCTACCCGGTCTTTCCCGGCAACCGCGCAAACGAAGATTGAATTCTCCCGGCGAGCAGCGCATTTTGCGCCGAAAGTTCAATGAACGCCCGTTGCCAAGAAAGGATTTTGCCATGAGCACCCGTCTAGATCGTCGCGCCTTCGTGAAGGCCACGGTTCTCGCCTCCGCCGCTGCGCCGTTGCGAGCGACCGCCGAACAACAGGTCAACGTCCCGCCGGTCGCGCCGTTGCCGGCGGCCGTGGAATCGCTGCCGGTGGGCCACATCGCCAGCGTGGAGTTCAGCCGGTTGATTCTGGGCGGCAACCTCATTTCCGGCTACGCGCACAGCCGCGATCTGCCCTATGTCGCCGCGCTGATGAAGCATTACAACACCGAGTCCAGGGTGGCCGCGACGCTCGAACTGGCCGAGACGCACGGCATCACCGCCATGAACAGCTACGTCATGGACGGCAACCAGGATTTGCAGGCGCACTGGAAACGCGGCGGCAAGATGAAGTGGTTTGCCCAGGTGCGGCTCGACCTGCAAGGCGGCTTTACGCAGGTGAAGAAGGCGGTGGATTTGGGCGCGGTCGCCATCCATATCACCGGCGACACGACCGATGCGCTTTACGAGCAGGGCGACCTTGACACGATTGCCAGGATCGTGGACCTGATCAAATCGCAGAAGGTGATCGCGGGTGTGGCCGGGCACGGTCTGGCAGCCATCCAGGCGTGCGTTAAAGCCAACATTGACGTGGACTTCTATCAAAAGACGCTGCACACACACGACTACCCCTCGGCACCGCGGCCGGGCGAGACCGGAGACCTCGGCCTTTACGACAACTCCTGGTGCAAGGATCCGGAGGAGGTCGCGGACTTCCTGTTCAACGTCAAGAAGCCGTTCATCGCGTTCAAGGTGATGGCGGCGGGTGCCATCCCGCCGCAGCGCGCGTTCCAGTACGCCTTCGACAACGGCGCGGACTTCGTCCTCGCCGGCATGTTCGACTGGCAGGTGGCCGAGGACGTGAAAATCGCGAAGGAAGCGCTGGCGAACGTCAAACGCACGCGGCGTTGGTGCGGCTGATCCGACGGACGCAAAGGCATCCACAGGCTGAGGACGGTCGCAACCCGCCGGCGAGTTCTGTTCATACGCGAACTACGGTGGTGCCGGCCGGTGTGCCTTGCCTGCCCGGCTTCCGAGGGTTAGCCTGTTTCCGCTGATGAATTCGCTGCTTGCTTCCGCCGCTCCATCCTGCGGCACGGTCACGCCCGCGCAAGTCGTCGAGGTTGTTGCCGCCGCGTGCCCGCCCGACGCCTACCGCGGCCAGCGCGTTCTCCTGATCATTCCCGACGGCACGCGCACGGCGCCGGTTGGGCTGATGTTCAAAACGCTCCACACCCAGATCGGCGGCGTGACGAAAGCCTTCGACATCCTCGTCGCGCTGGGCACACACCAGCCGATGAGCGGGGAGGCCATTTGCCGGCGGTTGGAAATCACAGAGGAAGAGCGTCGCGGTCGTTACGGCAAAGTCGTCTTTCACAATCACGCCTGGGACAATCCCGCGGCGCTCCGGCGGGTCGGCACGCTCGCGGCGAACGAAATCCGCGCGCTTACCGGCGGCCTGTTCGCAATGGACGTGCCGGTGGAGGTCAACAAGCTCGTCTTCGACTACGATCAGGTCATCATCGTCGGCCCCGTGTTCCCGCACGAGGTCGTTGGCTTCAGCGGCGGCAACAAGTATCTCTTCCCCGGCGTGGCCGGCCCGCAAATTCTGAACTTCTTCCACTGGCTCGGCGCGGTCGTCACCAATCCGATGATCATTGGCAACCAGTGGACGCCCGTCCGCCGCGTGGTGGACAAGGCCGGGGCGCTCGTCAACGTGCCCAAACTCTGCTTCTGCCTGGTCGTCGAGGGGCACGATCTCGCGGGCGTTTACGCCGGCACGCCGGAAGGCGCGTGGGCAGCCGCCAGCGAACTGTCGCGCCGTTTGCACATCACCTACAAGGACCGCCCGTTTCACACCATCCTTTCCTGCGCGCCGCCGATGTATGACGAGCTTTGGACCGGTGCAAAGTGCATGTACAAGCTGGAGCCGGTGCTGGCCGACGGAGGCGAGCTTATCATTTACGCGCCGCACATCGCCGAAATTTGCGTCAGTCACGGCGCGGTCATTGAAGAAGTTGGCTACCACTGCCGCGACTACTTCCTGAAGCAATGGGACAAGTTCAAGCATTTCCCGTGGGGCGTGCTCGCGCACTCGACGCACGTCCGCGGCATCGGCACCTTTGAAAACGGCGTCGAGAGATTCCGCGCCCAGGTGACGCTCGCCACCGCCATCCCGGAAAGCGTTTGCCGGAAGATCAATCTCGGCTACCGCGACCCGTGCAGCCTGCGCCAGGAAGACTTCGCCCACCGCGAAGACGAAGGCGTGCTCCTTGTCCCGAAGGCCGGCGAAATGTTGTTCCGTCTGCAGCAACCGCCGGCGTGGGCGGGCGACCGTCAAGAGGCCGGATTGAACCACGACGCACCCGGCGGGAAGCACAGGTGAACAGGCGGTGGTTCAGCCAACCGGCGCGGCGGACGGCTACTTCCCGTCGGTGAGCACCATATACATCGAGTTGGTCGGCAACGTTGCGGTGACGCCGCTCCTCGTGGAGCGTAACGTCACCGGTGTGTCGGTGGCGTTCAGGTTGGCGTCGAGCAGGATCGCCTTCGCGAGGCGCGGATTGCGGACGGCAACGCTGGCCGCGGTGTTCTTCACCTGCCACGGGAATTTGCCCGTGTTCCAGATGCGCGCGCCGGCCACGGGGCCTTCGGGAGTCGGCACCTGCATGGGACGCTCCTCCCACCCGGTGGGCCGGCTGGAAGTGCCCACCTGCACCAGCACCCGCCGGGACTTGGCGATCGGCTGGTCGTCCAGCGGCACGACCACGATGGACGCGTAGTCGTTCGTGCAGGCGATGGTGACATCCGCGAGTTGCAGTGGTCCGGCCGAGCCCAGAAAGCCCACGGCGGCCTGGGCCTTGGGGGCGTTGACGAGGAACAGCCCGCGGCGGAGATCGGTGGTGATTTCACCAGTGATGCTTTTCACCAGTTTGCGGTCGGCGGAAATGAAGGGACCAAGGTTGACGACACGGCTGTTCGCCGCCTGGCCGCCGTAGTTGACTTCCACGCGGCCGATGAGGTAGGCGAGCGGGTCCACGGCGGTTTTGATGGGCGTGCCGGCGGGCATGGAACCTTTGTCGCGATTCGGATCCCAGGCGCCTTCCTCGGCGATCATCGGCAGCTTGCGGCCGAAGACATCGGCCAGCGAGCGTTCCTCGTGGACGACCGCCGGCCCTTGCTTCACGTAACCCTTGCGGAACACCAGCGCCGCCGCCGGGAACTGGCCGAGTGTCGTCGGCACGGAGTAGGTCCATTTGCTCAACGGCGGCTGCCATTCCTCCTCGCCGGTGCAAAACCAGTAGAAGGTGTCCAGACCGGTGAGGCAACTCTGCGCCGCCACGATCAGCGGGGCTTCGGACTCGTAGAGCGAGGGCGGCACCCACAGACTCTCGCTGATGATGAACGGATGACCGACCACCTGCCGGATGCACAGCGGCGAGCCGATCGGGTCGCGCGTCCAGGAGCGCGAGGTGTAAACCTGCCCGGCGAGAATCTGCCAGCCGGTGTTGAGGCCGTTGTGAATGCCGGTGAAGTAGTGGTTCTTGGCGATGACGTCGTTGGCGGTGTAGCTCCAACGCTCGACATCATCCAATACCACCTGGTCCGCGGTGCGCCAGTTGCCCGCGTTGATAAGCTGCCGGCAGCCGAGATCGTCACGGAGGTAGCGCGCGATTTCACGGTTGAAGTCGAACATCAACCGCCCCATGAACTCGGCCTGGTCGGCCAGGCGTGCCTCGCGTCCAGGGGCGTCACCCTTCTTGTTGCGCGCGTCCTCGGTGAGTTCCCAGACGATGAACATGCCGGGGCGGCCGTGGGCGAAATCGTCGTCGTCGTGCTTGTAGTCCTGCCAGGCCTTCCTGGCGTTGTCGAAGGTGTGATACTTCTTCAGCACCCACTGGCCGAACAGCGAGCGCAGGTTCAACAGCGCCTGGCCCTTTACGCTCTGCATCGTCCAGAACAACATGCTGTCCTCGTTCTGGATTTGGATGATCGCCACGGCGGGATCCCTGGCGAGCGGGATGCCGGTGTAAGGATTCACGTCCGCGTAGATGCGTTTGAGCCACGCCTTGTAACCTTGTTGCAGCGCGGGGTCGAAGAACAGCAGCGCCGTCAGGTTGCCGTTCCCCGAATCGGCCACGCCCCAGTCCTTCTGCGCGTGGGCCTGCACCGCCCAGTAGGGCGAAATGATCGTGTAAATGCCGGCTGTCTTCATCGCAGCGACAAGGCGGTACATTTCGTCCAGCTCGTTCTCGTCCACGTCGGTCACTTTGCTGCCGGGCTTCTTGGCGTAGATGGCACCATGCAGGCGCACGACGTTCACGCCACGCTTGGCGAGGAACCGCGCGTGATGCTCCAGAATACCCTGGTCCTTCCGCTCACGGGCCAGCCGCTGGACGTAATCCGACCCGCCCCAGAAGCGGATTGGCTGGCCGTCGCCGCGCACGAAATCGTTGCCGTCCGGGCTGAGGCGGATGAACCCGTGCTCGCCCGCCACCTTTTCGTTCAGGCTGCGCAGGTCGAACTGCGCCTCCGGCGAGAACGTGTCGCGCGCCGGCTCGAACGGCCAGGTCGTGCCCGGCGCATCCGACACAATGTCCTTCGGTTCCTCGCCCGGATGGAACTGGAAGTTGGGTTTGAATTCGCCGGTGGTGAGCACGAAACAATCGAGCGCGGCGAAGCGCTTGGTGTTCGGCGTGTCGCCGCCAAGGCTGAACCGGATGACGTGTTTGCCCTCGGCCAGGTCGAGGTCACCGACGTTGAACCACGTCATCGTGCGCGCGTCATGGGTGCCGTCGGCGGCGACATTAAACGCTTGCTGCACCTTGCGGACGTAGCCGCGGTCGTTGCGGTGCTGTTGGTCCCGCGCCTCCAGGGCCGGCTGGTCCAGCGTCGTCCACACGCCGCCGTCCACGCGAAACTTCAAGCCGGAGCAGGGATTGGCCCGGAGCCAGAAGTGGTAGTTGCCGGCGGCCGGGGTCGCGAGGTCGTATTCGGCCCAACCGTCGGGCTGGCTGGTTTCGGAGAAGTTGGCGATCTGCGCGCCGCTGGAAAGTTCTTGCGGGTCCACCGCGTCGAACCAGGCGTTGGGATGCACTTCGCGGCGGGCGGCGCTTTCGCCTTCGATCCACAGCAACGGTTCGGCGGCAAGGGCCGTGGCACCAAACAAGGCAAAGACTGCGGCCATGACTACAGAGCGGTTTTTCATAATTCAAAAGTCGCGTTCGGCGTTCCCTTGGGAAAAACTTGGCGCCGGCATCGGGCCGGCGTGGATGCCGCCGCGCCCGGTCCTGCCGTTTTCATTTGGGCGCGCTGGCGCCGCTGCGGATCGCCGTCTTGATGGCCTTCACCTGCGCCAATTGGGTTTCGTCCAGCGAGCCGATTGGTCCGTTGGCCGGATTCCAGTTTGGTCCCATGTCCAATGTGACGACGCCTTCGTGCCGGACCACGGCCTTGACCCAATTGACCCACTGCTCGGTCGGATACCGCGTGTCACGGCGCGACCAACTGGAGCCAAGAAACGTCAGCGCGTGCCATTGCGAACCGCCCAGCCAGCGCGAGGCCGGAATCACCGTGAACGGTTCGTTCAACTCGCCTGCCGTGTAGTCTTCCGCGTCCGTGTAATGGATCACCTTCACGCCGGGGTTGTAGGTCGCGATGACTTGCCGATTTCCGTGCTTCACCGCCTTTTCGTAGATTTGCGCGATGGCCTCGTTGAAGTGGATGTGCTCGTAACCGCCGTCGAACCACCAGCCGGCCACCTTGTCGCCGTAACGGTCGGACCACTCCTGGATGACCGCGGCCCACTGGCGGGCGAATCCGAGCGAGAGCGGTTGGTCCTGCGGGCCTTCGCGCAGGCCGAAGGCGCGTTGGGCCCGGGCATCCTGGTTCGGAACCTGGCACGGCAGATAGAGCATCAGCTTGATGCCCCGCGGGTGCAGCGCCCGGAACAAGTCCAGCGGCAGGTCGCGCCTGGCGCACCGCTCGCCCGGCGCGTAGCCGGTGATTCGATCATAAGTCGCGTTGGGCGAAATGAAGCAGCCCGAGTTTTGACCCAGTGTGATCACAAAATATCCGGCGCCAGCCGCCTGCAATTGCCGCGCCAACGCGTCCACGTCAAAGCGATCCACAAGGGCAAGCCCCTGCCTGTCGGCCGGCAGGAAGTGCATGAAGACGCCAAGCTTCGCGTCCTTGAACCAGTCCGTGTTGGGGTTATACGGCGACGCGACTGCTGCGAGGGAAACCAGGAACTCCATGGCGACAAGCGTTGCAGTGATGCGGTTCATGGCCGGTCATTGTTCGCGGAAACGGTGACGCTGTCGAACGATATTCTGCGCCGAGACACGACCGTTTCCGCCCATGACCGCAAGGCACGCCGGCGTTGACCGAAATGCGATGCTCGCCTACGGTGGACAGTGCGATGAGCTTTGCGTGCCCACATTTTGACGTGGCAAAGGATTACTGCCTGCGACTGGACGCCGAATGTGTTCCCGGTCGGCCGGGCTGCGTGCTGCGCAACAATTCTGTCTTCTACGTCCCCGTGGAGGAACGGCTGGAGCAAAGTCAGACGCCCGTTCATAAGCATCCTGCCCCGGTCCCAGACTCAAATTCTGACCGCGGTTAACACGTTGGAATGCCCCGTCTCCCGTGACGGTGGGCTTGGCTGTGGCGATGGTGGAAGTTGATCCGATTGCTGACGGCGGCAGAGGCGGCTTAAATCCCTTCAATTCATTTGCCGCAGCCAGACTGGTGGCGGGAACGAAAGGCGCCTGCAGACGAGCGGACCGATTCAACGTGGCCAAGATCCTTTGCCGGAAGCGGGAAACCTTTTGTTGAATGGTGGAGCCGAGGGGATTCGAACCCCTGACCCCCACAATGCCATTGTGGTGCTCTACCAACTGAGCTACGACCCCATCACCAAAAGCGGCGGACACCTTATCTGCGGCGCGCGCGGTGTCAATGCTTTTGCCGGACCGTTCGTCCGCCGCGGCTGACTGACTTGCGCGTTGCCGGGCGGCCGGGCGGCCCGTAACTTCAGACCACGCATGAAGCGGTTTGATTTGAACGGGACAACGCTGGCCTTCCTGGGCCTCCTGCTGTCTTTCTTCGGCGCGTTCCTGTTTTATCCGGTCAGCTTCATGTTGCGACGCGCCTTCGGCGAGGGCGGCCAGTTTACGCTGCAATACTTCGGTTTGCTGCTCGCCAGTCCGCTCCAGCGCGAGGCGCTCTGGAACAGTTTTGCCATCGCGCTGCTGACCACGGGCTTGACGACGCTCATCACGTTGCCACTGGCGCAACTGATGACGCGCTTCGCGTTTCGCGGCAAGGCGCTGCTCGGCGGGCTGATCCTGGTGCCGATGATCATGCCGCCGTTTGTCGGGGCCATCGGTTTGCAGCAGTTGCTGGCCCGCTTCGGCTCGCTGAATCTGCTGCTCGGTCAACTCGGCGTGCTGTCACCAGCGAAGCCGGTGGACTGGCTGGGACAGGGCGGTTTCTGGGGCATCGTGGCGCTGCAAACCCTCAGTCTGTATCCGGTGATGTTCCTGAACGTCTCGGCGGCGATGGCGAACGTGGACCCGACCTTGCGCGAGGCGGCCCAGAACCTCGGTGCCGGCGGCTGGCGGCTGTTCCGCACGGTGACGCTGCCGTTGATTCTGCCCGGCTGGTTTGCGGGCGCGATCATCGTGTTCATCTGGGCATTCACCGACCTGGGCACGCCGCTGATTTTTGGTTTCTCGCGGGTGGTGCCGGTGCAAATCTTCGACTCGCTGAACGAACTGAACACGAACCCGCAGGGCTACGCGCTGGTGGTGTTGGTGCTCGTCCTGACGCTGGTGCTGTTCCTCGTGTCCAAACGTTTCTTCGCCGGCCGGCGCTTTGAAATGATCGCCCGCGGCCACTCCGCCGGCACGGAAACGTGCGCCAGCGCCCGGCAAACCGCGGGCATCTGGGCGGCGTTCGGCGGGGTGATCGTGCTCGCGCTGCTGCCGCACGCGGCGGTGATCGTGCAGTCGCTTTCCGAACGCTGGTTCATCACCGTTCTGCCGACCGCGTGGACGACGGCGCATTACGCCGACATCTTCCGCGACGCCATGACCGCGGCGAGCATCCGCAACAGCCTGTTCTACGCGAGCCTCAGCGCGGGCGTTGACCTGGCGCTCGGCGTGTTGATTGCCTGGCTGCTGACACGCCGGCGCATTCCCTTCGCCAATCTCCTCGACGCGCTGGCCATGTTGCCGCTCGCGCTGCCGGGACTCGTGCTGGCGTTTGGCTACGTGGCCGGTTTCGACTTCGACATCGCCTGGCTCAACCCGCGGCAGAATCCGACTTTGCTCCTGGTGGTCAGCTACAGCGTGCGGCGGCTGCCCTACATCGTGCGCGCGGCGTTCGCCGGGTTCCAGCAAACCAGCGTGACGCTGGAGGAGGCGAGCGCGAACCTCGGCGCCTCGCCGTGGCGGACGCTGCGCAAAATCACGCTGCCGCTGGTCATGGCGAACCTCGTCGCCGGCACGATTCTGACTTTTTCCTTCGCCATGCTGGAAGTCAGCGACAGCCTGATTCTGGCGATGCGTGACCAGTTTTCCCCGATCACGAAAATGATTTACCAGCTCATGGGCCGCATCGAACCGGACGCGCCGAGCGTGGCGTGCGCTCTCGGCGTTGTTGGCATGGTCATTCTGAGCGCAAGCCTGCTGATCGCCGGCAAGATTCTGGGCAAGAAACTCGGCCAGTTGTTCCGGGCGTGAGGCCGCAACGCGGTGGAGTCGTTGCCGGCCGTCGAACGACAGCACCCCGACATCGGATTTATCAATTACCCTGGTCAATGGGTTTGCCCGTAACGTCGTCGCATGAAAACCATCTTCGAGACCGGCCGGAGCCACCAGTCGCAGCCTGACCGGCAGGGTGATTCGGTGGACGGCGCGGGGCTTGAGCCTGACGATGATTGGATTTCTGGCCTTGATGTTTGCCGGTGAAGGCGGCCTCGGATCCTTCACCTCTCCGCAGGCAATCTGGCATTTCATCTCCCGCGCAGGCTGGTTGTTCTTCTTTTTCCCGGTGGGAATCGTGGTTGGCCTGGTGATCGCCTGGTGGCGGGAAGATTGGGGCGGCGGCGTCGCGCTGGGCAGCCTCGCCGCGTTCTATGGGACACACTGGCTGGGAATGGGCGGCCTGTCGCCGCGTGGCCCGTGGTTTTTGATCGCAGCGGTGCCGGCCTTTGTCTTCCTGCTGTCGCGCCGGTTGACGGAACACGCTTGCCGCTGCGCGGCGCTGTCTCCTAGATTCGGCCCGTGGTCTTTGGGGTTTATCTTGGCGTCGCGTTGCTCGCTTATCTGATCGGTTCGATTCCGACCGGCTTTCTGGTGGCGCGGGCGCGCGGCGTGGACATCCGGTCGGCCGGCAGCGGCAACATAGGCGCGACCAATACGTTTCGCGTCCTTGGTCGTTCGGCGGGCGTGGCCGTCCTGCTGGCGGATGCGGCCAAGGGCGCCGTGCCGTGCGCCGTGCTGCCGCCGCTGGCGTGGCGCGTGGCCAGCGCCGGCGACAGCCTGAACGCGGAGTGGCTGGCCATCGCGGCCGGCGTCGCGGCCGTGCTGGGGCACAACTACACCTGCTGGCTGCGGTTCAAGGGCGGCAAGGGCATCGCGACGACGGCCGGCGTGCTGCTCGTGTTGATGCCGGTGGCGTTCGGCGCCTGCCTGGCCGCCTGGGTGGTGGTGTTCGCGCTCAGCCGCTACGTTTCGCTGGCCTCGCTCGCCGCCGCCGTGACGCTGCCGGTTTCCGTCTGGTTGTGGGGACAAAGCCGGGCGTTGCTCGGCATTGCGGCCGCGCTGGGCCTGCTCGCCATTGGCAAACACCGCGCCAACATCCGGCGTCTGTTGAACGGCACGGAAAGCCGCGTTGCCCGCCGCAAGCACGATTCGCCGCCTCCTTCATCATGAACATCACGATACTTGGCACCGGTGCCTGGGGCACGGCGCTGGCCCGGCACCTTCATGCCGGCCAGCATCGAATCACCGTCTGGGACCACGACACGGACAACTTGCGCGTGCTCGGGCAAAGCGGCCGCAACGAAAAATATCTGCCCGGCATCGAACTGCCGCGCGGCCTGCGGGTCGAGCCTGAGCTGGCGCGTGCCTGGGAAGGGGCGGATCTGGTCGTGCTGGCCGTGCCCTCGAAGGCGGTGCGAACGGTGAGCCAGGCGCTGGCGCCGTTCAACGGCATCGTGGTGAGCGTCACCAAAGGGATCGAATACGAAACCGGCCTGACGATGAGCGGCGTGTTGCACCAGACGGCGCCGCGGGCGCGCGTGGCGGCGCTGTCCGGCCCGACGCTGGCGATGGAGGTGGCGCGGGGCATTCCAACGGCGGCCGTGGCCGCCAGCGCGGATCCGACGGTGGCGAAGCTGGCGCAGGATTTGTTCCACCGGCCGGCCTTCCGGATTTACACGAGCACGGACCTGCGCGGCGTCGAGCTGGGCGGCGCGCTGAAGAACATCATCGCCATCAGCGCCGGACTGTGCGACGGCCTCGGGTTCGGCGACAATTCCAAGGCGGCGCTGGTGACGCGGGCGATTGTCGAAATCCGCCGGCTGGGCGTGGCCTGCGGCGCGCACGCGGAGACGTTTGCCGGCCTGAGCGGCCTGGGCGATCTCGTGGTGACCTGTTTCTCGCGACTGAGCCGGAACCGGACGCTCGGCGAGCGGCTCGGTCGCGGCGAGCAGTTGAAGGACATTCTGGCCGGTTCCGTCAGCGTGGCGGAAGGCTATCCCACCGCGCGGGCCGCCTGGCAACTGGCGCGTTACCACGGCGTCGAAACCCCGATCATGGACGAAGTTTACGCGCTGCTTTACCAGGGAAAGGATCTGCATCAGGCAATCCTCGACCTGACCGGCCGCGGCTCCAAACCGGAGAACTGACCCGGTTTAGGCGGCGGCCTGAATCAGCGCGAGAAGTTCGTCGTAGTCGTCAGCCGCGCGGAACTGGGAGAACTCCGCGCGAACGTTGGCCGGCGCGCGAAACAGGAAACCGACGTCCGCCGCCTTCAACATCGCCGTGTCGTTGTAGGAGTCGCCGGCGGCGATGACGCGGTAGTTCAGGCTGCGCAGCGCGACGACGGCCTGCTGCTTCTGCTCGCGGACGCGCAGTTGATAATCCACGATCCGGCCATCTTCCACCACGAGCCGGTGACAAAGGAGGGTGGGCCAGTCAAGCTGGCGCAGCAGCGGTTGGGCGAATTGCTCGAAGGTGTCCGAAAGAATGATGACCTGGGTGAAGCGGCGGAGCGCGTTGAGGAATTCCGGCGCGCCGTCAAGCGGACGGAGCGAGCCGATGACAGCCTGGATGTCCGCGAGTTTCAGGCCGTGTTGGGCCAGCAGCTTCAGGCGGCCGCGCATCAGCACGTCGTAATCGGGAACGTCCCGCGTCGTCAGCCGGAGTTCAGCGATGCCGGTCTTTTCGGCGACGGCAATCCAGATCTCCGGCGTCAACACGCCTTCCATGTCCAGGGTGACCAACGATTGTTGCACGGGCGGATGCTTCCAAGGCGGCGGCCGGGTGTCGAGCAGAAGCCGGCAAACTGGTGATTATTTGCTGCCGGGATGCACGGCCGGCAGCGCCGCGAGGTCGGGCGGCAGTCGGTTCGCGTCAAACGTCTCCACGTTCATGCGCAGCACGCTGAACAACGGCACGCCAAGGTCCACGGCGCCGTTGGAGCGGTCCACCAGCATGGCAACGCCGAGGACATGGCCCTGCCGCGCCCGGACGATGGCCAGGGTTTCCTGAACCCGGCCACCTTTGGTGACGACATCCTCCACGACGAGCACCCGCTCCTGGGGCGCAATCTGAAAGCCGCGCCGCAGCGCGAGCCGGCCGTCTTCCTTTTCGGCGAAAATGAACCGTGCCCGGAGCTGCCGCGCCACCTCCTGGCCAATGACCAGCCCGCCCATCGCCGGCGCAATCACCGTCGCCACCTGCAGGGACCGCACGCGATCCGCCAGTGCGGCGCCCAGGCGCTCGACCACCGGCATGGATTGAAGCGCGAGGGCGCATTGGAAATACTGGCGGCTGTGCAGGCCGCTGCGCAGGATGAAATGGCCTTCGAGCAGCGCGCCGGTTTCTCGAAAAACTTGCAGAACCTCGTCGGTTGTCATGCGGCGATGAAACACAACTTCGGCCGGCGCGACAATGGCGAAACCAATGCGGGCCGGGGACAATGCGGACCGGCATGGGAAGCGGGTGTCGTGCGATTGCCTTGTTGAAAAGCTTCAAACGGGTGTTGACGAGAACTGGTTTGCATTGCAAACTAGTCGGCGATGACAAATCCATTTCGGGCTTACATCGATTTCGTCCGGTCCATTGAACGCGCCAAACGCGAAGGACGCACGGACGAATTACTCCGCGCGGCGAAAGAGCGGCATGAGCTTCAATTGAAAATGCTCCGTCCGGCGCGCTACGAGATGATTGACGGTTCCGGCGAGATTGGCTGGGGAATGTCACAACTGTGCTTTGCCCTGGCGGCCTACACGTCGGTTTTCCTGCCGAATTCGCCGGCGAAAACCTGGCTTCCTTGGCTGCTCATGGTGAGCGCCTGCATCGCAATGCCTCTGTCGCGCTGGCTCATCAAGAAGTTCATCACCTGGCCGCGCACCGGCTATGCCGTCCGCCGCCGGGACAAGTCATCTTGGATCACTATTGTCACGAGTGTTGTTGTAACGGCCGGCATCAGTATCGCGATGGTTCACCTGCTGCGACCCGAAATGAACCAGGCGATCCAGGCCCAAATTCAGTCCCGGATTCACCACAGCGGCGTGGCCGCACCCGGCGAGTTAACTCAGAACGGGACCATCATGCTGGCAGTCTATGTGGTGTCGAGTGCGATGATGTATCTGATGATGTCCGCCAGCGCGATGGGAAAACACCCGTGGAAATGGTTCGCGTTGACCTTGATGGTGCTGGGTTTGATTGGGATCAGCCTCGGCGTCCCCGGCAATTTCAACGAACGGATGCGGCCGTTGGGATTGTTTGCCGGCGTGGTTTGGACTGTCTCCGGTGGTATTGTGTTTCTTTCCTACCTTCGCCACAGCCACCCGCCTGACACCGAGCTTGTATGAACGCGCAACTCCGCGCCATTTCCGAGCTGGACCGGGTCATTCATGAACCCGGCCGGCTGATGATTGTCGCCCTGCTCGCGGGGGTGAAGGAATGTGATTTCCTTTTCCTGTTGCGCGAAACAGAGATGAACAAAGGCAATCTTTCCAGCCATCTGGCCCGGCTGGAAGAGGCCGGCTACGTCGAAATCGAGAAGACCTACCGCGGCAAAGTGCCCCAGACGCTGCTGCGCTTGAAGCCGGCGGGCCGGACGACGTTTGACAACTATCGGAAAGGACTGATGGCCGCCTTTTGACGCCGGGGCGAAACGCCGAACGGGGAGCAATCCGGCAACTTTTCCGCGAATCCGGCCCGCCAACTCGTCGCGTGAGTCACTCGTTCATTCGCGTCCGAGACGGCCGGGCAAAAACGAAGCGGTTAGGTTGACAGCCGGCGGCGCGGGCGCGGACTCACGCTGGGCGGGGGTTGCGGTCCGTCTGGCACCAAAGCAGATAGATGATCGGCAGAATGCCGACGGTGTTGAAGATGGCAATGCAGACGAACCACGCGAGTTGATTATTGCGCGCGCTCTTCCACATGCCGATGGCTTTCCAGACTCCATCCCACAGGGCGATGAGCATGATGACGGGGATCAGCAAACCAAACCATGCGGGAGAAAAATTGACGTTCGGGCTCATACGAGCGGCAGAGTGTTCCGTCGGTCACGCGCGTCAAGAACAAATGTCCGGTCTTCGTCACGCCTTCGCCGGGCGGAGAATTCAGGGCAGATCGGAGGCGGCCACGCAAAAATGCTTGTAACCGGATCGTTGTTGCCGGAATGGTTTCAACAGCTATGAACGCCATTCACGTCCGCCGTCCGCCCGCGCGGGGGTTCACCCTGATCGAATTGCTGGTGGTGATTGCGATCATCGCCATCCTCGCGGGCATGTTGCTGCCGGCCCTGTCCAAGGCAAAAGCCAAAGCGCAAGGCATCTTGTGCATGAACAATGGCAACCAGCTCATCAAGGCCATGCACATGTATGCCGGGGACTTTAACGATTTCCTGCCACCCAACTACGCCGACGGAACCGATGCCCCCTACTGCAACTGGTGTTGCGGCCAGGCCGGCCCTGGTGGTGCGCAGGAGTTCAACACGGACATCCTTCAGGACCCGACCCGCTGTCTTCTGGCTTCCTACCTCGGCAGCACCATCGCTGTCTGGCATTGCCCGGCCGACAAGCGCCTCGGTTTGTATCAAGGGACCAACGCCATGTATCGCGGCAAGAAAATCCCCTGCGCCCGGTCGGTCTCCATGAGCCAGGCGGTCGGCACCAATCCTTACGTGGCCGGCGGCAAAACCGCCGTGTTCGGACCGTGGCTGACCGGCACGTTGAACTGGGCTTACAACAAGTGGCAGACTTACGGCCGATTGTCCGACTTCAACAATCCCGGCCCGGCCTCGACGTTCATGATTTTGGACGAGGACCCCAACAGCCTCAATGACGCGGGTTTCGCGGTTTCCTGCCAGACGCCGGTGTGGATCGACTGGCCGAGCACTGCGCACAACATGGCCTGCGGCTTTGCCTTTGCCGACGCGCATTCCGAGGTTCACAAGTGGATCGTCCCCAGCACCAAGGTCGTCAACGGCAACATCAGCCAGAAGCCGGTGCCTGGCAGCGCCGACTGGCTGTGGATTTCGTCGCGCACCTCGGCACCGCGCCAATGAAAACTTCGCTGATGAATACCCGTCGCGTTTCGCTCGGACGGCGATTCGTTTCCGCTGCCAGGTGGTGGCTGGCCGTGTTGGGCGTCGCCTGCATCGCCAACTGCCTGGCGCAACGACCCGCCCAAAACCCCATGTCGTCCGTGCGGTATACCCCGGAAGCGCTCGGCTATGAACTGGTCTGGCAGGACGACTTCAACGGCCATGCGCTCGATACGAACAAATGGGAGGTTCGTGGCGTGGGTCCCCGAGCGTTGGGCTTCGTGTCGCCCGAGGCGGTGACCGTGGAGGACGGCTATTTGAAGTTGCACGCGTTGAAGAAAGACGGCCGCTTTCTGCTCGGCGCCGTGGGGACGCAGAATCACTTCATGACCCGCTATGGCTTCTACGAATGCCGGGCGCAGCTTCAAAAGTCGCCGGGCATCTGGGGAGCCTTCTGGATCCAGTCGCCCGACATTGCCAAGGGCGAAGACCCCGCGGTCTATGGGGCCGAGATTGACATCATGGAGTTCTTCAAGAAACTCGGGCCGGACATCGTCTCCCACAATGTTTACTGGGCCTATGGTCCGCATCAACAGACCACCCACGGCATGCAAAGCTATCGCCCGGGCGTCAGCGAAGGCTTCCACACGTTCGCCCTGGAGTGGACCCCGGACAAATACGTGTTCTTTGTGGACGGTTACAAATACTACGAAGTCACCACCGGCATTTCCCACATCAAGGAATATTTGATCCTCAGCATGGAAATCCCCTCGGATGCGAAGGACATCCAACACACCGTCTTCCCGGACGTGTTCACCGTGGATTACGTGAAGGTGTATCAGAAGAAGGCGGGCCAGCCAGGGCAGACTGCCAGGTAGGAGGCGTCAACAGATGCGAGAACGGTGCCTGCTGCCTCCGTCGCCGGGCATCCCAGCGCCATGCAAAGGCGCGGTGAAGCGCCGGAAGGGAGGAACTCTTCGGTCGGTTGCGTCACCGTGACGTTTAAGCGCCGACAACCGGCCGGGAGACCGAAAGACCTGATCACTGCCAAACCGCTTTTTCCGTGCGGATCACCGCTCGGCCGGTAAAATGCCGTCATGTCCGACGCGTTCCGGCAATTGCTCAACGCCATGATCGCCCACCTCGACGATCTGGCCGCCCACGGCACCCGCTTTGTGCCCGTGGCGCCCGCCACGCTGGCGGCGCTGGCCACGGCGCGTCCCTGGCGCACGATGCCGGCAAAACCAACCGTCTCACAACCCGCGCCCCCCGCCGTTCGCCCCATGCCAAAACCCCCAACTGCCCCCGCCGCGCCGGCGATACTTAATTTTCATTCGCCCCCTGCCCCGCTGTCGCCCGCAGAAAAGGAAGCCCGCATGGCGGCACTGCGTGAGCGCGTGTTGCCCTGCCGGAAGTGCGAGCACCTGGCCGCGGCGCGGCGGAACGTGGTTTTCGGCGTCGGCGACATTCATTCGCCGTTGATGTTTGTCGGTGAAGCGCCGGGTGCCGACGAAGACGCCCAGGGCGAGCCGTTTGTGGGGCGCGCCGGCCAGCTTCTGACGAAAATCATCCAGACAATGGGACTGGGCCGCGACCGGGTTTACATCGCCAACATTCTCAAATGCCGCCCGGATACTCCTGGCCAGACGGCGGGCAACCGCAAGCCGACACCGGCGGAAATGCACACCTGCCTGCCGTATCTGCTGGAGCAGATTCAAATCATCCAGCCACGGGTCATGGTGGCCCTCGGCGCGACGGCCATCGAGGGTCTGTTCGGCCGCACTGAAGGCATCACCCGCTTGCGCGGCAACTGGTTGGAATTTCAGGGCGTGCCGGTCATGCCCACCTACCATCCGGCCTACCTGTTGCGCAACCAGGCCCTCGCGGAAAAACGCAAGGTCTGGGAGGACATGCTGGCGGTGATGACGAAACTCGGCCTGCCGATCAGCGAGAAGCAGCGCGGCTTTTTTCTCAAAGCCTGAGCCGCGTCGAGATCAGGCCCGGACGTGGATAAACGCCCGGCCGGCCAACGAAAAGGCCGCGCCTGGCGGCGCGGCCAAAACTCATAATTGGTTAATCCTTTAGAATCAAGCAGCGGTCTGTTCAGACCAGTCGTTTAGCCGGAGATACTCCCGGATTTTCCGCCGTTCATAGCGGTTTTTCTTGGGTTTGTCCGGCCGGTCAGCCACCTGCCGGAACGGATGTTTGCTGCTGCGAATGACTTCAGTGATGGTTTCGATCGACTTGGTCATGGCTTTCCTTCGTTGGATTTTTGCTGAGCCGTGGAAGGATGACACCTCCCGCACTTTCCTCGGTGCGCCCGTTCTGGTTTGAACGTCAGTGTCATTTCAGCTCAATGCTGTAATGTTTGAAAGCTGGGCGCCTTCAACGTTCAAACCAATGTCACAAAATTGTGACCTGTCCAGCACAAATTTTTCTGCTGGCCCGGATTAGCCGCTCGCCCGAAGTCAGGCCCGCGTTCCGCGCCGGCCCATCCGGCTGAACGCGCCGGATTGCCATTCCTTGTCCGCCTTCGTGGCGACCAACGAAAGCCCGGCCGCCTCGTAGTGCCGGCGCACGCGCGGAAATTCCGCGGCGAGAATCCCCGCGAGCACCAGCCGTCCCGCCGGACGCAACCGGCACAGGATGCGGTCGCGTTCGGCCAGCAGCAGATTGGCCAGCAGGTTGGCGCACACCACATCAAACCGCTCGTTGGATTCCAACGGCAGTTTCGTCAGGTTCCGGCGGGAAAGCTGAATCTGGCGGGCGACGCCGTTTTGCCGCGCGTTTTCGCGGGCCACGCGGATGGCGGCGGCGTCGAAATCGAACGCCGTCACCGGCGCAAAACCCAGCCTGGCCGCGGCAATTGCCAGAATGCCCGATCCGGTACCCATATCGAGCAACGACCGGCCGCCTTCCACTGGCCGGCACGCCACCACCTGTTCCAGACAGAACGCCGTCGTCGGGTGATGGCCGGTGCCGAAGCTCAAACCCGGATCGAGCACGATTTCCACCTCGCCGGCCCGTGGTCGGCGCCGGCTCCAGCTCGGCTTCACGAGTAGCGCGCCGCCGATTGCCAGCGTCTTGAAATGCCGTTTCCACGCCTCCGCCCAATCCCGGCGCTTGATGGCGCGCACCTTGACCCGGGCGCGGCCGCTGACCAGGCCGGCCTCCCGCAGACGCCGCCACCCGCGCTCCAGCCGCTCGCGCCGCGCCGCCGACCACGTCGCGAGGCGGGCGCAATAGACGCTGATGTCGCTGACGAGCGTTTCCTCGTCCGTGTAAATCACCGGCGTCTGACGAACAATGCGTTCCAGCAGGTCGGCCACCGGTTGCTCCGCCTCCACCGGCACGGACACGGAAATTTTCCACAACTCGCCGGCGCTCACGGTTGGTGTGTCCACGGCGTGTGGTTGAGCAACTTCAGCTCGGCCCGGTGCGGCCGGCACCAGACCAGCGAGATGCTGGCGTAGTCCACCTCAAAATGTGCCATCGCCGGCAACGGCAGCGTCAGCAGTTGGGACAGCAACATCCGGATGACGCCGCCGTGACAAACCAGCGCCACGGTTTGTCCGCGGTGCGCAGGAACCACCCGCTGCAGCACGCGCGCCGCGCGGCCGCAAAAATCCGCCGCCGGCTCCGCCCCGGCGATGCCATTCCGGCTCAACTCGGCCAGCCAGTCAAACGCGCTGACGCCGAAGCGGGCATGCACTTCATCCCACGTCAGACCCGTCCACGCGCCGAAATCCACCTCGCGGAGTTCGTCCACGACCACCGGCGCGTAGCCGTTGGTCGCCGCCAGCGCGGCGACGGTTTGCTGCGCGCGGCGCAGCGGGCTGGCATATACCGCGTCGAAATGCGTCGTGCGCAAATGCTCCGCCACGCGGCGCGCCTGCTCGCGGCCGAGCGGGGAAAGGTCCATGTCAATCCGCCCGCCGAAAACGCGTTGATAGCGCGCCTCGACTTCGCCGTGGCGGATCAGCACCAGTCGCGTGGTAATGTTCATGGCTGGTCCGCGACGTTTTACGCCGCGGCGAGCGCGGCTTCCTGCGCGGCGACAAGCTGGCGGATGCCGGCCTTGCCCAACGCGAGCAGCTCGGCGAGCTGGCCGTCGGTGAACGTCCCCTTCTCGCCCGTGCCCTGGACTTCGATGAATTCGCCGCGCGCGGTCATGACGAGGTTCAAGTCCACCTCGGCGCCGGAATCCTCGGCGTAATTCAAGTCGAGCAACGGCCGGCCGTTGACGATGCCGACGCTCACCGCGGCAACCGGGTTGACCAGCGGATTCTCGGTCAGCGCGCCCGCGGCGACGAGCTTGCGGATCGCCAGTGCCAGCGCCACGTAGCTGCCCGTGATGGACGCCGTCCGCGTGCCGCCGTCGGCCTGGATAACGTCGCAGTCGATCCAGACCGTCCGGGCGCCAAGTTTGCCGAGGTTCACCGCGGCACGCATCGCCCGGCCGATGAGCCGCTGAATCTCCTGCGTGCGGCCTTCGAGCTTGCCCTTCGCGATGTCGCGCGGTTTTCGCTGGAGCGTCGAGTAAGGCAGCATCGAGTATTCCGCCGTGAGCCAGCCGCCGGGAACGCCCTGCTCCTTCATCCAGCGTGGCACCGTTTCCTCAACCATCACGCCGCAGATGACGCGGGTGTTGCCGCACTCGATGAGCGTGGAGCCGGCGGCGTGCGGCGCAATCTGGTGCTGAAAACGCACGGGCCGCAACTGGTCCGGCGCGCGCCCACCAGCCCGCGCGGCGGTGGTGGTAACGGAGGGTGAACCGACATTTTCCATGCGCGAAGCGTATTGACGGGAGCCAGGCCGGGCAATGGCGAAAAAACGGACCGCAGCAAGTGGATGGCTTTGCTGAAGATTTCCGGTGCGGCAGCGTTGGATCAACCCAGCCCCAGCGTGCCGCTCAGATAGCGACCCGTGTGCGAACGCGGCTGGTGCGCCACTTCCTCCGGCGTGCCCTCGGCGACGATCCGCCCGCCGCCGGCGCCGCCTTCCGGGCCGAGGTCAACAATCCAATCCGCCTCGGCGATCAAATCGAGGTTGTGTTCGATGACCATCACCGTGTGGCCCGCGTCCACCAACCGCTGGAGCACCTCCACCAACCGCCGCACGTCGGCCATGTGCAGGCCGATGGTCGGTTCTTCCAAGATGAACAAGTTGCGCTTCTGCCGCGGGTCGGGCAATTCGAGTTGCGGCTTGAGACCGGCGAGCAGGTGCGTGACCAGCTTCACGCGCTGCGCCTCGCCGCCGCTCAGCGTGGGGCTGGTCTGACCGAGCTTGAGATAATCGAGGCCGGTGTCGTGCAGCGCGTCGAGCGGACGCCGGATGCGCGGGAAGGCGCCGAAAAACGCGCGCGCCTCGGCGATGCTGAGGTCGAGCACCTGCGCAATGTTTTTGCCGTTGAACGTGACGTCCAACGTTTCGCGGTTGAACCGCAGCCCGCCGCAGGTTTCGCAGCGGACGAAGGCCGGCGGCAGAAAGTTCATTTCCAGCTTGATCACACCGGCGCCCGCGCATTCCAGACAGCGGCCCTGCGCGCTGTTGAAGGAAAACCGGCCCGGCCCATAGCCGCGCAGACGCGCTTCCGGCACCTGCGCAAACAACGCGCGAATCGCATCGAAAAAACCGACGTAGGTGGCCGGCGTCGAGCGCGGCGTGCGGCCGATCGGCGACTGGTCCACTTCGTAAACCGCGGCAATGGATTCGTGGCCGCTGACGGTCCCGAACGCGCCTGCGCCGGAAACCGGCCGCTTCGCCTGGACCGCCTGGAGCGCCGGCAACAAGCAATCGCGAATCAACGTGCTCTTGCCGGAGCCGCTCACGCCGGTGACCACGACGAACCGGCCGAGCGGAAACCGGACGGTGAGCTGGTGCAGATTGTGCAGCGTCGCGTGGCGCAACGTCAGCCAGGACACCTCCGAATTCCGAGGGGCGGATTTCGCAGATCGAACGGCTGTGGCCTTCGCCGCCGCCTCGGATTTCGGATTTCGGATTTCGGATTTCAACGTCGCCACCGGCCGGCGCAGACCGCGTGCCGGAAACGATTTCCGATCCCGCAGGCATTGACCGGTGACCGAATCCGCGTGGCGCGACAACTCGGCCAGCGAACCCGCCGCCACCACCTGGCCGCCGTTGACGCCCGCGCCCGGCCCCAGATCGAGCACGAAATCCGCGTGACGCATCGTGGCTTCGTCGTGCTCCACGACGAGGAGCGAGTTGCCGCGGGCCTGGAGCCGCGCCAGCGCACCCAGCAACTGCTCGTTGTCGCGGGCGTGCAGGCCGATGGTCGGCTCGTCGAGGATGTAAAGCACGCCGCTGAGGTTCGAGCCAAGCTGCGCGGCGAGCCGGATGCGCTGGCTTTCACCGCCGGAGAGCGTCGGCACGCCGCGGCCAAGCTGGAGGTAGCCGAGGCCCACTTCGTCGAGAAACCGGAGCCGCTCGCGAATTTCCGGCAGGATGTCGCGCGCAATTTCCGCCTCCCGGCCGGCAAGTCTCAAGCCCGCGAAAAACGTCTTCGCCGCGGCCACGCTTGCCTGGTTGAAGAAGTCAATCGTCGGCGCCGACTTCAAGCTGTGGGCGCCGCTCGGCGAACCCGGCGCGATCAAGCGCGCGGCGCGGGCCACGGCGTTCAACCGCGCGCCGCCGCACTCCGGGCACGGCTCGCGCTTGCCTTCGCTCCAGTCGAACCACGATTCCTCGATGTCGTCGGCGCGCGCCCCGCGGTCCACATCCGCCGGCAGGTAAAACAATTCCCCAAAGCCGCGGCAACGGGGACACCAGCCGGCCGGCGAGTTGTAGCTGAAAAGCTTCGGGTCCAGCGGCGGAAACGATTTGCCGCACACGGGACAGGTCCGCTCGGCGGAATGCACCGACAAATGCCCGTGGTTGTCCAAGGCGAAGAGCGTGCCGCGGCCAAGCTCGAACGTCGTGTCAATGAGTTGTTGCGCTGTGGCGGCGGCGGGCTGTTCGCGTCGCGTGCTACGCGGTTTGCGCTCCAGAACACCGGTCACGATTTCGACGTTGTGCTCGCGGAAGCGATCGAGGCGGAACGGCTGATCGGTGCGGTGCATCCGGCCGTCGGCGCGGACCTCGGCGTAGCCGTGTTGGGCGGCCCAGGCGGCGACTTCCGTGTGGAAGCCCTTGCGTCCGCGCACGACCGGCGCCAGCAGCAGCAGATCGCCGCGCCGGCGTTGTTCCGTCTGCAGGCGTCCGCGGATTTGGTCGCGCGTCTGGGCCTCGACCGGAAGCTGGCAATCGGGGCAGAACGGCGTCCCCAACCGCGCAAACAGCAGCCGCAGGAAGTGGTGAATTTCTGTGACCGTGGCCACGGTGCTTTTGCCGCCGCCGCGCGCGCTGCGTTGTTCAATGCTCACCGTGGGGGGAATGCCGGCGATCAGGTCCACGTCCGGCCGCGTCGGCTGCTCGACAAACTGCCGCGCATACGCGCTCATGGAGTCGAGAAAGCGCCGCTGGCCTTCGGCAAAGAGCAGATCGAACGCCAGCGTGCTTTTGCCGGAACCGCTGACGCCCGTGACGACGACGAACTGCCCCCGCGGGATGTCCACCGTGAGGTTCTTCAAATTGTGCTCCCGCGCGCCGCGAATGCTGATCATGCCGTCGGCGCCGGGCGGGGATGCAGTGGTGCGCGGCACAGCCAATCAATAGCATTGGCCGGTCGCCCGGCCAAATCCGTTCGCCAGATCAGACGACGGGTGCCCGCGCAGATCTGGCAAACCGATCACGCATTTCCAAATTCCTGTTTACAGGGGCAGGTCCGTTGTTACTATCCGCCGCCAGCAGCAGCAAACGTTGCCATGAAGAAGATCGAAGCCATCATCAAACCGTTCAAGCTCGAGGACGTGAAGCAGGCCCTGTCGGAACTGGGCGTGGAGGGCATGACGGTGAGTGAGGTGAAGGGTTTCGGCCGGCAAAAGGGGCACACGGAAATTTACCGCGGCAGCGAATACACCGTGGATTTTCTGCCGAAGATGAAGGTGGAGCTGGTCGTGCCGGACGGCCAGGCCGCCCCGGCGGTGGCGGCCATCGTCAAGGCGGCCAAGACGGGCAAGATCGGCGACGGCAAGGTGTTCGTCAGCCCCGTGGAAAGCGCCGTCCGCATCCGGACCGGCGAAACCGGCGAAGAGGCTGTCTGATCCGACAGTTCTCCCCGTTTTTTCTCAGCAAAGACAACCATCAATCAGAGCATACTGTTCCAATACATCGACATGAAGACACCGAAACAAGCGCTGGAACTGGCGAAGAAGGCCGGGGCGAAGATGGCGGACATCAAGTTTGTGGACACCTTTGGGACGTGGCAGCATTTCAGCGTGCCCGTGGGGGAGGTGACCG
>JAJXZJ010000038.1 GCA_021780105.1 bacterium
CGCGCGCCCAGGCTCGCCTGGCCATCTTCGAGTGGATCGAAACCGTTTACAACCGGACGCGGTTCCACAGCGCGCTCGGCTTCAAATCCCCTGTGGACTTTGAAATTCAACTCAACTAAAACATGCCTCATGCGTCACCCCAACGCTGTCCACCAAATCGAGGCAAGGCCACTTTGGGGGTTGCTGTTAGCGCTGTGTTAATGCTTATTGCTGACAGCCCCAAGATTTCGGTAACGCAGATCAAACCGAACATAAGAGTAACCACAATTGCGCGCGATAAAAATCATAGAGGGTTTGACGATACATGGACAGAGATAATTAAGAGAGGGGCAACGCGAGTGGCAATTGTCACCAAATCGCTTGCGCAAAATGGTACAACAAACACCACATCATCACTATTGTTGGATGATATGGTGGGCGAATTCCGTTTTGGCCTTGCCGCCCTCGGCAAAGTCGGCGGCATTCAGCGCACCGAAGGTTTGAACGCGTTTGGCTCGATCCTCGTAACGTTGGTCACGATCATTCATAGTTTCCTGAATTCGTTGTGTGGAGTATCGGCGGTGAGAATGATGGTGTGTCGAGTCCGTGACAAGTGAAAAGTTCCAGCAAATCTACTGGAAGATTAGAGCACATTGATGACTGCTGCCATGCGGTTCGCTCTGCCGCACGGGTCTGGTTCTGACGGGAAATCCCGAGGCGCGCAACGCCGGTAGGCGGTGCATGGAACGTGCGCACCGCGGTTGGTTTCTGACACCACCGCGCTCCGTTAAAGGAGGACATCACCCGCACGATCAGAAACCACACCGTCCGAGGGCATTTCGGTGTAAATGTAGGAATGAAACGGCAGATATGTTCCAATATGTTGCTTTCAAGCGGCTTTGAACCCGCCAAGAGGCTTCCTGCCCACACCCAGACCTGATCTTGCACGCACCCAGACCTCGGCCGACACATGCCCAGAGTCTTGCTGAACGCACCCAAGGTTCAACTGACACCACCTTGGCCTCGTCGCGCAATTACCCAGGATTCGACGGACGTAACCCTGAGTCAGGAACGCACAGACCCCGACTGCGGCTGCCGCTGTCTTGACTCCGGCTGCGCGAACCCATGGCACGATGTCAGCACCTTGAGTCCGCGTGCCCAGCCCCATAACCAGATTCGCACGTGTTTGGACTATGGTTGCCACCGCCGACGGCCACATGCCCATGAACCTTGAAACCCACGTCGGTGGTATGTCCGCCCCGGTGACGGTTGGACGCGCCAGGGTAGCGCGGAGTTGCCGCTGCGCGCTGACCTGCCGGTGGACGCCACGGCATCTCTCGCGGCGCACCATGACCGGCACATTTTGCGCGCGGCATGAGGAGTCCCACGGCGGTCACGGCGCTCGCCGAAAGAAATTGCCTTTCCCCGGCGCCGCCGACACAGAATGAGCCATGCAACGTGGATCTTGGCGGAGGATGGTGGCGGTGCTGTGGTTGGGCTGGCTGGCCGGTGGACGCGGGCTGGCCACCGACGGCATGGTGGACATGAGCTTCAGTCCGCTGGGCGCAAACGGCGTGGTTTCGACGATGCGGCTCGCGCCGGACAACGGGATGTTCATCTCCAGCAAGTTCACGGTCGCGGGCGGTTATGCGCGGCCGGGCTTGGCCCGCTTGCTGAGCACGGGCTATGCGGATTCCGGTTTTGCGCCAAATGCGCCCGGCTGGCCTTACGTGGGCGCGCTCGCCGCGCAGGCCGACGGCAAGGTGTTGCTCGGCGTGACGAACATCATCAACTACGGCAACCTCTGCCGCTTCCAGGCCGACGGCAGCGTGGATCCCAACTTCGCGTTCTCCTATTACTACACCGTTCCGCGTTTCTATGGGGTCATTTACACGGTGGCCGTGGACCGGACCAACCGCGTGTATGTCGGCGGTGATTTCTCCGGCATCCTCACGAACCCGCCGATGGGCATGCTGTCCCGGCCGTTGCTGGCGCGGCTCAATCCCGACGGCTCGCTCGACAACGGCTTCCAACTCGATACGAACATCCTGGGCGGTGAGATCCACTGCCTGGCCTTCCAACCGGATGGCAAGGTGCTCGCCGGCGGCGAAATCACGATCAACGGACCCGGTTTTCTGACCGCCGGACCGCCGCTGTTCCGCCTGCAAACCAACGGCCAGCTCGACGCCAGCTTCCAGTTTCTGCCCTCGGCGTTCCCGCCAGTTTCCATCAATCCGCTCACCGTGGCGGCGGTGCAGCCGGACGGCAAAGTCATCTTCGTCTGGAAAACCAGCCCGCAGCCGTTCGGCCGGGTGCTGGCGAACGGGACGCTGGACACGACGTTCAACACCACGTTCGCGCCGGACGACTCCATCAACGCCGTGTGCGTGCAGGCGGACGGGCGCATTCTCATCGCCGGCGACTTCAGCACGGTGAACGGCACCAACCGCACGCGGGTCGCGCGGCTCAATCCCGACGGCTCGCTGGACACGACGTTCGATCCTGGCCTCGGGCCAAACAGCGTGGTCAACGACATGGCCCTGGACTCGAACGGGAACATCTTCATTGCCGGGGCGTTTACCGCCGTCGGCGGCGTGCCGATGAACCACGTCGCCCGGTTGCTGAACACCGAGACCAACACGGTCGTGGCAAGCCTCAGCGCACCGGTCGTTCTCGCCGCTTCCAATCGCGTGGACATCGCCGTCACGGTTGCGCCCCGGCGCTTTGCCCGCGTCGAGGCGAAGAACACGGTCGCCACGAACGCGACCTGGACACCGGTGGCGATGGCCGGCAGCGATGACTGGGCAGGGGACTTTCGCGAGACCACGGCGCTGACCACGAACCGGTTCTACCGCGTCCGGACGAAGTAGTTTTCGGTCCACGGTCGTGCCCGCACACTTGCCTAAACCCAACTGAGATTTTTCAATGGGAGCGAAGAAAGCGTTGTGCCTGTTCCTCGTGTGCGCCGGGACGGTGTTTGGAGGCCGGGTGGTTTCGGGTGCGTCGGCGTCTGCTGCCGAGGCGAACACGGCGCCACCGCCGCGTCCAGGCGGGTATCAGTTTGACGCGAAGATCTCACGGCAGGTGCTGGAGAATTACCTTGCCCGCTCCATCTGCATGGAAGGCATGCTGAACGGCCGCGGTGATCTCAAGGACAACATCCGGATGCTCAAAACGACGGGCGCGAAATACATCGCCCGCGCCCTCTGCCTGTGGGGCGCCGAGAACGACTTCCTCAACAACCTCCAACGGGCACGCGAAGAGGTCCCGCAAATTGTGGCGGCTGACCCCGACATGATCCTGGAGGCTTGTGTCTTCGAGACCGTGAGTCCGCGCGTGAACCGGATTGCGATTCCCGGCTGGGTGTTCACCGCGCTGGGCCAACCGGTCGAGCAACGGAATTTCCGTTACGACGACATGATTTATCCCACCGGCCAGCGCCGGCCGATGGGGCCGAACGCCCAGGTGCCGGATGAGAGCCGCCTGGAAACCCAGCTTTGGTTTTACTACCAGGCCGCGTCTTACATTGATGCCGGCTGCGAGGGCATCCACTTCGGCCAGGTGGAGATCATGAACCGGAACGACCCGGACAACGCGCACTGGGCGCGCCTGCTCGGCTTGGTCCGGCACTACGCCGCCGCGCACGCCCGCCGCCACATGGTGCTGTGCAACGGCCACGTGCCCACCGGCGGCCTGATACACGACGGCAACCCGCTGCTGGATTTCAACGCGTTTCCGCTGCGCATCTTGGAGACGCCCGACAAGCCGCAGGAAGCGATTTTGAAATTGGGCTTCTCGGACGGCCTTTACCACCGGAGCAAGGGCGGCCGGACGTTCAGCGGCTGGACGTGCGAGCATTTGCCTTACTTCGTGGAGTTCGACAACTACGGCGTCAGCCGGCACCCTGGCCAACCGAACACGAAAGGCGAATTCAACTGGGTCTGGGGCTATGACGAAATCACCTGGTTCGCGCATCAGCCCAAGGAGTACCGCGCCCGCTGGCTGAAATACGCGTGGGATTGGGTGCGAAGAACCGACCCGAACGGCTGGCTCGAAATGCCCGGCAGCCGCACCGCAAGATCGCCGGACACGCAATGGTATTTCGCCAACGACCCTGGTCCGGCCGTCCCGACCGGATTGGGCGACGAGGACGCCATCCGTGCCGTTTGGGCCGCCGATGCGCGAGACGCAGCCACCCCGCGCGCAAACTGACTTGCCGTCGGCGTGTGGCTTAGCGGCCCGTCAACAATCTGCATTTCTCTGTAACGATTGAAGGCGGAGATGGGGCTTTCCCAGCATGGCGCTTGGCGAGCGAAAGCAGCGGCAGATGGAGTTGTTCATCACGACGCGAAGCTGCAGGCCGGTTACTTCGAGGGCCTGGAGAGCCAGCGGGGCATTGCCTGGCGCTGCGGGCCTTCCTGGGGTTGACCCTGACCGAGGCCGCGCCGGTGCATGCCTCGATGAGTGTCATGCCGCCAACGGCTGCCCGAGCGGGTGTTTGCGCAGGTCTTCGAGTTTATCCTGGGCCTCTTGGAGCAGAAGCAACTTCTGCGGGGCCAGACTTTGGGGATCGACGCCACCACGCTGGAAGCCGCACGCTCCCGTCGCAAGTCACTCCACCGTCAACCCGAATCACCCCGTAAGGATTGGGGAGCGGTCATTTTCTACGTTGCTTGTCATTGAAAATGGAGACTTGTGGTGGTTTAATGACCAAATTAAACATGATGAAACATAACATGCTACAGTCCACCACCACGTTCGCTCCCGTTCACCCTTCAGGCTGCTTGCCGGCTGTACAGGCGGCTGCCTTGAACCACCTCAGAGATAAGTTCAAGCGCCAGCTCGGATGGGGGCTTGCCGCCGCTTTGGCGGTGCTCGCCACCGGCCCTTTGAACGCCCAGACGCCGGCGCCGGACGAAGGCTTTGTGAGCCTCTTTGACGGCAAGACCCTTGACGGCTGGAAGGTGGGCGACAACGCCGAAATCTTTCACGTCGAGGACGGTATGATCGTCATGAACTGTCCGGCCGACGATCACCGTCCGGCCCACCTGTTCTATGAGGGAGATGTCAACGGGCATACCTTTAAGAACTTCGATCTCCGCGTGGACGTGCTGACGTACCGCTGCGCCAATTCGGGCATCTACTTCCATACCGAATTCCAGAATGCCGGCTTTCCCAAAAAGGGACTCGAATGCCAGGTGGACAACAGCCATGGCGATTGGCGCCGCACGGGCAGCCTCTATGGTCTGTTCAATCTGACCTGGGGTCCGGAAACGCCGGCCGCCGACAACAACCAGACCGTGGTTTATCTGGCCAACGCGCCCGTGAAAGACAGCGTCTGGTACACCCAGGAGATTATCTGTCGGGACGGCGTGGTGACGGTCAAACTCAATGGCCAGCCCATGTTCACTTACCAGATTCCCAACGCCGGTGTCGCACACCCCCTTTCCTCCGGCGCGCTTTGGCTGCCTGAAGGCACCTTCGCACTCCAAGGACACCCACCGATGCCTGGGCAAATCAGCAAGACCTGCTTCAGAAACATTCGCGTCAAGGTCCTGCCGGACTGAGAAACATTTTGCGAAGTTGGTTTTCCTACATCAAAGAAGGCCAAGTATATTGGTCCGATCCTTCAGCGTTAGAGCAGTTGTAGCGGATGGGATGCAGTGCAACACACGAATTCCGAGGGGCTGCTGCGGGCCTAGCCGTGCCGGTCGGAGTCCTGACAATGCTGGATGGGCGACCCAAGCGGCTCCAATCAATGGCGCTCGATGACCAGGACGTGGAAGCGTTGCGCAACGAAATCACCGGCCTTTGAGTGGTCAGTCGTCTTGGTGCCGCCGGTTTTTTCCGCCAGCAGCCATCCACTTGCGCGGTGAAGCTCCCGCTGCCCTGCCGGGCAAGACGGAAAGAAGCGGGCAATGTTCAACGTGTTCGTGACCGGCCCGCCCGCAACACACGCAACGAAAATCCGCGTCCGTTGTCGAATGGCTCGGCCGCCTGCATGGCCATTGAAGGGACGACGGATACGGAGGTTTTCCGAGCCCAACTTCCCAATCGTTGGAGCGTTCGCCGGCGGGACGCTTCCGAGGCAGTTACTGGTTGAACCAGATCTGGAAGATCACGCTGAAAACGCCCGCGAAACCGGTCGGGATGAACACGGCGAAGTAGGTCGGATCCTGGAACCACGGGGCATAGGCGCCATGCTGTTCGGCAAGCGTTTCGTGGCGCAGCGCTCTGAGCCGGCGAAGATACATCTGCTTCGACAACAGGACGGCCCCTTTTGAAAGATTGGGGATCGGGAACACGTCCGAGGCGTCGTTTTCCACCTCGCGGATGGAGTCGTCAAGTCGTTCCAGCGCGCCCTTCCGCAGCCGTTCCGCCGAACGGCGCACCAGCCACCAGCAGATCCCGGCCGCGCCAAAATTGACCGCGAAGACGGCCGCCAGGCCGGCCGGCCATGTCCAGGCGTGAATGATCTGGCTTCGCGACAGCAGCAACAGCAGGCAGAGGGAAATCGGGGCAAACATCAGGCGACTGGTGTCAGCCGTCTTGGTGGCTGCAAGCTCGACATCGAGCCAGCCGGCGAGATGCTGGGATTGCACGCCCTGGGTGGCGGCCCGTTGCAGGAGCAGCCGGGGCGGCCAGTGGGTGGGGCCATCGTTGACGCATTCCAGAAACCGGCAGGTCAGGCGGGCGGCATCGAGCACGTAGAACAACACGAACAGGAACGAAGCAATCGCGAGGAACAGCAACACCAAATCCACGGCGTGGGACAACGGTCCGCGCACGCAAAGCCGGGTGGGAAAACCGTCGGTCAGTTTGAGCCAGAGAATTCCACAAGCCACATATCCTGCCGCGATTGGCAAAACCCGGCGGCAACGGCTGATCAGCGAGCCGCGCCGCAGATAGCCGATGAAAAGTCTCCGCGCGCTGACTTCGTGTGGAAGGCGGCCGATCATGGGCGCCCGCCAGCGATTGATGCTCACCCGAGGTTGGACGCGCCGCCTCCACGGGCGACTGCTTTTGATGGTCGTGAGCCAGCGCCAGACACCGCGCCAATCCACGCGGTCACGCAACCTCACCGTGACGTCGAAGTAATCGCGCGCCAGTTTCCGCAGTTGCTGCAAATAGTAGTGGTATGCCCAGATGAGAAAGACCGCGCTGCCCGCGACAACCAGCAGGCGGAGCCCCTCGCTCGGCCAGATGCTCAGACCTCCCCTCATGTCCCAAGGCTCCTCACCATCCATGTGCGCGACGCCGTAGGCAAAGCGCGCCGCCAGCCCAAAAAGGCAGCCGGCGACGGCGCCGCCCACAAGGCAGGACCGCGGACACCCCATCGCATGATTCCCCTCATACGACGGTGCCGGGGGGTTGCGCCAAACTGCAATGCAGGCCGGCACGGCGCCAACGCCGGCTGGTTTTCCGCGGAGTTGGAAACCGCCCCGCAGCGTTCCCACCACGAGGACCACGATGAAGCCGTAGATGGTGCCCACCGCGGCGGGCTGGAGCCAACCCGCGAGCGACTGGGCCAGCGTCGGCCGGTCGGGCGGCACGCGTTTCGAATTACTCGCGGGCAGCGTCAACGGTATGGGTCCCCGGCGCCCGATTGCATACAGGTGCCCGGCGAGGTCATCCGCGGTGGCGTCGAGGCTGTTAGCCGGATCACCTTCATGCAGGATGACCGCCCGGCATGTCCTGAAGAGGGCGGTTTGGTAAACATCCCGAAAGGGCGGGAATTGTTCCGACCAGTGCGGTTTCGCGGGAGCGGGGTTCAGGGAATAAGCCGAGGCCACGACGACATTTCGTGTGTATTTCAACTCTTCCTTCGTCCACAGGCGCGCGTCCAGATCGGTGGTAAAGAATACCGCCTCCGACAGGCGGTGGCGCAGGGCCCGCAAAAGGATGAGCTTGTCGTAGGCGTCGCTGCCGGCCAGGCCAACGGCCATGATCCGACGGTTCTCCCGGCGCAACTCAGCGTCGCGCTGCTGAAGAAACATGGCCAGGCGCATCACGTAGTCCAGTTGCGAGTCGCCATCCGCCGTCTCCCC
Source organism: bacterium (assembly GCA_021780105.1). Lineage (GTDB taxonomy): Bacteria > Verrucomicrobiota > Verrucomicrobiia > Limisphaerales > J093 > JAJXZJ01. The sequence goes on from JAJXZJ010000038.1 coordinate 8,028, forward strand.
CTTTTGCTGCCGCGCCAATGCGGATTGAAGGGCGGCCTCCGGGGTCGAAGGGATTACGGGCGGGTTCTCGGATGGCATCTCGCGCTGTGGCTTCGAACCGTCCAATCCGCGCAGGTAAGTATATCGCCAGACGTTGGTCCGCTCGCCGCAGCAGGGTTCATTCTTCAGCGCGGCGGTCAGGGCGCCTGCCAGTGTCCGACCATAGAGGGTGTCCTGTTCCGTGATGAGGGCGACCACGTTGTTCGACGACGCCACCGGAGGAGCGACACGATTGGCCAGTTCGCGGGCGACCAAGGTGGCCAGCTCCGTGTCCGTCGCAATCCAATTGCGAAACACCGGCGGACTGGCGTCGGTCAGCGTCAACAGACCGGCCAGACGTGCCTGAATCTGTTCGCGCCTGGCGGTGTCCGCCGGCTTGTCACGCAGCAGCCAGTCGTCGGCGGCCGTCACTTCCGGAGAAAGGATCTGGAAGCGCCCAGACTTGGCGAGTGCAGCCAGATTAGTCAGGGCCGCGGGGGCGGGCGCATCCGATACCAAGGCTCGAAGAGTATCGGAGGATCGCGGCCCGATCAGGTAAAAGGAGGCCTTGGCATCCTGGGGCATCAAGTTCGCAACGAGCGCCTGCAGACGGAACAGCGGTTGCGAGCTGAAATCGTCCTCATTCAGCCAGACGACGCAGGCGGAAACGTTGGTGGGCGTGTCCGGGGCAAACCACTCCCAGGCGAGCGCGCTTGCGAAATGTTGCGTCCCCTTCGCTGCCAGCGGCAGCGTCACCAGGTTCGTGTAAAGGTGGGTGCGGTCCGCCGGTCCGATCAAGTCGGAGCTGGTGAGTGCCAGTTGCACGGCGTAGCGCAGCCGGCGGCGCACTTCCTTGTTCTCCTCGTAGGGGCCGCCTTCGAGCATCACGCCCAGCACGGCCACCCGGCCCGTCGCGGCGCGACGACAGATTTCCTCCCGCAGCGGCAGCGGCGCGGCCGGCGGGTTTGTGTCCTTGGCGGGCGCCAACCGCGCCACCACCTGTGGACCCAGCGAAAGCGTCCAGGCCCCTTGCCCGGCAGGCGCCCGGTTGGTGGCAAACGGCTCGAAAGGATCCTGCCACAGGCGCGACTGGACCCGCTCATCATTCCCCCGCCGGCTCTGTTGCAACGCCATGGATGTCGCCGCCGGGCGCGGGCTTCCCGACCTCTCCCGCAGGGAAAACACACCCCAGACCACGGTGGCCAGCACCAGACACAGGTTCGTTACGGTCTGCAGTTGCGGCTTGTCGTTCATGAAACCACGTCCGTCTGATCGGCGGTCTTTGGGCGAGCCAGGCTCCGACAGGGTTGTGGGTTAATGATTGAACCAGCTTATTAATACGATCAAACAACTGCTGGGTCAATCTTGAATCAGGCACGGCCGAAGTCCGCAAAGTAAAAAGTTCCCGCTTGCCCGCAGCTCGGCTACACTTGGGCGCGTGAAAATGAACCACCCACTCGAGAAAGGCAAACCGGGCGCCCCGCGCGCCGTTTCACGCGCCGTCATCCAAAACGGTCGCGCATTGAAGAAAACCCTGATCCGGCATGGGAGGAACCTGACGCGCGCCGCCGTCGCGAGCCTGGCGCTGGTTTTCGGGGCGGCGGCCTGGACGCACGCCGCCGCGGTGCCCGCCGGCTATGCACTCAACCCGGCGGCCGCCATCTTTGAAGCCGCCCCCGGCAAGGCGCTCGATCTTGCCGATGAGGTCACGCTGGAAGCCTGGGTGAAGGCGGACCCGATGGACGCAGCCGGCGGGCGCATCCTCGACAAGTCCGCGCCCGGCACGCAACTCGGCTACATGCTCGACACCTGGCCGGGCAACTCGCTCCGCTTCCTCAACGTGAAAGGCATGTGTCGTTTCGACGCGAAACTACCTGCCGACCGGTGGAGCCATGTCGTCGGGGTTTACAGCGCCTCGAAGCGGATCATGAAGCTCTATCTCGACGGCAAGGAAGTCGCAAGCCTCGGCGGCGACCACTGGCCGGAGATGGCCCTCAGCCCAGTGCCGTTGTGCGTCGGCGGCGATCCGGGCGGCGGCAATCGCTTCAAAGGTCAAATCCTCCGCGCCGCCGTGTATGGCCGCGTGCTCACGGCGGACGAGATTTCCCTGCGCGCCAGTGCGGCAGAACCGAAGTCGCTCGCCGGCGTGCTGGGTGAATGGGTGTTTACCGGGAAGCCCGGCCGGAGGATCGCGCCGGTCGCCGGCCGGCTCGCGCTGCACGCGGCCAAGGCTGGCGGCGGTTCCGGCGTGCCGGTGCCGGCGGAATTCGACGGCGAGTTCACCGGCGAAGCGCAGGCCCCCGCGGAGCCGCTCAGTCTCTGGTATCGCCGTCCCGCGAAGGTCTGGACCGAGGCGCTGGCCATCGGCAGCGGCCGGCTGGGTGCGATGGTTTTCGGCGGCATCAACCGGGAGCGGCTCCAGCTCAACGAGGACACGCTTTGGGGTGGTGGCCCTTACGATCCGAACAACCCCGAGGCGCTGGCCGCGTTGCCGGAGGCGCGGCGGCTGATCTTCGCGGGCAAGTATCGCGAGGCCGACCAGCTCGTGAACCAGAAAATGATTGCCAAGCCGCGCGGCCAGATGCCTTACCAGACCGTCGGTGATCTGCTGCTGAGCTTCCCCGAGGTGAACGCCGTGGCGGATTATCGCCGTGACCTGAACCTCGACACGGCCATCACCCGCGTCCGTTATTCCGCCGGTGGCGTGACGTTCACCCGCGAGGCATTTGCGAGTCCCGTGGACCAGGTGATCGTGATGTGCCTCACCGCCGACAAGCCGGGGCGAGTCGCGTTCTCCGCCAGTTTCCGGACGCCGCAGCAAGCGTCCACCACCAACGACGGGCCGGACACGCTCGTGCTGAGCGGTGTCAACGGCGCGGCCGACGGCATCGCCGGCGCGCTGAAATTCCAAGCCCGCGTCAAGGTGATTGCCTCTGGCGGCGAAACCAGCGCCGACGCGGACCAGGTTTCCGTGACGAACGCCGATTCCGCCGTGCTGCTGATTGCCGCGGCGACAAGTTACAAGAGTTTCAAGGATGTGAGCGGCGACCCCGACGCGCTGGCGGAGAATTATGTTGAGGCGGCGGGCAGAAAATCTTTCGACGCCTTGCGTCAGGCGCACGTCGCCGAACACCAGCGCCTGTTCCGACGCGTGTCGCTCGATCTTGGCACGAGCGACGCGATGAAGCTGCCCACCGATGAGCGCATCAAACACTTCGCCGAGGGCAACGACCCGCAGTTCGCCGCGCTTTATTTCCAGTTCGGCCGCTATTTGCTTCTCTCCTGCTCGCGCCCCGGCGGGCAGCCGGCCAATTTGCAGGGCCTCTGGGCCGACGGCCTGAACCCGCCCTGGGGCGGCAAATACACGATCAACATCAACACGGAGATGAATTACTGGCCCGCCGAGACGTGCGATCTCGGCGAGTGCGTCGAGCCGCTGTTGCGCATGGTGCAGGACCTCACCGAAACCGGCGCGCGGACCGCGAAGATGCACTGGGGCGCGGGCGGCTGGGTCGCGCATCACAACACCGACCTCTGGCGTGCGTCGGCGCCGATTGACGGCCCGTGGGGACACTGGCCCACCGGTGGCGCGTGGCTCTGCCAGAATCTCTGGGAACATTACCTCTTCACCGAGGACCGCGACTTCCTCAAGCGTCTTTACCCGGCGATGAAAGGCGCGGCGCAGTTCTTCCTCGATTCGCTCGTCGAAGAGCCGACGCACCACTGGCTGGTTACCTGCCCGTCGGCGTCGCCGGAGCACAGCATTCCCTCCGGCGGCAGCATCTGCGCGGGGCCGACGATGGACGAGCAAATCATCCGCGACCTCTTCGGCAACTGCATCCAGGCGTCGAAGATTCTCGGCGTGGACGCGGATTTCCGCGCGCAGCTCGCCGCCACCCGTGCCCGGCTCGCGCCAAACCAGATCGGCAAGGCCGGCCAGCTCCAGGAATGGCTCGACGATTGGGACATGGAGGCGCCCGACCGCCACCATCGCCACGTCTCGCATCTCTACGGCTTCTTCCCCAGCGCGCAGATTTCGTTGCGCGGCACACCGGAACTGGCCGCGGCCGTGAAGCGGTCCCTGGAGATTCGCGGCGACGACGCCACCGGCTGGGCCATCGCCTGGCGGCTCTGCCTGTGGGCGCGCTTGCAGGACGCCGAGCACACCTACAAAATTCTCACGCTCCTCATCCGCCCCGACCGCACCTATCCGAACATGTTCGACGCCCATCCGCCGTTCCAGATTGACGGCAACTTTGGCGGCACCGCCGGCATCGCCGAGATGCTGCTGCAAAGCCACGAGGGCGAAATCGAACTCCTCCCCGCGCTGCCCCAAGCCTGGCCGACCGGCGCGGTGAAGGGTCTGCGTGCCCGCGGCAACATCACCGTGGACCTGGCATGGAAGGATGGAAAACCCACTTCCTACCGCCTCGCCTCGCCAGAACCGAAACAGGTGAACGTGCGGGTGAACGGCGAAGTCAAGACGGTGACGACCGGGAAGCTGTGAAGCCCGGCGCCGGTTCTTGCCGGCGTTAAGCGCTCCTCCGCCGGCTGCCCGCGTCGCCGGGTTTGACTTCGCGCGTCATTCGGTAAACTTTGAACGCTCATGATCTCAATTGATTCAGAAAGTTCAAATGGCGCCGGCCGGGGCGGCACCGTGGAATCACCCGTCACGGCCATCCGCCGTCGCCGCTGGCTGGGCGCGGCCGTGGCGGCAACCCTCGCCGTCGCGGCGGCCGGCCGCGCCGAAAGCCGGGGCTGGCTGTTGGTGGCCAACAAGGGCGACCAGACGCTGGGCATCGTGGATCCGGCGGCCGGCCGCATGGTGGCCGCCGTGCCGGAGGACGGCGTGACCGGGCACGAGGTGGTCGCCTCGCCCGACGGGCAGCGGGCGTTCGTGCCGATTTACGGCGACGGCGGCGTGGGCGGGCGCGGCACCGACGGCCGGCTTATGCGGGTGATTGACCTGTCCACGCGGCGGGTCGTGGACACGGTGGATTTCGGTCACGGCGTGCGCCCACATTGCGCGGTGTTCGGCCCCGACGGGCTGCTTTACGTGACGACCGAGCTGGACCAATGCGTGACGGTGATTGATCCAAAGACGTTAAAAATCGTCGGCTCCATTCCGACCGGGCAGCCGGAATCGCACATGCTGGCGATCACGCCCGATGGCCGGCGCGGCTACACGGCGAACGTTGGCCCCGGCACCGTGTCCGTGCTGGACATGCAGGCGAGGAAACTTCTCAAGGTGATTCCGGTCGCGCCGACGACGCAGCGCATTTCGGTTTCGGTGGACGGCCGCCGGGCGTTCACCTCGGACCAGACGAAACCGCAGTTGGTGGTGATTGACACAGCCACCAACGGCGTCTGCGACCGAATCGAAATGCCCGGCATCGGCTACGGCACGGCGCCCACGCCGGACGGACGCTGGTTGCTGGTGGCATTGAGCGGCAAGCGGCAGGTGGCCGTGATTGATCTCGCGGGCATGAAGGTGGCGCGCACACTGGACGTGCCGCGCGCGCCGCAGGAAGTGCTGGTCCGCCCCGACGGCGCGGCCGCCTACGTGTCGTGCGACGCCAGCCGGAAGGTGGCGGTGATTGATTTGAAGAACTGGCAGGTGGAGAAGTTGATCAATACCGGTCCGAACACGGACGGCCTGGCTTGGGCCAAGGCGCAGTAAGCAGCAAACGGCAGCCCCCTCCGCGCACGAACCACCGCGAAGGAACCTTCAGGGTTTGTCGCCCTGCTTTGAGCCGCCCGGAATCAAGGCTTCCGCCACGTCCTGGTTGTAGTGGCAGTTGGCGGCCTTGAGGTTTTCCACCAGGTCGAAGAGCGCCTTCATCGCCGTTTCCCGCGAAGGCCGCTCGCCCCGGCCGTTCCAATAATCCACCACCTGCTTGAAGCCGTCCGGCCGCTTGACCGTGAGGATGCAGGACGGCGAGTTGACCTTCTTGAACGGCCACCACGACCAGCCGATGTGGTTACGCTCCACCAGCGCGACGCAATCGCGGAACCACTGGTTGTTGTTTTCGCCGCTTTCGCCGAGCCAGAGCGGCAGGTGGTATTTTTCGCGCAAAGCCAGGAACCCGCTGATGGCCTGCTGCGTGTTCGGGTTCCAGTATTTGTGGAAACTCAGGACCATGTCGTGGTCCCACGGGCCGGGGAAGCCGCGGTAATTGTTGCCCCAGCCGTTGCCCTCGATGATGAGCAGGTGGTTCTTGTCCACTTCGCGGATGGTCTTGGTGACGGCTTGATACAACTCCCACAGCGGCTGGTTACGCTGGTCTTCGGTCCCGTTCTGGTTCTTGCCTTCAAACGTCCAATTCGGCTCGTTCAGCAGATCGTAGCCGCCGATCCACGGTTCGTTGGCGTAGCGTTCTGCGAGTTTTCGCCAAAGCGCGATCATCTTCTGCCGGTTCGCCTCGCTGTCCCAGAGGGACGGTTTGGACGGATCGGCATCGGAGATGTTCCTGTCCTTGCCTTGTCCACCGGGCGCGGCGTGGAGATCGAGGATCAGATAGATATGATTGGCGCGGCACCAGGCCAGCAGGTTGTCGGTCATGGTGAAGCCGGTCGTCAGCCAGGTGTTCTGACCTTTCACCGGTTCGTCCTCGATTGGCAGCGTGAACAGGTTGTAATGCATGGGCAGGCGGATGCTGTTGAAGCCCGCCTTCGCCAGCACGTCCACGTCCGCCCGCGTCATGTGATTTTGCCGCCAAAGCTCGTAGAAGCGGTCGCAATCGGCCTTGCCGATCAAGTCGGTGATGCGCGCCTTGATGGAATGCTGCGTGCCCTCCCGGTTGATGCCGAGCATGTAGCCCTCCTGCAACATCCAGCCGCCCAGCCCCATGCCACGCAGGATGATCTCGTGTCCCTGGCCGTCCACGATCCGCTCGTTCTCGGCCCGGAGAAAACCCGTGCCCGCCGCGCGGGCAACCAGCCCGACGCACGCCACCGCCAACACCAATAGAAATGACTTTTTCATAAGTTCTGAAACCAGCATGTCACCGGCGTGGTTGGAGAGACTGGCAAACGCCGGAACTGAGCGACACGGGCGGCCCAGCGCGTCCGCATTGGCAACTGACGTGGCCCGCCTGCGTTCGCTCAAGTGACTTTGTTCTGCGTGCGGTCGAATGGGAGAACCGGCCGGATTTGGCTAATCCGACCGGCCTCCATAAACGAGAAAACGCCATAATGGCAGTTGACGCATAAACGCGGAGGAAAGATCACTTCCGGTGATCACCAGAGTCAAGAACTTCTCCCAAGGTAGGGGGCGGCTCAACGCGATGGCTAGTACGAAAATCAACGAATATAACGTTGGGAGAGGGTGGCGACTCCTTGAGGTGTTTGACGGTTGCGTCGATCTTGTGTGACGCCGTGATACGCCGTAATGCTTCGGCAAGTCTCAGCGCCTTATCGTCAACGGTTCGGCGGAAGAATTCCTTGAGACGTCCAAAATGAGCAGACTCCTTCAGGCCATCGGCAAATGCCTCGCCTACGACCTTGTCCAAGAGGTAAAGCGAAACTGCAGCTACAAGGCCGACAAGCTCAATGGAACCCGGATGCGTCTCAGTAAGAATGATCCGCTCGTGCCGATGGTGTCGGAGGCGCTCCAATGTGGCGTCCCTTACCACGGGCGGGATCCCGAGTTCATGCGCAATGTGCTGGACGTCGTCTCGGTCCGAATCGTAAAGCGCCGACTCGACGATATCCAGGACGCGCACAACACTTTTGGCGCGGACGCCTGACGGGCTTCCTTGAAGGTGAAGCCGGAGCACAATATCATGTTGGCTTGGTTCAATAGGCATAGGTCGTATCTCTTCTAGCGCTACCACGCCGAACAGTATTAATGGCCTAAAGCCACAGGCAAAGGGCAAAGTGAATTGGAGCGTGTCATAAGCTTGGAGGCTGCCCCGATCGCACGCTCAGTCAAGCTCAACACCAGCGGTTTGCACCGATGTCACCTCCGGCCGGCCAGCGCCGGGAAAGCCTTCGTGGCGGCCACAATCACGGACGCAAGAGGACGAAGCCACTTTGTCTTTTGGCACACGCTATGGCCGGTGATCGCCGGCTTGCCCATGTTGACCGCCTTGTTTTTTAAGAGAAAGCAGCGGCCGGTTGATTGAACATTGCAACCAACCGGCCGGCCTGTTTGCGCTAATTCAGTTTCTTTGCGTCGCGGCTCAGGCGTGCCAGCCCTCGCGGTAAGAACGATGCACCCACTCGTTGAGTTCGGGGATGTTCGTGACCTTCATGTTCGGGCCGTCCCATTCCACCTTCTTGCCGGGGCCGACGTGCTGGCCGAGGTTGGCCAGCAGCGTGAACTCGGTCAACTGCGCGCCGTAATCGAAGCTGGCCGCGGTTTCGGTCTTGCCCGCGCGGCAGGCGTCCAGGAAATCGGCCATGATGTTCTTGGGGCGCGGCAGCGTCTTGGGCGGCGGCGGCACTTCCTTCATTTTTTCGCGCGGCACGATGTGCATTTCGCCGCCGTAGGTCGCGGTGTAGATGATGCCCTTGTCCCCGACGTAGAGCGAGCCGCTGTTGTCGAATTCCTCATCGGGGTATTGCTTCTGCAACTCCTTCAGCAGCGGTGGAAGGTTGCGCGCGGCGCCGGTCGCGGCGTGCAAGCTGCCCACCGGCCCGGCCGCGGTGGTCGCGTTGAGGCCCTCATACCAATACGCCTTCAAGGCCGGCATGTCGCCGCGCGCCGGGACATCCCAGCGCAGCCGGCAACCCAGCGGGTAACGCTCGTCGCTGCCGCCGCGCATCTGCTCGACTTCAATGCCGGTCGGATGGTCAATCTTGAGCGCCCAGAACACGCCGTCGAGGACGTGGCAGCCCATGTTGCCGATCGAGCCGTTGCCGAAGTCATACCAGCCGTGCCATTCGTGCGGGTGGAGATCGCTGTGGAAATCGCGATACGGCGCCGGGCCGATCCAGTTGTCCCAGTGCAATCCCGGCGGCACGGGCAGAGTCGGCGGACGCGGCCCTTCGCCGCCGTTGGCGCGGTCGGTCCAACTGTGCGTCTCGTGGACGTTGCCGATCGTGCCGGCCCAGATGTATTCGCACAGCCGGCGGTAGCCTTCCTCGCAATGCCCCTGGTTGCCCATCTGCGTCGGCGCCTTGGACTCGCGCGCCATCGCCCGCAACTTGCGCGCCTCGCCGATGTCATGGCAGAGCGGTTTCTCGCAATACACGCCCTTGTGCAATTCCATCGCGAGCATCGAGGCCAGCGCGTGGTGGTGGTTCGGCGTGGCGACGAACACGGCGTCAATGTCCTTGCCGACGCGGTCGAACATCCGGCGGTAATCGGAAAAACCCTGCGGCGCATCGGGGTCCTGACCGTGGCCCTTGAGCCACGACCGCACGCTGGCGAGACGCTTGTCGTCCGGATCCACGATGGCTACGAGGTGTTCCTTGCTTTGGTTGACGACCCAGTCCAGGTGCGCCATGCCGCGGCCGCCGCAGCCGATTTGCACGCAGCGCAGCCGGTCGCCGGGCGCCTGGGCAAGCAGACTGGGCATGGTCAGGACCCGCCCGGCGGACAGCGCGCCGGCAGCAAAAACCGACCGTTTAAGGAACGAACGACGATTCACAACAACTTTCATGGGTTCAATTTTTCTTTCAAATTAATGACTTCCACCCGGGTGACAAGTCCATCCTTGGACATTTTTCCGTCCCACCCGCGCTTCGTGGCCAGCCGTCTCCATCACCGCCCCGGCGCACATTTCCGCTTTGGCGCGGCTGCGCCTGCCGCTATAAACGTCGCGATGCCGAACGCGCCGCTGCCTCCGCTTGACCAACCGGTCACTGTGCTGCGCGGCGTCGGCGGCGAACGCGCCACCCAGCTCGCCCGGCTCGACATCCACACCATCGGCGACCTGCTGCTGCACCGGCCGCGACGTTACGAGGACCGTCGTCACTTCCGCGCCATCGCGGACCTCCACGCTGGCGATACCGCAGCCGTCCGCGGCACGGTGGTCGCGCAGGGCCTGAAACGTTGGAAGCACGGCACGCGCTCCGTGTTCGAATTAATTCTGAGCGACGGCTCCGGCCGGTTGCATTGCCGCTGGTGGAACCTGCCGTTCATGGAGAATTACTTCGCGGTCGGCAACGACGTGTTCGCCTACGGCCGGCTGGTGTCGCTGAAACCGCCGACGATGGACCACCCGGAAACCGAGGTCGTCGAGGCCGGCGAGGAAAGCTCGGTGCACTTGAACCGCATCGCGCCGGTTTATCCGCTCACCGAGGGCCTGCCGCAGCGCTGGCTGCGCGCGTTGGTCTGGCGCGCGCTGGCACAATTCGAGTCCGCCGTCGCCGAACCGTGGCCGGCGCTCGCGCTGCCCGATCTGCCGACGCGGGCCAACGGGCTTCACATGCTCCATTTCCCGGAGGAAATCGCCGACACGGAAATCGCCCGGCAGCGGCTGGCGCTGGACGAATTCATCGCACTGCAACTCGCCATCCAGCGGCGGCGGAAAAACCTTGAAGCCCGCGCCCACGGCTTGCCGTGCGGCGGCGACAACCGGTTGATGAAGCCGTTCCTCGCCGGCCTCGGCTTCAAGCTCACTGGCGCGCAAACCCGCGTGCTCCGCGAAATTCGCGCCGACCTCGCCGGGCCGCACCCGATGCGGCGGCTGCTGCAAGGTGACGTCGGTTCCGGCAAAACCGTCGTCGCCGCGTGCGCCGCCTTGATGGCGCTGGAGAGCGGCTTCAACGTCGCGCTCATGGCGCCGACGGAAATTCTCGCCGAACAGCATTTCCGGAACTTCTCGCGGTGGTTCCAGCCGTTGGGCGTGCCGGTGGAACTCCGCACCGGCAGCCGGAAGACGGACGTTGAGGCGCAATCGGAGTTGAGCGTTCAGCGCCAGACACGGGTGGCCGGCCCGGCTCCCAACCATCAGCCATCAACCCTCTTCGTTGGCACGCACGCGCTGCTCACCGCTGGCTTCGACCTGCCGCGGCTCGGGCTGGTGGTGATTGACGAGCAGCACAAGTTTGGCGTCAGCCAGCGCGAACAACTGGTCCGCAAAGGCCGCTACCCGCACCTGCTGGTGATGACCGCCACGCCGATTCCGCGGACGCTCGGCCTCACGCTTTACGGGGATCTCGACGTGGCGGTGATTGACGAACTGCCCGCCGGGCGCGGCCGGGTGAAAACCTTCGTCCGCACGGCGGACGCGCTGCCGAAGGTCTGGGATTTTGTGCGGGAGAAACTTGCCGCCGGCCGGCAGGCTTACATCGTTTACCCGCGCGTCGAGGAAGGCGACCTCGCGGCCGGCGTGAAGGCGGTGGTGCAGGAAGTCGAGCGGCTCCGCGTCACACTCGCGCCGCACCGCGTGGGGTTGTTGCACGGCCGGATGGCCGCCGCGGAAAAGGACGCGGTGATGGCGGAATTCCGCGCGAACCGGCTCTCGGCGCTCGTTGCCACGTCCGTGATCGAAGTCGGCGTGGACGTGCCGAATGCGACGGTAATGGTGATCGAAAACGCGGAGGGTTTCGGCCTGGCGCAATTGCACCAGCTCCGCGGGCGCATCGGCCGCGGCGCGCACGACGCGTTCTGCATCCTGGTGGCCGCGGCCAAAACGCCGGAGGCGCGGGAACGGCTCGACGTGCTCGCGGAGACGACCGATGGCTTCCGCATCGCGGAGGCCGATCTGAAGCTGCGCGGCCCCGGCGAACTGCTGGGTCAGGAGCAGAGCGGCATGCCGCCGCTCCGCTTTGGCGATCTTGCGGGCGACCTTGCGCTCGTGGAGCGGGCGCGCACGCTGGCGGCGCAGCTCCTGGCGACGGGTTGAGCGAGAGCTTGGCTTCGCGGTGGCATCTGCTAAATTACCCGCATGAAGACGCCAGTTATTCTGCTTTGCGCGTTGACTTTCCTCGTCGCCGGCTGCGGCAAGAAAGCGCCGGCCGGCGGCAGCCAATCCACCAACAATGCCGCCGCCAAGACGACCAACGAGAACTACGACAGCGGCAATCCGATCACCGCGCCGGTGGACTATCTTGGCGCCGTGGGCCAGGCCAAGAAATACTCCGAGAAGGTCATTGATTCTGCGCAGTTGAGCCAGACGATCCAGCAATTTCATGAGATGGAGGACCACTACCCCAAGAACCTGGAGGAACTGGTGACGACGCACTACCTCCAAGCCATTCCCAAGGCGCCGTACGGGATGAAGTTTGTTTACAACCCCGCCAACGGTCAGGTGAAAGTGGTCCGGGCGCAGTAATTCATCTGCCTTGACCTGCATGGGGCCATGAGCACACGGGAACAAGAAGGCGGTTCATCAGCGGGGCTCGCGGGCGGTGTTGATCGCGGGATCAGCCGCGTTTGGAGTATCGGCATTGCGCTGGTCGGCTGCGTCCTCATTGAAGCCGCCCTCGTCTTTAATGCCCGTCGGACTGGTGATTGGCTCATGCCATTAACCGGACCCTTTGTTTGGGCGGTTGCGATGCTTCTGCTCCACTTCCTTTGCGCCTTCCCCAAATCCCGGGCGTCAACACGCGGCTGGCAATTGGCAATCCGAATCGGCTTCTGGCTGGCCGTCGCTTTGGCGCTGGCCGTGCGGGCCTGCCATGATGGCACCCCCCGAGCGATGTTCGAACGCCTGGTCCTCCACCCCATGCCCGCGTCAGTTCGCGACTTCCAGTGGCGTGGGGGAGTTGGAATTGATGGCTTTTATGTTATCCGCTTTGCGGCGGCTCCCGACGATGTCCGCCACGTTATCGCGGTGCGACACCTTGTGCCGTCCACTAACTTACTCAGCGCCGAGGAGATCAACCGCAGAACCTCGGAACAATGCGCCTGGCTGCACTTGTCGTTCACGAACCTTGCCGCACCTGTCGTCTATGTCAGTCCACAGGATTACCGCGAGCAGTTGGTGACTGACGGCGCGCACGAGCTCGTTTACCTCTCTCGCTGAAACCGTTCCTTTTTGACTCGCCAACCGATGGTATCGCGGGCAAATAGGGCTTTTGCTACCATGAACGAACAGATCGTCATCCTCGATTTCGGTTCGCAATACACGCAGGTCATTGCCCGGCGCATTCGCGAGTGCAAGGTCTATTCGACCATCCTGCGCTACGACACGCCGGCCGCCAAGATTGACGCGCTGGCACCCAGCGGCCTGATCCTCTCCGGCGGACCGGCTAGCGTCTATGCCAAGGGCGCGCCGCTGCCCGACGCCGGCATCTTCGAGCTGGGCATCCCGGTCCTCGGCATCTGCTACGGCGTCCAGTTGTTCGGCCAGTTCCTCGGCGGCAAGGTCGAGCCGGGCCAGAAGCGGGAATACGGCAAGGGCACGCTCACGGTCCGCGACGCCGCTTGCGCGCTCTTCCGCGGACTCCCGGCGGCGTTGCAGGTCTGGAATTCCCACGGCGACCGGCTCACCAAACTGCCCGCCGGCTTCGCGCCCGTGGCGACGACGGACAACTCCACCTACGCCGCGATTGAGGACCGGAAACGCAAGTTTTTCGGCCTGCAATTCCACCCGGAAGTCGTCCACACGCCGCGTGGCAAGGAAATTCTCGCCAACTTCGTCCACGCCATCTGCGGCTGCGGCGGCAACTGGACAATGCACAATTACGTCGAGCAGGCCGTCGCCGAAATCCGTGCCCAGGTCGGCGGCGAGCGCGTCATCCTCGGCCTTTCCGGCGGCGTGGATTCCAGCGTCGCCGCCGCGCTCATCCACAAGGCCATCGGCGGCCAGCTCACCGCCATTTTCGTCAACAACGGCCTGCTTCGGGCGCGCGAGGCGGAGGTCGTGCGCGAGGTGTTCGGCCGCCATTTCCGCATCAAACTGCAATACGAGGACGCGACGAAACCGTTCCTCTCCAAGCTTAGGCGCGTGACCGACCCGGAGCGCAAACGCAAGATCATCGGCCGGACGTTCATCGAGGTGTTCGACGCCGCGACGAAGCGCGCCGGCAAGGCGAAGTTTCTCGCGCAAGGCACGCTTTACCCGGACGTGATCGAATCCGTGCCCATCGCCGGCAACCCGGCCGCGCTCATCAAGAGCCACCACAACGTCGGCGGCCTGCCCAAGAAGATGAAGTTCCAGCTCGTCGAGCCATTGAAATGCCTTTTCAAGGACGAAGTCCGCCTGCTCGGCAAGGAGCTGGGTCTGCCGGACGAAATCGTCCATCGCCAGCCCTTCCCTGGTCCCGGCCTGGCCGTGCGCATCCTCGGCGAAGTCACGCCGAAGCGCCTCGACATCCTCCGCCGCGCCGACGCCATCGTCGTCGAGGAAATGAAGGCCAGCGGCCTTTACTACAAGATCTGGCAGAGTTTCGCCGTGCTGCTGCCGGTGCGCAGCGTGGGCGTGATGGGCGACGAGCGCACCTACGACTTCACCATCGCCATCCGCGCCGTGGAATCGCAGGACGGCATGACCGCCGACTGGGTGAAACTGCCCTACGACCTGCTGGAGAAACTCGCCAACCGGATCATCAACGAGGTCAAAGGCGTCAACCGCTGCGTCTTCGACATCACCAGCAAACCGCCGGGAACCATCGAGTGGGAGTGAACAACATATTCAGGGCCGTTTCATTCCCCAAAATGAACAAAACTGGGAATTGAGTTTGTTTTCGACCCGGCAATTAAACAGCGCGCGTTTTCACAACCTTAGTTACGGGATTATATCTTCCTATAAATTATACAAAATCTTCCCATGTCCCACAAACCTTCCAAGACTGCTGGCGCAAAGGCCACGTCGGCAGACTTGACCGATCAAGTGCGGCTGCTTCAGGCCGTGGCGGATCCGGTTCGGTGGGCGATTCTGCGCGAACTGGCAGCCGGCGAACCGCTGCCGGTGCAGAAACTCGCCGCACGGCTGGGTCGCGACGCCAACCTCATTTCCAAGCATCTGCGGGTGTTGCGCGAAGCGGACGCCGTCAGTGTGTTGCCCTCGCCTGACGGTGACGGCCGCAAGCAATGTTACGCGATCCCGGCGACGTTCCAGCGCGTGGACGAAGCCGGCCGGCCGATGCTCGATTACGGCGTGTGCGCGTTGCGGGTGTTCGCCGACCGGCCGCCTGCGTCAACGCCGGCGGTTTCCAGCCTTCCCGCTGCTTCCCCGCCGGCAGCGCGACCAACCACGGTGGGACTGAACACCGAGCAGCCGGATTGGATTGATTGAACCAGTTCGCCATCCGTTACCCAGACCGCTTTGCGGTGTTGTCCGTGGGCACCGCCTATTGAGTAAACCATGAACCCGCCTCACACACAAAATCACGGATAGGCCCGCCCAGCATCGAATTCGCGGGCGACCTCTCCTCCTACGCTGTCGTTCGCTATGATGACTTCAACGGCTACCGCGCCCTCTGGGCCAAGACCCTCGGCAACCAACCTGCCTCCGTTGACTACTACCTCCGGCCCAATAGCGGCATTCCTCGCTTTTATCGGGGCAACGGTGCGGGCAGCTCCGGCTCGCCTGACGGCAGCAGCCCCCTGTTTGCTGGCGCTTACCTTGTCGTCGGGTTTGAGATGGCGGGAACCACCGCGACTCACTACCTCGACGGCGCCCTCAACGGCCCCGGCCCCATCACCGCCACCCTCGCCGACGGTGGCACCCCTTTGAAAATCGGCACGCGCGATGACCTGGCCACCATGATGAAAGGCGACATCGCCGGGTTGCTCGTCTTCGGCCACGCCCTGTCGGACGCCGAGCGCACTCAGGTTCTGGAAAATCTAAGCTCGAAATACGGCCTCCCCTTGGTGCGCGTGGCCAATCGGCCGCCCGTCGTCACGCTCAGCAGCCCGACCGACGGCTCCACCGTGGCCCTGCCTGGGCAGATCAGCCTCGCCGCCCAGGCCACCTCCCCGGACAGCCCGGTCAGCCGCGTTGGTTTCCTTGCCAACGGCAGCGTGGTCGCCTCCCAAACCGCCCCGCCTTACCAGGTTTCCCTCCCGGTCTTCACGCCCGGCACTCTCAACCTTCAAGTCCGGGCAACCAGCGTCTTCGGCGCCGTCGGCACCTCGGCGCTGGTCAAGGTGACCGTGACCGGCGTCAGCCCGGTTTCGGCGCCGCCAACATCGGGTTTGACGCTCTGGCTCAAAGCCGATGCCGGTGTGACCACCAATGGCGACGGGACCGTGGCAGCCTGGGCGGACCAATCCGGCCAGGGCAACGACGCCACCCAACCGGACCTCAGCGTGGCGCCGTTGCTCGGAACGGACGCCCAGCCAGGCCAGCCGGTGTTGGCATTCGATGGGGCCACCCGGTATCTGGACGTCACCTCAACGAGCCTTGCGCTCGGAGCCGACATTTCCTCTTTCTTCGCGGGTCGCTTCGCTGACTTCGCCTCCACCCCAACGGTGTGGAGCAAGA
Organism: bacterium; assembly: GCA_021780105.1. Taxonomy (GTDB): domain Bacteria; phylum Verrucomicrobiota; class Verrucomicrobiia; order Limisphaerales; family J093; genus JAJXZJ01. The sequence continues at coordinate 24,371 of JAJXZJ010000038.1, forward strand.
CCTCGGCCGGCCTTCCTCGCCCGTGGGACTTTTACGTTGCCCCCAGCGGCGCCATGACGGTCTTGCGCGGCAACAACGACGGTCAGGACGGAGTCACCAGCACCACGCCTTTGCCGACCAACCAGTTCTTGTTTGGCGGATTCACCGTGCAAGGCTCGCAGGCGACGCTTTATTCCGATGGCCAGGTGATCGGGACCGGCTCCTTCGGCTACGGCGCCCTGGACGCGGGCATGCCGTTGCGGATTGGTTCCCGGGACGACTTGACCAACCAATTCGCCGGGAATCTGGGGGAACTGCTCGTCTATGACCATGCCCTTTCCACCGGGGACTTGCTGAGCGTCAACACGTATCTGGCGGGCCGTTATGGTCTCGTCCTCGTGCAGGTGACCACCCTCGCGCAACCGGCTCTGAGCATCAAGCCAGCCCAGCCCCGGAAGGTCCTGGTCGCTTGGCCGGCCGGTTCCAGCGGCTTCATCCTGGAAGGGCGGACGAGCCTCAACAGCGGCGGCTGGACGCCGATCGCCACCAATCCTCCCAACAATGAACTCCTCCTCGAGGCGACCAACGTCACCCAGTTTTTCCGCCTCCAGTCACCATGAAACCGCGCTTCCCTTTGCCGGTGACATCTGGTATTGTGCGCCGCAAGCCAGCCAACAAAAGACCGTGATGAAACGCTCCCAACCCGCCACCCCCGTCCGGCGAGGACGTGGTTTCACCTTGATTGAACTGCTCGTGGTCATCGCCATCATCGCGATCCTCGCCGGGTTGCTGTTGCCGGCGTTGTCGCGGGCCAAGGCGAAGGCCAACCAGACCCTGTGCGCGAGCAACGGCAAGCAGTGGGGCGTCGCCATCGCCATGTATGCCGGCGACAATCAGGAACATTTCCCCGACAACTCCGGCGGCTTCGACTTGAGCTGGATGATGCCGAGCATGAGCAACTTTTGGAGAAACTACCTCATCCCCAACCAGCGCAGCACCGCCAAGAGCCGCCGGGCCTTGAACGATGTGTTGTTCTGCCCGACGGACGAATGGCATCGCGCCTATGAAGCCGACAACATCGCTTCTGACTCGATGCCGCAACTGGTGGGCTATTTTTACCTGCCGGGCCGGCAGAAAGGCTCGGAGTCCGCCGTCGCCACCCTCGGGCGCGGCACGGCCGAGTGGTTATACCGCACCCAATTGGGCGGGGTTTACAGCCAGGCGCCAATCCTGATGGACAAGTTGCAGGGCTTCGGCCCCGTGGTCACGAACATGCTGGACTCGCGCCTGGTGTGGACGACCGCCTACAACGGCCGCCAGGTCCGCACCGCGGCGCATTTCCTGGATCGTGGCCTGCCGGCGGGCGGGAATTTCCTCTTCGAGGACGGGCATGTCCAATGGCAGAACAACCGGACGATCACCCTCGGCGCTACGGTCGGAGACTGGCGGTGCTATTTCCTCATCCCCGGCATCGTCACGCCGTGAGCGCGGCCACGAGGGACCGCCGGCGGGCTGCGTTTCCTAAAACCTCACAATTCATTGCGCCCGGGGCGAAAAACTTGCGGCAACGCCGGCAAGCTGCGACCCTCGGCGAAAATCAATCCTATGAAAACTCGATGGCTGGGCGGTTGGCTGGCGGGCGCGATGCTCATGAGCGCGGCACTGGGCGCCGAAGCGCCCATAGAACTCGTGCGTGACTTCGTGGCACCGCCGCCAGCGGCCCGCCCGTGGGTCTATTGGTTCTGGCTCAACAGCAACATCACCCGCGAGGGCATCACCAAGGATCTGGAAGCCATGCAGCGCGTGGGCATCGGCGGCGCGTTGATCATGGAGGTGGACCAGGGCGTGCCGGTGGGGCCGGTGGACTTCATGAGCATACGGTGGCGGGAACTGTTCGGCCACGCCGTCAACGAAGCCCGGCGCCTCGGATTGGAAATCAACATGAACGACGCCGCCGGCTGGAACGGCAGCGGCGGCCCGTGGATCAAGCCCGAGCAGTCCATGCAAAAGGTCGTCTGGAGCGAAACCAACCTGGAAGGTCCGGAGGAGTTCACCGGCACGCTGCCGGCGCCGCCGCCCGTGGCCGGTTATTACCGCGACATCGCGGTACTCGCGTTTCCGTCCCCCGGCAGTTTCCGGCTGGAAAACATCCAGGCGAAGGCCGCCTACGAGCGCGGCAGCGTGGCGCCGGCCAGTGATGCGCCGCTCCCGGCGGACATGGTGATCCCGCAGGCGGGCATCACGAACCTCACCGCGCTGATGGACGCGAACGGCCGGTTCTCATGGCACGTGCCCGCCGGCAAATGGACCGTCATGCGCCTCGGCCACACCTCCACCGGCGCGCAGAACGCCCCGGCGCCCGCCTCCGGCCGCGGCCTGGAATGCGACAAGCTCAGTCCGCAGGGCATCGAGGCGCAGTTTGCCGGCATGATGGGCACGCTGATCCAGGACGTGGGCCGCTCGGCGGGCAAGACGCTGGTTTCAACGCACATTGACAGTTGGGAAAACGGCTCGCAGAACTGGACGGCGCGGATGCGCGAGGAGTTCCAGCGACGGCGCGGCTACGATCCGCTGCCGTTCCTGCCGGTCATGTCGGGCCGTGTGGTGGGCAGCCGGGAGATTTCCGAGCGGTTCCTGTGGGATTTGCGGCAGACGATCAACGACCTGCTGGTGGAGAATTACGCCGGTCGCATGGAACAACTCGCGCGGCAGCGCGGCCTGCGGCTTTCCATCGAGGCCTACGGCGGTCCGTGTGACGACATCACTTACGGCGGCCGCGCGGACGAGCCGATGTGCGAGTTCTGGATCGGCGGCGGCGCGTTCGAGACGTGCAAGGAAATGGCGTCCGCGGCGCACATCTACGGCCATCCCATCCTCGGCGCGGAATCGTTCACCGCCGACGACCGCGAGAAATGGCTTCAGCACCCGGCGACGATCAAGTCGCTCGGCGACCGCGCGTTTTGCGAGGGCGTGAACCGCTTCGTCTTCCACCGTTACGCCATGCAGCCGTGGCTGAATTACGCGCCGGGCATGACGATGGGGCCGTGGGGGCTGCACTACGAGCGCACCGAGACGTGGTGGGAGTGGTCGCGCCCGTGGCACGAATACCTCGCCCGCTGCCAGTTCATGCTGCGGCAGGGGCAGTTCGTCGCCGACATCTGCTACCTGCAACCGGAGGAATCGCCGCAGGGTTTCACCGGCCACACGCGCCACGGCTACGATTTCGACAACTGCTCCGCCGAGGTCGTGTTGCAGCGCATGTCGGTGAAAGACGGACGGATCATGCTCCCCGACGGCATGAGTTACCGGCTGCTGGTGCTGCCCGACGTGAAGGCCATGACGCCGGCGTTGCTGCGGAAAATCAAGGAACTCGTCGCGGCCGGCGCCACCGTCATCGGCCCGACGCGGCCGGAGAAATCGCCGGGTCTGGCGGACTACCCGCGCTGTGACGACGAGGTGAAGCAGCTCGCCGGGGAACTCTGGGGCAGTGGAAAAGTCATCACCGGCAAGACACCGGAGCAGGTGCTGGCGGCGATGAACGTGCCGCCGGATTTCACCGCCGGGCCGGCCGTTCGCTGGATTCATCGCGCCATGGCGGACGGGACGGAAATTTACTTCGTTGCGTGCAGCCATCCCTGGCCAACCGATGCGCTGTGCGCGTTTCGGGTCAGCGGCAAAACGCCGGGGTTGTGGCAGCCGGAGACAGGCCGGATGGAAACGCCGGCGTCGTTCACCACCGCCGGCGGCGTGACGCGCATTCCCCTGCATTTCGCGCCGAGCGGCTCGGTGTTTGTGGTGTTTTACGACGGCGCCGGACGGTTCGATCCGGTCGTCAGCCTGACGCGCAATGGCGAACCCATTTTTCCCGCGACCGAAGCGAAGACGCCGGTGGTCATCACCAAGGCGGTCTATGGGGTGTTGGACGATCCCAAACGCACCCGCGACGTGCGGGCCAAACTCCAGGCGCTGGTGGACGGCGGTGATCTGAGCTTCCAGGTGGCGCGCATGGCGGAGGGCGACGACCCGGCCGTCAACATCGTGAAAACCCTCGTGGTCGAATACACGGTCGGTGGCCAGTCGTTCCGCGTCAGCGGCCAGGACCCGGAGGAAATCAGCCTCAACGCCTCCGGCGGCGCGGAGCCGGTGGCCGCCGTGCATTCGGTCGCGCGCGGCTGGTTCGTGGTCGAAGCGCGGGAAGCGGGCCATTACGCCTTGAAAACGGCTGCCGGGGTGACGCGCGAGTGGAACGTGGCCGACCTTCCCGCACCGATGGAGCTGGAAGGTCCGTGGGATCTGCGCTTCCCGCCGAACTGGGGCGCGCCGGCGCAGGTGACGCTGCCCAGGCTCATGGCGTGGAGCGATGCCAGCGACCCCGGCGTGAAGTATTTTTCCGGCACGGCCACCTATCGCAAAACCTTCCGCGTGCCGCGCGGCCTGACCGCCGGCAACCGCCGGCTGTGGCTCGATTTGGGCAATGTGCAGGTGATGGCTGCGGTGAAGCTCAACGGCCGGGATCTCGGCGAGCTGTGGAAACCGCCCTACCGCGTGGATGTCACGCGCGCCCTGAAAACCGGCGACAACGCGCTCGAAATCCGCGTGGTCAACCTCTGGCCCAACCGGCTCATCGGCGACCAGCAACTGCCGGCCGACAGCGCGCGCAATGCCAACGGCACGCTCAAGGAATGGCCGCAATGGGTGCAGCAGGGCAAGCCCAGCCCCACCGGGCGTTTCACGTTCACGACCTGGGAACTGTGGAAGAAGGACTCGCCGCTGGTGGATTCCGGCCTGATCGGTCCCGTGCGCCTGGTGCCCGTGGACGAACGGCGGCTGCGGGAGTAGGCAAAACCAGAATTGCTTGAAGCCATGACAACGAAGGCGGTGCATTCACCGGTCGCTCGGAGCGTTGTTTGTTTGCCTGCCAACCCCCGCCGCCGCCCGGCACTCTTTCCCGGCCGGCTGGCCCGCTGGTTGGCCCTCGCCGCCACCGCGTGGTGGCTCGGCCAGGCGACCGCGCCGCTGTTCGCCACCGATTCGGCGGCACCGCCGCCAACCGTCACGAACCTGCACGCCGGCGATCCGGTGGACGTCGCGCCGTGGGGCGAGCGCATGTCGTGGGCCGCCGGCAACGACGCCGGCATCTTTTGGGAAGACCCGCGCGACCTTTTCCGCGTCGTGGTGACGTTCGCCGAGGCGCCGCCCGATCCGGCTGCCGCGCGGCTGCAATGGTGGCACTCGGTCTGGCCGGAGCGCCACATCCCGCGGGACCATCCCTCCGGCGCCAGCGAGTCCGGCTGGCAGGAACTCGGCGATTGGTATCGCGGCGACTGGCGCGACGCCGACGCGGACCTGAAAGTGGAAGGCAAAACCTGGACGTTCACGTTTCGCCCGGTCAACGCGAAGGAGTTTCCTGACCTGAAGGACTTTGCTGCCGCCTATCGCACCACCATGAAGCTGCGGCTGCTGTTCGCCGGCCCCGCGCCGACGGTGGAAAAATTCCAAGCGTTCACGGATTCGGTCTGGCGGAGCCTGCCGGTGAACATGGTTTGGAAAGACCGCACGGAAGATCGTTCGGCCCGGTTCGAGGCGTTCAACGGTTTCGCCTTCGTGTCGGGGAATGCCGGCCCAAAGCCGGCGAACCCGGTGCTGGTCTGGTTCACCGACAGCCCGAACGTCAACGCGTGGGACGGCACCGTGGTGACCATCCGCACGCCGCAACACGCCTTCAGCTTCGATCCCGTGGCGTTGCGGCAGGCGGGTCGGATGGACGTCGCGTTCGCCGGTGTCACCTTGACGGCGGATGACGCCGTCACGCCGGGGGAAACGGGCAAAACCCTTTTTGACCGCGTGTCCACCGAACCGGAGCAGTCGCTCGCCCGCGCGATGGCCGAGCAGCCGCCGCACCAGCAGTTTTATTTCCCGATGGGCACGGAAGGCGGCCGGCAGCGGTTTGGCCTGAACCCGGACGGCACCGCGTTTTGCGTCAACGACCGCATTGACCAGCCGGTCGGCAAGGATACGCACCGGCGCACCTGGGGCGGCAACCGGCTCGATTTTTCCTTCGGCCTGCCCGACGGCCTGCCGCGCAAGCGGTGGATCGAGGACGGCTGCCAGCCGATCATCAACGCGGAGTGGGAGCGCGACGGCATCGTCTATACGCAGACGGCCTTTGTGACGCGGCTCGATCCCGGCGGTCTCGGTTTTCCCGACATGCAGGCGGATGATACCGCGGTGCTCATGGTCCGCATCGAGGGCCACAACATCGCCCAGGAATATCGTGAAGCCCATGTGGTTCTCGGCCTGAAGGTGGACGGGCGCCCGGTGAAGCTCACGCTCACGAACGACCTGGTTCTGGCTCAGGTGGGAGACCGGCAGTTGCTGCGCGGCTTCGTCAGTTGCGAGGCCGAGGGCAAACCAGTGGACGACGGCCGTGGCATTCGTTTCGCCGCCAGCCTGCCACCTGGCACCGACGGCGCGATGGTGCTGCGCATCCCGTTTGTCACCCTCGATCAGCCGGCGGAAATCGAGCAGCTCCGCAGCCTCGACTTTGAGGACGAACTCTACCGCGTGGAAAAATTCTGGCGGGCGCGCGAGGACGCCGGCGCCCAAATCCACACGCCGGTTGCCGAGATCAACGACTTCTATCGCGCGCACGTTTCGCACCTGCTCATCAACTGCGGACGCGAGGTTGGCTCGGACCGCTTGATGGCGCGGGTGGGCGGCTTCGCCTACGGCGTCTATGGCAACGAGTCGTGCATGATGATCATGGACCTCGACCGCCGCGGGCTGCACCGCGAGGCCGAGCGCTGCCTCGACACCTTCCTGCGCTACCAAAGCACCACCGCGCTGCCCGGCGACTACGATTCGCAGGACGGCGTCTTCAACGGCGCGAATGGTTGGGAACAGGGCGGCTACAACCAGCATCACGGCTGGATCATGCGGACGATGGCCGAGCATTTCTGGTATTCCGGCGACCGCGCCTGGCTCGCGCGCAACGTGGACAAACTCGTGAAGGCCGCCCGCTGGATCACCCGCGAACGCGCCCGCACCGCTCACCTCACCGGCTTGCGCGCGATCGAACACGGCCTGCTTCCACCCGGCTCGCTCGAAGACATCGGCGACTGGCGCTGCTGGCTGTCGAACAACGTCTTCAGTTGGTGGGGGCTGGACTCCGTCGCGAAGGCGCTCGCCGAAATCGGCCATCCGGAGGCCAAGGCGCTGCAAGCGGAGGCCGACGCGTATCGGCGCGACATTCTCGCCGCGTTTCACGAAGCCAGCGTCCGCGCGCCGCTCGTTGAGTTGCGCGACGGCACGTGGATTCCGCAGATCCCGTCGGAGGTTCACCGGCGCGGCCGGACGTTCGGCTGGATCACGACCACGCTTGAAGGTTCGATCTACCTCATCCGCACCGGCCTGATCGCGCCCGACGATCCGATGGCCGTGAACATCCTGAAGGATTTTGAGGACAACCTGTATCTCTCCGAGCGCTATGGCTATTCGTGGCCGGAACACGGCCAGTGGTGGTTCAGCCGCGGCGGCTTTTCCATGCAGCCGAACCTCCTCTGCTCGCCGCAGCCTTACCTCATGCGCGACGAGCCGAAGCATTTTCTGCGCGCCTATTTCAACGCCTTCGCGGCGTGCTACTACCCGAACACGAAAATGATGACCGAGCATCCGCTGCCGGACCTCGGCGACTGGCGCGGGGATCATTACAAAACCAGCGACGAGTCGAACTCGAACTACTGGCTGCGGCTGATGTTCATCGAGGACGACCGCGACGACGACGTGCTGCGCCTGGGCATGGCCATCCCGCGCGTCTGGCTGGCCGACGGCGAACAACCGTCCATCGAACGCGCGGCGACGTTTTTCGGCCCGATGAGCCTGCGCTACGATTCGCGGGCGAAAAGCGGTTCGATCACGGCGGTCGTGGAACCGCCGACGCGCCGCGTGCCCAGACAAACGCTGCTTCGCTTCCGACATCCAGACGGCAAGCGCATTCAGCGCGTCGAAGTGAACGGCCAGCCGTGGAAGAATTTCGACTCGCAGAAAGAATGGGTGGACCTCACCGGCTTGCGCGGGACGACAACCGTGAAGGCGTTCTATGGGAATTGAGAAGTCGGTGCCGCCTTGCGGACGTCTCAATTGCCTTGCCCGCATGTCCGCCACCGCCCGCAATGTCATTGTGGGACTGGTGCGCGCGTTCGGGAACTACCCGATCCAACGTGGAGCGTTTGAGAAACAGGTATGAACACGACGATGACTTTGAGGATTGGTTGCCTGGCCGGTCTGATTTTTTACTCCGCCGTGGCCGCGCCGGTTGACGCCTTCAACGTGGTTTGGGACTCGCCCAGCCAGGACCACCACGGTTCCATGCCACTGGGCAACGGCGATATTGCGCTCAACGCGTGGATGACCCGGGAGGGCGACCTCCAGTTCTACATCAGCAAACCCGACGCGTGGGATGACAACGCCCGCCTGGTCAAGGTCGGCAAGGTGCGCGTCCACTTCGAGCCAAATCCGATCACGGCTGGCCATGCGTTCCGCCAGGAACTCAAGCTGAACGACGGCTGCCTTGAGATCAAGATCGGCGCCGATCCCGCGACCCCCAACGCCCAACCCTCAGCCACCATTCGCTTGTGGGTGGATGCGAATCATCCGGTCATTTATGTGACCGCGGACAGCGCCACGCCGATCGAAGCCACGGCGTCCGTCGAACTCTGGCGCACCAACCGGCAGGCGCTTTCCGAGCTGCAAGTCAGCGACGTAATGATGAATCCCAAGGCGGCGGACAAGCGGGAGGCGCCGACGATCATCGAACCCGACACGGTGCTCACCCGCCAACGCGACCGGATCGGGTGGTTTCACGACAACATCAAGTCGGTCGGCCCGCGAATCATGGCCGAAGTGCAGGGACTCACCGGCTTCCAGCAACCAGACCCGCTCCTGCATCGCATCTTCGGGGCGGTCGTGACCGCCGCGAACGGCAAGCGGCTCGACGATTGGCATCTGCGTTCGCCGCGCGGCACGACGCACCGCTTCAGCATCTACGTGCTCACCCGCCAGTCTGCAACGCCGGAGCAGTGGCTTGCGGACATGGACGACACGATCCGCCGCGTGGAGGCGCAGGACTTCGCCGGCCGGCGCGCGGCCCATGACGCATGGTGGCACGCGTTCTGGAACCGGAGCTGGATTCGCGCGTCGGCCAGCACCAACGCGGAACCACCGCCCGCGTCCATCGTGCCCGCGAACCGGCATCCGATGCGCATCGGCATGGATCAAGGCGGCGGCAACCGGTTCGCCGGCGAACTGGGCCGCGTGAGCATTTTTGCGAAACCGCTCGCGGAAGTGGAGATCGCCGCACTGGCCAAACTGGATCGCACCCGCGCCGTGCCCGGCCAACCGCAACTGCTTTTCACCGGCCTGGACCCTGGACCGCAAACCCTCGCCGACTCTGCCGGCTGGAATTTCGGCGACGGCTTCACGCTCGAAGCCTGGGTGAAACCGGAACAACTCGCCGGCGGCGGCGCGCGGCTCGTGGACAAGATCACGCCCGGCGGAAGCGACGGATTTCTCTTCGACACCTTCCCTGGCAACGGCCTGCGCTTCATCTGCGGGGGCGACACGCTCCAGCAAGACGATGCGGTTCCCGCCGGGCGATGGACGCATGTCGCCGCCGTGGCCGATTCCGCCCGCGGTGGCTGCCGGCTCTATGTGAACGGCAGACTCGTTGCCGACAGCAGCGGTGCGGTCGTCCGCGACGAAGCCGCCTGCGTCAGCCAGATGTATCACCTCCAGCGCTTCATCACGGCGTGCGCGGGGCGCGGGGCGTATCCGATCAAGTTCAACGGCTCGCTGTTTACCGTCCCGCCCGGCCCGACCGAAGCCGACCCGGATTTTCGCCGCTGGGGTCCGGGTTACTGGTGGCAGAACACGCGGCTGCCTTACATCAGCCTGTGCGCATCGGGCGATTTCGATCTGCAGCGCCCGCTGTTCCATATGTATGCGGAGGAATTGCTCCCGCTCTGCCAGTTCCGGACGAAGCTCTATCTCGGCCACGCCGGGGCGTTCTACCCGGAGTGCATCATGTTTTGGGGCGCCGTCTTCAGCGAAACCTACGGCTGGACGCCGTTCGCGCAGCGCCAGGACAAGCTCCAGGAAAGCGGCTGGCACAAGTGGGAGTGGGTCGGTGGCCTCGAACTCTGCTGGATGATGCTCGACTATTACGACCACACACAGGACGGCGAGTTTCTCCGCCAGACCGCGCTGCCGTTCACGCGTCAAATCCTGACCTTCTTCGAGCAACAGTATCCCACCAACGCCCAGGGAAAACTCGTCATGTATCCGTCGCAGGCGCTCGAAACCTGGTGGCGCTGCACCAACGCCATGCCGGAGCTGGCCGGCTGCGCCGCCGTCACGGAACGTCTGCTGGCCATGCCGGACAAGCTCGTTCCCGCTGCCGACCGTGAACTCTGGCAGCGCCTCCACGCCGAGCTGCCGCCGATGCCGTTGCGTGAACTCAACGGCCGGAGGGCCCTCGCGCCGGCGGCGTTCTTCGCCCAGAAGAGCAACGTCGAGAATCCGGAACTCTACGCCGTGTTCCCGTTCCGCCTGTTCGCTTTCAACCGGCTGCACGCGGACTGGGCGCTCAACGCGTTGGAACATCGCTGGGATCGCGGCGACGCTGGCTGGCGGCAGGACAGCATTTTCATGGCCTACCTTGGGCTGGCCGACGACGCGCGCAAATCGCTTGTGGCGCGGGCGCGCAGCCACGATCATGGCGAGCGCTTCCCGGCCTTCTGGGGACCGAACTTCGACTGGACGCCCGACCAGGACCACGGCGGCGTGTTGATGAAGACGTTTCAGGCCATGCTGCTGCAGACCGATGGCGACCGCATCTTCCTCCTGCCCGCCTGGCCGAAGGAATGGAATGTGGAGTTCAAGCTTCACGCGCCGAAGCGGACAGTCGTTGAAGGCGTCTATCGCGACGGCAGGGTGCAGTCCCTGATTGTCACCCCCGAATCGCGGCGGGCTGACGTCACCATCATGCGCCAATGAATTTCGTCGCCTCGAATCCCTTTCTCAGCGTCGGCTCCGCGCATCCGGAAGCGGCGGTCGTCGCCCGCGATTGAGGGCGCGGGACTGCTGCTGAATTGCGGAAAACACCTCGCCCGCTTCGTCACCCAGTGCAAGAGCAACCATGAAACGCTACGGAATGATCGTCGGCGTCCGCGCCGAGAAACTCGATGAATACAAGCGGCTCCACGCCGCCGTCTGGCCCGACGTGTTGACCATGATCAAGCGGTGCCACCTCCAAAACTACTCGATCTTCCTGCGCCAACTCGACGACGGCCGTCACTACCTCTTCAGCTATTTCGAGTACACCGGCGCGGACTTCGACGCCGACATGGCCAGAATGGCGGCCGACCCGGCGACGCGGGCCTGGTGGTCCGTGTGCAAGCCCTGCCAGCAACCGCTCGCCAGCGCCACCGCCGACGGGTGGTGGGCGGGAATGGAAGAAGTGTTCCATTGCGACTGAGCCGGCCGCAATCATGACCTGCCGCGACCGCAAACCGCAAGGTCACGGAATGGACCACGGCCAGATGGCGTTGGCCGCGTGAGAGGGATGTTCCGCAGACGCCCCGGCCGTGGGAAATCGCGGCTTGTTCATCTGCTGGCACTGTAGGACAATGGTGCCTGAAAGCATGTTCAACCTGTTGCCAAAGGTCCTGGCCCGCGGTATCAACCCGGCCGTGTTGCTGCTGGCCGTGGCCGCTTGCGGGGCACAACCGGACAGCCCGAAGCGGGTGCTCGTGTTGGACTCATTCGGTCGCGACGTGGCACCGTTCAACGCGGTTGCCTCGGCCTTCCGCACCACGCTGGTGCGGGAGCTGGGAGAATCCGTGGACCTTCACGAGACCGCCCTGGAGGTGGGCCGGTTTCCGAAGGCAGGAATGCAGGAGCATCTCGCGGACTTTCTGGACCGCCGCTTCACGGGACGGCGGCTCGACCTGGTCGTGCCGGTGGGGGCGCCCGCCGGGCTGTTCGTGGCGCAACATCGTCAACGCCTTTTCCCGGAAACGCCGATCCTGTTTACCTCCGGGGATCCGCGCTTGGTGGGATTGGAGCTGGTTCGGACCAACGCCACCCTCGTGACCTGCGAGGTCAACCTGCCGGGCATGGTCGAAGACATGCTCCAGCTCCAGCCGGACACCACGAACGTGGTCGTGATCTTCGGCGCTTCGCCTCTGGAGAAATTCTGGGAACGCGAATGCCGGCGCGAGTTTGCGCCGTTTACCAACCGCACGCATTTCTCCTGGCTTGGCGACCTGTCGCTGCCTCAGATCAAGGCGCGCGTTGCGGTCCTGCCGGCGCGTTCCTTCGTGCTGTTCGGCATGTTCACCACGGACGGAGCCGGGGTTTCCTGCGACAACGATGGCGCGCTGCAGGCCCTGCACGCGGTGGCGAACGCCCCCCTCTACGGCTGTTTCAACAGCCAGCTCGGCCTGGGGATTGTCGGCGGCAGGCTGTATCAGGATGCCAGGGTGGGCGCGCAGGCCGCCCGTGTCGCGATCCGCATGCTGCGCGGCGAAAAGGCGACGAACATCCCACCGCAGGTTCTCGATTCGTCCTTTCCGGTGTATGACTGGCGAGAACTCAAGCGCTGGGGCATCAGCAAAACGCGCCTGCCCGCGGGCAGTGTCGTCCAGTTCCGGCAGCCGACCTCATGGGAACTTTACAAATGGCGGATCATCGCCGTCATCTCCCTCTGCTCCATCGAAACGGTCCTCATCGTTCTCCTGGTGGCGAACCGGGTCAAGCGGCGGCGGGCCGAGCAGGCGCTGCGGGAAAGCGAGGAACGGTTGAGCCTGGCCACCGGGGCGGCGGACATCGGCGTCTGGATGTGGGACATGGCGCGCAACCACGTTTGGGCCACGGAAAACTGGTGCCGGATGTTTGGTTTCCTGCCCGCCACGGCCCTGCGTTTGGAGACGGTGATGGAGCGGATTCATCCGAATGACCGCACGACGGTGGAACACGCCGTGCGGCGGGCCATTGAAGAACGGACCGACTACGTGGGCGAATACCGCGTGGTGCTGCCCGACGGCACGCAACGCTGGATCGCAGCCCGGGGTCGGCTGGACACCGGCTCCGGTGCGAAACGGGCGCGACTGCTGGGCGCGTCGGTGGACATCACCGAGCGCAAACGGATGGAGGAGGCCGCGCGCGACCTGAGCGGTCGGCTGATCACCGCCCAGGAGCGGGAACGAGCGCGGCTTGCCCGCGAGCTGCACGATGACATCACGCAGCGGCTGGCCCGCCTGGCCATTGATGTCGGCCGGTGCGAACAGGGAACCGCCGAGCTGACTCCGGCGGAAATGGCGCGCGAAGTGCGGGAAGGCCTGGTCCGGCTGAGCGACGATGTCCACGCCCTCTCCTATCGCCTGCACCCGTCGGTGTTGGAAGACCTTGGCCTGGCCACGGCGTTGCAGGCGGAAGGCGAGCGCTTCACACGGTGCGAATCCATCCCCGTGGGCGTGAAGCTGCGTGACATCCCGGAGTCCCTGCCGCGCGAGTCGGCGCTGTGCCTGTTTCGCGTGGCGCAGGAAGCGCTGCGCAATGTCGCGCGGCACGCCCGCGCCCGCATGGTCGAGGTGGCGCTGCGGAGTCTGGACGGCGGCCTGCAACTGGCCGTTCGGGATGATGGGCGCGGTTTCGATCCTGCCGTTCAGGGCGCGCACCCCAGCCTCGGGCTGGCGAGCATGAGGGAACGCGTCCATTTGCTCGCGGGCGAACTGGATATCGAAAGCGCCCCCGGCCACGGGACCACCGTGGTGGCATGGGTGCCGTTGTCGGCGAAATCCGTATGAACCGTTCGCTTCGTCCACGAGTGTTGCTGGCGGACGACCACCGCATGGTGGCAGAAGGCTTGAAACGTCTGCTCAGCCCGGAGTTCGACCTGGTGGACGTGGTGGAGGACGGCCGCGCCCTGGTTGCGGCCGCAAAGAAGCTGCGGCCTGATGTCATCGTGGCGGACATCACCATGCCGCACCTCAATGGCATCGACGCGCTCGCCCAACTGAAGAAGGATCATCCGGGAGTGAAGGTGGTGTTCTTGACGATGCACCAGGACGTGGCCTACGCCTGCCGGGCGCTGGAAACGGGAGCCTCGGGGTATGTGCTGAAACACTCCGCCCCCGCCGAGCTGATCACGGCCATTCGCGCCGCGCTGAGCGGGAAAACCTACCTCACGCCCGCCCTGGCAGGTGAGGTCTTCCGTGTCATGCAGCAAGGCCCCACGGCGGTCAGTGACCCGGCGGCAAGCCTGACGCCGCGGCAGCGGGAAATTCTCCAATTGTTGGCCGAGGGTCGCTCGGCCAAGGAAATCGCCGACGCGCTCGCGATTTCGTCACGCACCGTCGAATTTCATAAATACCAGATGATGGAAGCTCTGGGTCTCCACACGAATGCCGAGCTTGTCCACTTCGCCATCAGGCACGGCATCGTGGCGGTGTAATCCGCCGGGAGAGTCAGGCACTTCTCGCTGCCTCGGCCGCGCGCCAATGCGCGACCTGGCCGGAGTCAATTCCGGGCCGCCACGGTGTTCCGGCGACGGGTTCGCGGTGGTCTGGGCTTTTGTTTGATGAAATCAGCCGGACGATTCCGGGACACGGGGAAAGCCTTTGTCTCCCGGCTTCCCGGAAAGAGCTTGCGGCCGAAGCCCGCTCTTGCAAAGTAAACCCCGGATGCCGGGCACCGAGGTAAATGCGACACACCTGTTTTGCCAGGGGTTGGTCTGTGCCTCACCAGGCGTGTTCTTTCACCTGTTTCAGAAACTAGGGGAGGGCCCATAGCTCAGTGGTTAGAGCAGGCGACTCATAATCGAAAAAGTGCGTTTTCCCTCATTTTCCCCCAATTGGTCTGTTTGAGTCTTATGTCCTTATCACTAGAGCGTATTAAATAAAGGCGCAGCCATTTGTCGCCTGCGGAGGCAGACTGGGGAGGTGAAGACGATCTCCTTGGATTTGCGCGAACGGATTCTGACTGCGTATGACGCCGGCGAAGGCACCCGG
>JAJXZJ010000026.1 GCA_021780105.1 bacterium
CAAAGCGATTGCCTGACTGTTGCTGTTGGCCGCGTGCCCCCACGCGGCGGCGGCGGCTTGGTTTGGCGGTCAATCATCGCCATCGCGCCGAAACACCCGAAGGCCTTCAACCGCAGAGGCACGGAGGCCCAGCGCGACAAGGCCGCAACCGAACCGTTGCGCGCGAAGGTCGCGAAGGCCCTGCAAGCAAGATTTCACCTTCGTTGTCTTCGCAGCCTTCGCGCGACAAACACTCCGCCCAGAACGCGACGATATGGGGAGATAGCACTCCCGAGAAGGCAACGGCACTCACGGCCACGAGGCACGCAGAATCCCTGCTGCTCCGCGACTCGGCGTCTCCGCGGTGAACCAGCCCGCTGGCGTCTTCTCAAAGGGCGCGGGGTGCGCCCAAACGAGCACAACTTGCCGGCTGACTTGGCACGGAACCGGCCAGGTTTATGCGCCAGTTGCCATGAACTCGATTGACCGGCGGATTTCAGCGGAAGGCCTGCCCGCGGCACAAGGTTCTTCGCCATGGACTTCATTCACGGGCACGCTGGCCGCCTCCCCGGCAGCCGGCGACCGAAACAGCCGCCAAGGCTTTACGCTCATCGAACTGCTGGTGGTCATTGCCATCATCGCCATCCTGGCGGCGCTGCTGTTACCGGCGTTAAGCCGGGCCAAAGAGATGACCCGTTCTGTCCAATGCAAGAGCAATCTCCATCAAGTGGGGCTGGCCCTTGCCATGTATATCCAGGACAATGGCGGAAAATATCCGGAGTTTCGCCAGTTGGGAGGGGAATGGGATGGGTCCCTGAATGAGCAGGGGATACCTTACTATTTGGCGAGTTGGGTGCCATTACTGTTGCCCTACGAGTCGGGGGCGAGTGCCGTCTTCCTCTGTCCCTCTACGATGGGGCAACCGACCCCAGCTCGTTTTGCTCCGGACTTTGATCCCAGAGTTCCCTTTTGGTCCGGACCGACCTATGACTACAACACTCGAGGCACAGACCGGCAGAATAGCCGCCTGCGACTCGGATTGGCGTGGGCAATTTGTTTTAGATGGCCTTGGGGTGATCCGGGGCTGGGAACCAATGATGTGAATGATGTGCTCGAAACGCAGGTCAAAGTCCCTTCCGACATGATCGCCTTCAGCGAACCATCTTGTGGCTTTTCCCCATCCGATATTGGCCCTGACCTGTCGTCAAACTCGAGCACTGGAGGTCTTGGCTTTAACCTAGGCTCTATCGCAAGCTCGCCTGCGAGTTCTGATAATTCTTGGCCCCTACAGTTTCCAACGGATCCGCCGGGCCATAATGGCAACGCGAATGAACTTTTTGCGACGGCCACGTGGAGGCCCAAAAACTAGCGGCTTGGGTGGCGCCGACCGACCAGGCGCGACGCCGGTGGAACATTGATAACGAGCCGCACCGGGAAACTTGGTAGGCCGCGCTGCTTCACGCTGGACCGGCTGTGGTCGCTCTGTTGGCACAAGGACTACGTTCCGCCGGCAAAGCGGCCGGGATTGAAATGAGATAAAGTCCGTCCGCGAGCCAATCAGGGCCGACCTGCTGTTCGGCCGGAACGTTGCTCACGTTGGGACCGGTCACGGCCATGCCCGGCGGGGCGATGGCGGTGACAATCGCAGGCGCGTTGGGAGACACGTGGCAAATCCAGGCCTCGACCGATCTGCTCAACTGGTCAACACTGTCCACGGTGACGATCACCAACGTGCCCATGCAGTTTCTGGACGAGGGCGCAACCAATCTCCCGCACCGGTTTTACCGCGGCGTGGGGAGTGATTAAGGGTGGTTTGTGACCACCGGTCAGTGGTTTCCATCCTGTTGAGTTTACAGCCAGCCGGGCGACACAAGGGCCGCCAGATCCCCGCCGGCGCAAACTTCCTCGCCGCAGATCGAGCGGCGCGCTACCGTGCCGGCATGGCTGATCGTATCGCCGACCTCACCGCTGAAATCCGCGCCTTCCGCGACGCCCGCGACTGGCGGCAGTTTCACGCGCCCAAGGAACTCGCCGTGGCCATCGTCGTCGAGGCCGGCGAACTGCTGGAACATTTTGTCTGGCTGGACGCCACGCAGTCGGAACAGCGCGCCGGCGAGCGGCGGGACGCAATTGCCGGCGAAATCGCCGATGTGGCGATCCTCCTGTTTGAACTGGCGGATAATCTCGGGCTGGACCTTGCCGCGGTCATGCGCGCCAAGCTCGCCCGCAACGCGGCGCGCTACCCGGTGAGCAAGGCGCGCGGTTCCAACAAGAAATACAACGAGCTGTGAACGACGAAAAACCGGCCGTCCCGGCGCCCACGTCCGACCCTCAACCGGCGCCCGCCGCCGTTCCGCATCGGCGCCGGCCGCGCTACGCCGGGAAATATCCGCGCCGGTTCGAGGAGAAATACAAGGAACGCAACCCAGCGCGCTACGGCGACACGGTGGCCAAAATCCTCGCGTCTGGCAAAACCCCCGCCGGCACGCACCGGCCGATCATGGTGGCGGAGGTGCTGGCCGCGCTCGCGCCGCAGCCGGGCGAAGTGGCGGTGGACGCCACCCTCGGCCACGGCGGTCACGCGCAGGAACTCCTGGCCCGCCTGCGGCCCGGCGGGCGGCTGCTGGGGCTGGACGCGGACCCGATCGAGCTGCCGAAAACCGAGGCCCGCCTCCACGCGCTGGGTTTCAGGCCGGCGGAATTCACCGCGCATCACAGCAACTTCGCCGGCCTGCCGCGTGTCCTCGCCGCCGCCGGGTTGGCCGGCGCGGATTGCGTCCTTGCCGACCTCGGCGTGTCTTCGATGCAATTGGATGATCCGGCGCGCGGGTTCACGGCGAAGTTTGCCGGACCGCTCGACCTGCGCATGAACCCGCGCCACGGCCAGCCGGCGTCCGCGCTCCTCGCCAGCCTCGAACCCACCGAGCTGGCGGCGGCGCTGGCGGAAAACGCCGACGAACCGAACGCAGCCCTTCTCGCGCACGCCCTCGCCGGCCGGATTTTCGCGACCACGACCGAGCTGGCGCGCGCCGTTCGCGAAGCCCTGCCACGGTCGGGCCGCGACGGTGCGGAACTCGCCGTGCGCCGGGTTTTCCAGGCGCTGCGCATCGCGGTGAACGACGAGTTCTCCGCGCTCGACACGTTCCTGCGCGTGCTCCCATCGTGCCTGAACTCAGGCGGTCGCGTGGCAATCTTGACGTTCCATTCCGGCGAAGACCGGCGGGTGAAAAAGTCTTTTGAAGCGGGCCTCTGCGCGGGCATTTACGCCGCGATTGCGGACGAGGTCATTCGTCCGTCACCGGAAGAGCGGCACGCCAACCCGCGTTCGGCGTCGGCGAAACTCCGCTGGGCGCGCAAAAACGCCGGCGCGGTTTGACGCGCCGGCGATGACGATTTCGTTGCGACCGGATTGGCCGGCTCAGGACAGGCCCTTGACGTGCCAGCCGCTGCGGTAGGACCGGCGGACGAAGTGGTTCGCCTCGCCGACGTTCGTGAATTTCAGCTTCGCGGCGTTCCATTCCAGCGTCGTGTGCGGGAAGCGTGTGGCCACGCTGCCCAGCAGCACGGACTCGGTGAGCGGGCCGGCGTAATCGAAGTTTGCCGAGGCCCGGCCATTGCCACGGACCGCCTCGACCCACTGCTTCCAATGGTCGTCGCCCGGAACCCGCGGCACGGGATAATTGTCATACTGCGCCTCCGGCAACAACCGCGGGGCGGCGATGTGCGGCAGGAGCAGCACGCCTTTCGTGCCAACGAAAATGGATCCCTGGTCCGGCAGCGGCTCGGAACCGATGAGCGCCTGGATGTCCTTCGGCGGCCGCTGGTCGCCGTCATACCAGGTGACGTTCACGGTGCTGCCCTCGGTGTATTGCGTGCCGGGGAAGACGTAGTGGATGACTGCGTCCGTGGCCCAGTTCCACTGGTTCGGCGTCGGGCCTTCCGACCGGACGGAAACCGGCGCCGTAAGGCTCAGCGAGTTGAACACGGGGTCGTAAATGTGGCAGCCCATGTCGCCAAAGGTGCCCGTGCCGAAATCAAGGCGCTTGCGCCAGTTGCCGGGGTGGTAATAGCCGTCACCGATGAACGGCCGTTTCGCCGCGATGCCCAGCCACAGGTCCCAGTTGAACTCCGGCGGCACGGGATCGGAACGGTCCGGCCGCGGCGTCATGTCACCCCACTTCTTGTTGCTCCAGGTGTGGACCTCGCGAACCTTGCCGATGGCCAGGTCCTGGATCAGCCGCACCGCGAGCCGGTATTCCGAGGCGGAGTGAATCTGGATGCCCATCTGCGTGACGAGATGGTGCTTGCGCGCGTAAAGCGTCAGTTGCCGCGTCTCGTAGAGGTCGTGCGTCAGCGGCTTCTCGCAATAAACGTGCTTGCCCAGCTCCATCGCGGACATCGCGATCGGCGCGTGCATGTGGTCGGGCACCGAGACATTGACGCAATCAAGCTCCTTTTCTTTTTCGAGCAACTGGCGCCAATCCTGGTAAATCCGCGCGTCGGGGAATTTCTTTTTCACGTCGGCGGTGTGGCTGAGATCCACGTCGGCCACCGCAACGAGCCGGATGGCCGGATGGCGGCAGATCGCCTCAAGGTCCGCGCCGGCCTGGCCGCTGGCGCCAAAACTGGCGTGGTGGACGATTTCGCTCGGCGGAGCCGAAAGCAGATGACGGGTGAAAAACGGCACGGCCAATCCGGCAAGGCCGACCTGCCGGAGGAACGTGCGACGACTGGAACGAAACTCGGATTGCATGGCGGGACACTTACCGGATCGCCCCGATTCTGGCAACCCCGGAAACGCGCCGGCAATTGCGTTGCACCCCGGCCGCCCGGCCGGCATCCTCTGTTTTCGCAATGAACTTCATCCTCCACTCGTGTCCGAATCGCCCCCTGGCCCGGTGGCTCACCGTGGTTCTGGGACTGGTCGCACTCGCGTCGGCTGGCACCGGCTCCGCCGGCGTGATGCCTGCCTGGTCCACACCCGCGTGGACACCGATCGCCGACGTGCAACTGAAGGGCGCCTGGGATCGGCATTTCCACGCTGCGTGCGCCCGCCTGCACGCCCCGCCGCTGGGTGATCCGGGTTACGTGCTGGCCGACGTGGCCCTCGACCGCAAACGCATTTTCACCGAATACAGCGGCGACATTTCCGGGCGCATGATCGGCGCGGAGGCGTTTCTTGCCGGCACCTCGCCGGCCGAGGCGGCGACGCTGACGAACCTCGTGGCCGGCGTGGCGCGCTGCCAGAAGCCCGACGGTCACTTCGGCGCCATGCAGCACCTGCCGTCGCTGAACCGCGCCTTCGACATGCCGATCCTCTGGGGCAACGGCCGGCTGCTCATCGGCCTCATGGAGGCTTACGCGGAGACGGGCAACGCCACCGCCCTCGCCGCGGCGCACCGGCTGGGCGATTATTACGTGGCAACCGACGCCGTTTACTGCCGGGCGGAAAATCTGCAAACCGTCGGCGGGGATTTTGCCGATGCGTTTTCGACCTGTGATTTCTCAAGCATCGAGGGGCTGGTGGCGCTGGCGCGAACGACGCAGGATGCGCGGTATCGCCGCCAGGCCGAACGCATCGCCGCGCTGGCGGTCACGCTGCCGTCCCTCGACAACCTGCACAGTCACGGCCGGCTCACAACGCTGCGCGGCCTGGTGAGCCTTTACGAACTGACCGGCGACCGGCGGTGGCTCGCCGCGGCGGAGCGCGACTGGCAGACGATTTTCGAACGCTACCGCCTGCCGACCGGCGGCGTAAGCGAGCGTTTTGCCCGCAACGACGGACGGGATGAGGGCTGCGCCGTCGCCGACTGGCTGCGTTTCAATTTGGTCCTCTGGCGCGCCACCGGCCGGGGCACGTATCTGGACGAAGCCGAGCGTTGCCTGAAGAACCATTTCTTCTTCAATCAATTCGCGTCCGGTGGTTCCGGGCACCGGCCCTACACGCTGCTCAACAGCGAGCCGGTGGCCTTCGCCGGCGGCGGCACCGAGGCTTACTGGTGCTGCTGCGAACACTGGCCCCGCGCAATGGAGGACGTGGCGCGCCTGGCCGTCACCTCCGCGCCGGACGGGCTGCGCGTCAATCTGGCTGTGGACGCGGCGGTGAAACTCGCTTCCGCCGGCACGGAATGGCGGGTGAACGCCGCCGAAACCGCCGACGGCTTGCGCGTGGAAATCACGCCGCAGAAAACCGTGAAGGCCACGCTCCACCTGCACCGGCCGGCGTGGGCTGAGGCGGCGAAAGTGCAGGCGCCGCGCGGATTCAACGTCACGACCGCCGGCGACGAGTGGCGCGTGACCGGCCGCTGGACGCACCGCCAGGCCGTGCAAATCCAGTTTCATTCGGCGGTGCGCACAGAGCGGACCGCCGTGGGTGCCACGGTATTTTTGCGCGGAAACGATGTGCTGGTCGCGCACGCCGTCCCGGCCAACGCTTGGCTGTTTCAGTCCAACTGGAAATCGCTGCCAGCGGTGGCGGGCGAACCGGTGTTCGCGCCGGGCGCCGCGAGCGCCGTGGTTCCGGCGGTCGTTGGCGCGGCGTGGGTGCATTCGTTGGAACTGGCGCCGATGCGCGCACGGGACGGCGCGTTCCCGCACAAGTGCTGGTTCGAGTTTGGCGCGACCAGCCAGAATGTCGCCAGCGGACTGGACGAAACGGCAGACAAAACAACCGCGTTTTACCTGACGCTGGCAGCCACCGCGCCCGGTCGCGTGGTGCTCAACGGGCGGGAAATTGCGCGCGGCGGCGGGAATTCGCCGGTGGACGGTTTTCAGCGGCAGTTGCCCGCCGGCGGCAACACGCTGCTCGTGGTGTGCGACGCGGCGGAGAATCCAGCCCAGCCGCCGGGCGTGATCGCCGGGATGTCTGGCTGCGTGGCCACGCCGGGCGCGTGGCAGGTCCGCGCCTGCACGACGGAGGAAGCGCAGCGCGGCGCCGCAGCGCTGGCAGCGTTGGAAGGCTGGCAAAATGCGGCGGCCTTCGATTCGAAGCGGGTTCCCTCGCGGGAAAATCAGACCTCCGTGCTGGAGGATTTGGCACCGGACTGGGTCACGGGCGCGACGACCGCGGAGAAACCGATGCTGGTGTTCCGGAGAACCTGGTAGCAACGGCCGGGCGCGTTGTGCGTCGCCCGACCGCGTCGTTCTCCGGGCCTGCCACCGGTGCCATCAGCCACCTTGGGAAGTGTAATAGGCGTCCACCTTGGCGGACACATCGCGATAGCCGATGTCCGTCTCGTAGATGAGCTTGAACTGCTCGATGGCCCCCTCGCGGTTGCCCATTTTTTCCAGCGCGCAGCCGAGATCGTAAATCAGCTCCTTCTTTTCGTCGTCGAACGTCAGCTTCTCCTTGAGCGCGTTCTGGAACGTGCGGACCGCGAGGTCGCTCATGCCGCGCCGGCCGAAACACCGGCCGAGGTAGGCCAGCGCGCTGATGCGCTTGTGCGGATTGTTTTGCGCCTTCTGAAACTCGGCGATGGCCTCGCCGATGCGGCCGGCCTCGTAGAGAAGCTGGCCCAGTTCGAAGTGCAACCCCAAGTCGTTCGGATACCGTTCCACGCGGCTGCGGCACTCGGTGAGCAGAAACTCCTTCTTTTCCGCCTGTAGTTTGGCCATCTGCTCGGCGGCGTCCGGCGCCTTCGGGTCAAGCTGCGCCATCCGCTGATCGAGTTTTTTGACGCGTGTCTCGGCGATGGCGCTTTCCAGCGACGGGTCGGCGGCCTGTGTGCCGGCCAGCCGTTCGTAATATTCCAGCGCACGGTCGAAATCCTTGTTCTCGGCATACAGCTCCGCGATGGACCGCACCAGCCGCAGGTTCTGCGGCTCGTTTTTCAGGCGCTCCTCGTATTCGCCGATGAGGCGCAACTTCACATCCTCGGACTTGTGTTCGCGCTGCTCCTGTTCGAGCGACACGCTCTTTTTCTCATCCTTCAAAATGTCGCGGTAGGAACCCTGGCCGCCGGCCAGCGCGCCGTAGCCGCCTTCGGTCATGGTCCGGTTGGCGGAGGCGTCCTTGAGGGCCTGGGTGAGTTCGGGGTCGCTGGGATAAGCGCTCGCGAGATCGCTCAAAATCCGTTCAGCTCGGTCGGGATCGCCGTGGTGGGAAAGCGCCGTTGCCAGCTTGAATGCCACATCGCGATCCTTCGGCGCCTGTTTGAAGACGATTTCGAGCGACAGGATGGCGGTCTTGGGGAAATCCGCGGCCAGCGCGGCGTCGGCAAACACCTTGTGGGCGTGCAGATTGTTCGGGTCGACGCTGAGCACCTGCTCGGCGACGGCCATGGCTTCGAGCGGTTTGTTCCGGAGCGTCGTTTGGGCCTGGAGCAGCTTGGGACTCGTGTGGCTGATGATCTTGCGGAAGAAACCGCCGCCGCCGCCGCTGCCGGCCTTTTTGAATTGCGAGGCGCGCAACACCTCGCGGCACTCGTAAAAGGCCGGCTCCTGCTCAAGCACCTTGCTGAGGATCGAGATCGCGTAATCAAGGTTGTTCTTTTCGAACGCCAACCGACCCTTTTCATATTGCTCCCGCCACGTGCGGGGCACTTCCTGCAGACTCTTCTCTGGCATGGCCAAAGTGTATCCGGGAAGGCGGGAAAAAATCCAACGGATTTTGGCGCGCCGCGCTCAGACGCCGAAGACCTGGCGGACGTATTCGCGGCTGCGGCGGTGATTCTCGACCGCCGAGCGCGTGATCTTCGTGCCGTTCTCCAGCGCCAGCTCCACGGCGTAACGGCACGCACAGCCGCGGGCTTGTGCGGCCGCCGCCACGGCGGGATAATCCACGTCGCCCGGCGCCAGTTCCTCCCACCAAATCCCGCCGCGGCTCTGCCGCAAATGCCAGGAAACCACGCGATCGCCATACTCGCGCAGCGCCACCAACGGGGCCAACCCGCCGCGGTAAACCCAGTGAACATCGAAGCACCAATCCACAACGCCCGCGGCACTGTGGTCGAAATTGTAGTGAAACTCGCGCGCGTGGTCCGCCATCTCCGGCGTGTGCTGGTGGATGCCCAGCGCCAGCCCCAAGGCCCGCAGCCCGGCGCCGAGTTGCTTCATCGCCGCCACCTGCGTCTGTAGTTCCGTGTCCGTCTTCTCGCGACCGATCGGGTCGGCATTGCAGTTGATGACCCGGAAGCCGGCGGCGCGACACACTTTTGCCGCGGCGAGAATGCGCTCGACCACGTCGCCGGCTTTCTCGTCGTGCAACCGCGCGCCGACGTAGAGACAGACCGGTTGCAGCCCCTTCGCCCGCAGACGTTCGGCCAGTCGCGCGTTGTTCTCCGGTGTGGCGGCATCGAGATTCGTCTCCAGATAATCGTAGCCCGCGTCGCGTAAGGCAGACATCACGTCGTCCAGGTGCGCGTCGAGGTCCAGCCCTTCGCGCTGGTAATACTGGCCCCAGCCGTAACTCTGCGAGCCGACCAGCGCCTTCGGCGACTGTGCGTCGGCAGCCGAAGCCAGAGCCGGCGCCAATGCGCTGGCGAGCGCGGCGGTGCCGGCGGTGTGGAGAAACTCACGACGGGAAAGCCGCGCGGACGGATTTGCGGCCGGGGCGATGCGGTGCTGCTGCATGGCAACCAGCCTGCCAAGCCCGCCGTGCCGACGCAACCGGGTTTCTGTGACACCGCGAGGGTCCACCGCAAATGACTTCTGGAACTTCACCGTGAATCGTCTGGGCGGACTTGCAGTTTTGTCTTCCGTCGGGAAACAAGAAGCAATCCGCAAGCAGCACCAAGCACGACTCCAACGACCGAACCGAAGATCGGCCCGATCAAGAGTGTTGCTGCGACGAATATCTTCGTCACCTGTTGGAGCCAATTCGGAAACGCAATTCTCTGCGCGAGCCAAGCCGGTGCGACACCGGCCGGCATCACCGCTGGATTGATAACGACGAAGCCGACCAATAGGCCCGTCGTGCCGCCGATGATATACGCGCTCGCCGGCCGAAAACGGGGAACGAAGCAGGTAATGACAAATGCACCAGCCAACCCAACCAGAAGCACAAAGAGAGCTGGAAGGACGAAAAAGTATGGCATGGCAAACGGAAACCTCCGTTCGTTCGCGAACCTACACCAGACTCTTCAAATGCCGGATGGACCGCTCGGCCTGCTCGATGGTGCCGCACTCGACCGAGAAGACGATGTCGCGTTTCGCCTTCCGGCAAATCCGCAACACGCGCGCCCAGTCAATCACGCCGTCGCCACAGGCGCAGCCCACCGGCGTGCCGGTCACCTTGCCGCGCTCGGCCTCGGCGTGCGTGATGGAGATGTCCTTCGCGTGCAGATGCACGAGCCGGCCGACGACGTGTTGCAGCCAGCGATACGGGTCTTCGCCGGCAAGGTAGCTGTTGCCGGTGTCGAAGTTGATGCCGATGGCCTTGCTTTTGACGAGGCCGTGGATGCGGTCCAGCCCCGCGGGCGATTTGCTGTACTGCTGGTGCGGTTCGAGGCCGATGAGAATGCCGCGTGGTTCGGCAACCTTCGCCGCCTCCATGAGCGTGTAGCGCATGAGCGTGAAGTCCTCCGCCTCGGTGGTCCAGGGTTGCTTGGGGCCTTCGTCGGTATTGATCACCGGCGCGCCGCATTCGGCGGCGAAGCGGATCGCCTGCTTGAGGTATTCGACGCCGATTTCGGGCTTGGTCAGTGGCGTGTGGGCGGAAAGGCCGGACAGCTTCACGCCAGCCTTTTCGCAGGCGCGCTTGATGCGCAACGGGTCGTCGAACATCGAGACACTGTGGAAATAACCGGCCTCGCTGAGCAGTTCGCGACCGAGGTGAACCATCGGCTCGACGTGCGTGTAGCCCAGTTCAGCGGCCTTGTGAACGCCCCATTCCATGGGCTTGTCATGGTGGCGGACGAATTCGAGGTTGATGCCGAAAAAGATGTTGCTCATAGGCGATGGCGCGACTTTAGGTTTGCCGCCGGCCGCTGGCAAGCCTCATCAGCCGCGGACGGGCGCGCAACGGCGTAGTTGCCAAAAACTGCTGGACGCGCCGGCCGCCGCGTTGTCAGGGTAGCGCGCTATGTCGAAGCAAGCGTGGATCGTCGCCAGTGTGCTGACCGTGTTGCTGGGATTCTCCCTTTTCGGCCTCGCCTGCTGGCACCGCGGACTGGAACTCGACCAGGCCGCACAGCAACTGGCCACCGCCCGCGCCGAGACGCACAACGCGCGCGCCGAGGCGGCGGGACTGCGCAACGCGCTGGCCAACGCACAGTCGCGGGCGGCCTCACTGCGGGACAGCCTCGTGGAAACGACCAACCGCGTCGCCGAACTCCAGCGCCAGACCGACGAGGCCCAGCGCAGCCGGCAGACACTGGAGGACCAGATGCGCCGGGCGCTGGAGTCGAAGGACGTCACCATTTCCGAACTCCAGGGCAAACTGACGGTCAACATACTCGACCGGATCATGTTCGATTCCGGCGAGGCGCAGTTGAAGCCGGAAGGCCAGGAGGTGTTGCGCAAAATCGCCGCCGTGCTGGCGCAATATCCGAACCGCCAGATCCACGTCATCGGCCACACGGACAACGTCCCGATCCGCGCGTCGTCGCGCAGCAAGTATCCCAGCAATTGGGAGCTGTCCACCGCCCGCGCCACCGCCGCCGTGCGGTTCCTGTCCGAACAGGCGGGCGTGGACCCGCGCCGGCTGGGCGCGGTGGGCTACGGCGAATTTCATCCCATTGCCGACAACACGACGCCCGAGGGCCGCGCGAAAAACCGGCGCATTGCGCTGGTGGTGCTCTCCGAGGAACTGGCCGGTTCGGATGCCGTCGCGCCGCCGGCCACCAACGCGCCGGCGCCCGTGCCACCGGCCGCTGGGGACACCAATGTAACCGAAACCACCAACGCCGCCGCGCCGCCGGCGTCCGCGCCATGAGCGGGCGCCCGTCTGAAAGCCTTGAACTGTGCCGCGCCGTTGCCTTAAATCCCCGCGTGCCGACCAACGTCATCGCCGTGGCCAACCAGAAAGGCGGCGTCGGAAAGACGACCACGACCGTCAATCTGGCCGCCTGCCTGGCCGCCACCGGCCAGCGCGTGCTGGTGCTGGACCTCGATCCGCAAGCCAACGCGACCAGCGGGCTGGGGCTGGAAAAAACCGAGGGCGCCAGCGCTTACGGCGCCTTGCTCGGCGGCGAACCGCTCGCGGCGAAACTCAAGCCCACCGCGTTCGCGCGGCTGGAGATGATTCCCAGCGAACTGGACTTGTGCGGCGTGGAAGTGGAGCTGCCGCGGCTGGAAAACCATTTGACCCGGCTGGCGCGCGCGCTGGAGCCGCTGCGGCAGGGCACGGAGCGGGATTTGATCCTCCTGGATTGTCCGCCGTCGCTCGGCATTCTGACGCTCAACGCGCTGGCGGCGGCGGACTTTTTGCTCGTGCCGCTGCAATGCGAGTATTACGCGCTCGAAGGCGTCTCGATGTTGAGCCGTCTGCTCAAACAAATCCAGGAAGGCGGCACGAACCCGCGCCTGCGGCTGCTCGGCGTGGTGATGACCATGTTCGACGGCCGGACGCGCCTCTCGCAGCAGGTGGTGGGCGAGGTGCGACAGCACTTCGGCGAGGCGGTGTTCGACACGGTGATCCCGCGCGCCACGCGGCTGGCCGAGGCGCCCAGTTTTGGCCAGCCCATCATTGCCTACGATCCCTACAGCGCCGGGGCCTCCGCCTACGAAGTGCTCGCCCAGGAGGTGCTGGTGCGGCTGCAACGCTTGAATCCAGCGGCGGGCTGAACCGTCAGAACAGCATTCCCGACAGTTGACGGGCAAGACACAACACCAACAGACTACTACACGATGAACAAAGTCCTGCGACCGGCCCACCGGTTGGAAACAACCCTTCCCCGACCCCGCAGTGCGGTGCTCGCTGCGCTGGTGGGCGCCTGGCTGCCCCTGGCGGCCGCCGACTGGCCGCAATACCTCGGCCCGGAAAGCAACGACCAGTCGCCGGAGAAAATCGCCACGCCGTGGCCGGCGGACGGTTTGAAGCCGCTATGGAAGGTGCCGACAAGCGACGGCTTCAGCAGCTTCGCGGTGCGCGACGGCCGGGCATTCACGCTGGTGATGCGAAACATCAACGGTTTCACCCGCGAAGTCTGCGTGGCTTTCGACACCGCCAATGGCAAGGAGCTGTGGGCGGCGCCGCTCGGCCTGGCCAAGTATGACGGCGGCGGCGATTCCGGCACGGACGACAACAAGGGCGGCGACGGCCCGCGCTCGACGCCCGCCGCGGACAGCAACCGCGTTTACACGCTGGACGCCCACCTGCTGCTGGCGTGCTTCGATGCCGCGACCGGCGGCCCCGTCTGGTCGAAGGACCTCGTCAAGGACTGCGGCGCGAAGAACATCCAGTGGCAAAGCGCCGCGTCGCCGGTGCTGGACGGCGACCGGTTGTTCGTCTGTTGCGGCGCGGAAGGCGGCTCGCTCCTGGCGCTGAACAAGGCCGACGGCAGCGTGTTGTGGAAAGGCGAAAGCGACGCCATGACGCAGGCAACGCCGGTCGTGGCGACGATCCTCGGCGTGCGCCAGGTGATTTTCTTCACGCAGACCGGCCTGGTCGCGACCGACGAGTCCACGGGCAAGGTGCTGTGGCGCTATCCGTTCGATTACCGCGTTTCCACGGCGGCGTCGCCCGTGGTGGCCGGTGACATGGTGTATTGCTCGGCCGGTTACGGTGTCGGTTCCGCGGCGATCAAGCTGGCCAAGGACGGCGACGCGTTCAAGGTGACGCAACTCTGGCGCACCAAGGGCGACAAGATCGCCAACCACTGGAGCACGCCGGTGATCAAGGATGGCCACGTGTATGGTCTCTTCGGCACCAAGGAATACGGCAAGGCGCCGCTGAAGTGCGTCGAACTGGCCACCGGCAAGGTGCTGTGGGAGCAGCCTGGCTTCGGTCCGGGCGGGCTGATTCTCGCCGACGACCACCTGCTCGTGTTGAGTGATCGCGGCGAGCTCGTCGTCGTGGACCCGCAGCCCGCCGGCTACAAGGAACTGGCGCGGAGCAAGGCCGTGGACGGCAAGTGCTGGAATCATCCGGTGATCGCCACCGGCCGGATTTACGCCCGCAGCATCAAGGAAGGCGCGTGTTTCGACGCGGCCTCCACCGCCAAGTAAACCGGAAACCGCCGATGGACGCCGATGAACGCGAACAGGCAAAGACAGCCAGTAAATTGGGCGTCAGTGGAGGTTTCAGACGGCGCGTGGTGCCCGCCAGCAACCGGAAAACCTTTCCCCTCCGCGTTGATCTGTGCCTGGCGGCGGTTCAATTGCTGAATCCAGGATAAACACCAACCCACAAACCCGATCCTATGGCCAAACCGCACGTTGACATGATTATCGAGGCCGCCGAAATGGTCACGGCGGACACCAAGATGATCCGGCTGAAATGGCCGGACGGCTACAATCCGGAGTTCAAAACCGGCCAGTTCATCACGCTTTACTGGCCGGAGACGACTGATTACAAGCGCGCCTACTCGCTGTCATCCTGCGCGCTGGATCGCGGCTACTACGAGGTCACCGTGCAGCGCGAAGGCAAGATGGGCACGCGGCTGGTGGACTGGGCGCGCGTGGGCGACAAGCTGTGGGTGGTGCCGCCGGTGGGCAGGTTCCTGCCGGTTTACGAACCGGGGAAGCACCTGCTCTGCCTGGCCGGTGGCTCCGGCGTCACGCCGTTCAAGGCCTTTGCCCGCGAGGCCAGCCTGCGAAAGCTGGAAACCCGCATCACCGTCCTCTACAGCGTGCGGATCACGCAGGACATCATTTTCCGCGAGGACTTCGAGCGGCTGGCCCAGGAAAATCCACGCTTCCGGTTTTGGGTCACCTGCACGCGGCTGGCGGCGGACGATCCCTGGCCGGGCCGTCGCGGGCGGATTGACGCGGCGTGGATCAGGGAACATGCCCACGATCCGGCCAACACGGTTTTCTACGCCTGCGGTTCGCAGGGCATGGTGGACTTCGTGGAGAAAGCCGTGGTTCACGACCTCGGCGTGCCGAA
Organism: bacterium; assembly: GCA_021780105.1. GTDB lineage: Bacteria > Verrucomicrobiota > Verrucomicrobiia > Limisphaerales > J093 > JAJXZJ01. The sequence continues at coordinate 14,966 of JAJXZJ010000026.1, forward strand.
GGAACAAATGCGGACGGAGAAATGGTGGTGAACCGCGGCCCGCGCGGCGGCCGGCTACACCTGTTTGACGGTTCCCCAAAAGACGTCCAGGCGCCTGGCCAGATACAACTTCACCGCCTTGACCAGCACCTTGGTTTCCAACCGCTGCCCGGCGGCGACGATTTCCTTCAAGGCCGCGTCCGGCCGCACGCGGAAACAGTCTTGCGCAATGATCGGTCCCTCGTCCAGATTCATGCTCACGAAATGCGCCGTAACGCCGATGATTTTGACGCCGTGCTCGTAAGCCTGCCGGTAGGCCTGCGAGCCGGGGAAGCTGGGCAGCAGCGAAGGGTGAATGTTGATGATCTTGTTTTTGTAACGCCACACGAAGTTCGGCGAAAGAATCTTCATGAACCGCGCCAGGACGACGAAGTCAATCCCGCGCGCCTCCAATTCCGCCAGCACCCGCTGCTCCGCCTCGACGCGGTCCACCCACGGGACGAGCACGAAAGCCAGGCCATAATCCTCGGCCAGCCGCTGGAGATCGGTGCGGTTGCCGATGACGAGCGCGGCATCCGCCTTGAGCCGGCCGGCTTTGACCCCGGCCATGACACCCTGGAAGCAATGCGGCTCGCGGGTCACCATCAAGGCAAAACGCTGGCGCCGGCGCGGTTCGGTGAAGCGGAGCTTGATCTCCATGCCAAGATCCCGGCCAAGCTGCTCCAGGCCGCCGCGGATTACGTCCGGCCGCCAGTGCTCCGCCTTCCAGGAAGCTTCGAGCGTCATGCTGAACTGGCCACGGGTGACCTGTTCTTCGAGCGCCTCGATGTTGGCGCGGCGCTCGAAGAGAAAATTGGTGACGCGGGCGATGACGCCGGTTTTGTCCCGGCCGATCACGGTGACCGTGGCGAACTGCTTCATGGGCGGACATTAGAATACTGGCGAAGCCCGGTCGGAAAGTGCAAAATCCCGTTTCCCCGGCGCGGGGATTCGCCCGCCGGCCGCGGAACTTTTCGCCGCGGGTGTTGTATAACCTGTTGACCGACAAATCCGGCATGGCAATTCCGTCCATCAAAAGCGTTCTGGCCCAGGCGGGACTCGTGGATTCCCACGAGTTCGACCAGTGGCGCGCCGAGTGGCGCAACCCGCCGCCCGCGCCCCCGGGCACGCCGGAAACCGCGGCGCGGCGCGACACGTTGTTCACTTCACTCCAGAAGCGTCATGCCACCAAAACGGGTCTGGGCGAAGGCGTCTTTCTGCACCGCCTGGCCGACGCGCTCGGCTGGAAATACCTCGACCGCGTGGTCCTGCCGGAAGACCTGGCCAAGGAGGACAAGAAGGAACTGCTGGGCAAGCTCTCGACCAAGGTGGCCTTTCAATACATGGCCATGCCGGTGCTTTTGGAGGACGGCCGGACGCAGGTGGCCGTGAGCGATCCGTTCGACTCCGCCATGCTCGGCGCGGTGCAGTTTGATGCCCGCGGGCCGGTGGAATTTGTGCTCGCCCCGCGCGAGGAAATCGAGAAGGCACTCAAGGAATCCTACGGCGTCGGCGCGGAAACCCTGGAAGGCATCGCCACGGACGAACCGGCCGAACCGGAAATGGGCTTCAACAAGGAGATCACCGAGGGCGACCAGGACGCCAGCGTGATCAAGTTCGTCAACCAGGTCATCTGGGAGGCGTTCAAGGACCGTGCGACGGACATCCATTTCGAGCCGATGGAGGACAAGCTCCGCATCCGCTACCGCATTGACGGCATGCTTTACGAGACGCCGATGCCGGAGACGCTCAAGCGCTACCAGTCCGCGATCATCTCCCGCATCAAGGTCATGTCCGGGATGAACATCGCCGAGAAGCGCCTGCCGCAGGACGGCCGCATCAACGTCCGCATCCGCAAGACCGAGCTGGATATCCGCGTCTCCACGGTGCCGACTGTCTATGGCGAGAGCGTGTCGCTGCGGTTGCTGACCCGCGAGAAAAAGCAGATCACGCTGACGAACCTCGGTTTCCCTGACCGGGAACAGCAGGCCATCGAACGCATCATCGCCAAGCCGCACGGCATCTTCCTGGTCACCGGGCCGACCGGCTCCGGCAAATCCACCTCGCTTTACGCCTGCCTCCAGCAGATCAACTACCCGACCAAGCGCATCATCACGATCGAGGAACCGGTCGAGTATGAAATCGAGGGCATCAACCAGATCGCCGTCCGGCCGGAGATCGGCCTGACATTCGCGATGGGCTTGCGCCACATCCTCCGCCAGGACCCGAACGTGGTGATGGTCGGCGAAATCCGCGACCTGGAGACGGCGGAGATCGCCATCCGCGCCGCACTCACCGGCCACCTGGTGTTCAGCACGCTGCACACGAACGACGCGCCCAGCGCGTTCACGCGGTTGATTGACATGGGCATCGAGCCGTTCCTTGTGGCCTCGTCCGTCGAGGCCGTCATGGCCCAACGTCTGGTCCGCACCATTTGCCCGCATTGCCGCACCGAACAGCGCGTCGAACCGGATTACCTGCGCAAAATCGGCTTCCCCGAGGAGAACATCGGCCGCGTCCGGTTCTTCAAGGGAACCGGGTGCGACAAATGCCGGCAGCTCGGCTACCAGGGGCGCACGGGCATTTACGAAATGCTCGTCGTCACCGAGGCCATCCGGCCGCTCATCATGAACCGCGCCAACGCCAGCACCATCGCCCAGAAAGCCCTCGATGAAGGCACGCAAACCCTGCGCATGGCCGGCTGGCTCAAGGTCGAGCACGGCGTCACCACCATCGAGGAAGTCCTCCGCGTCACGCAGATCGAGCAACACCTCACCGCCCTGCTCGGCGACGAACGCGCCAACGCCCTGCCCGCCCCGTGAAAAAGCCCGCCCGCTGGCATCAATGCAACGTCGTCGCCCGCGCCGGCGAGAACACCCGGCTGTGGCAGTTTGCCCGCGAGGGCGAGGAGGCCCGCCTGCGCGCCGAGCACACGGTGGAACCCACGGAAGCCGCCACCGCCCGGCTCGGTGTCAAAACCGTCAGCGACCTCTGGCAGCCGCGCCTGAATGTCGCCTGGCTGCCGGCCGACCAGGTTTTTCTGCGGGTGATTTCGCTGCCGGTCGCCGACCCTTCCGAGCTGCCCGGCATGGTGGAGCTGCAAATCGAGAAGCTCTCGCCGCTGCCCCTCGCCCAGGTCGTCTGGACGTTTGAGCCGCTGCCGGCCCGCGACGGCCAGGCGCAGACGGTCATCGTCCTGCTGGCCGCCCGCAGCGCGGTGGAAAGTTTCCTCGGCGAACTGGAAGGCATGGGCTACCTCACCGACCGGCTGGACCTGCCGCAGTTGCACGAGTTGCTCGCCACCCCGGACGCCGGCGATGGCGTATGGATTTACCCACGCACCGAGAACGGACAACTCATCTGCCTCGCGGCCTGGCGACACGAGGGCCGGTTGCAGAATCTGGATTTGCTGCGGCTGCCGGACGGCCCGGAGGCGGGCGCGCAACTCGCCGCGCTGCTCAAGCAAAGCGCCTGGGCCGGGGAAATGGACGGCTGGTTCACGCCGGAAGCCCGCTGGCACCTGGTGGCGGACGCCGCCGCCGCCGGCGGCCTGGAATCATCCCTGCGCACCCTGGCGGGCGGCGGCCTGGAAATCGCCGAACCGCTGCCGCTGCCGCGGCTGGCCGCGCTGGCCGCGGCGAGCGCGACGCGCGTCAACCTGGTGCCGCCGGAGTTTTTGGTGCGGTATCGCCAGCAGTTCGTGGACCGGCTGTGGATGCGCGCGCTGGGCGGGTTGGGGCTGGTTTACCTGGTGTTTCTGCTGGGCTGCTTCGCTTACCTCCAGGTGCGCGGGTACCAGAAGGACAACCTCGACCAGCAGGTGGCGGGACTGCACAGCGGCTACACCAACGCGCTCCAGCTCAAGGCGCGCGTGCAGGTGTTGCAGGACCAGGTCAGCCTCAAGTTCGCCGCGCTGGATTGCTGGCGCGCGACCGCGGAAGCGCTCCCGCCGGAGCTGACGCTCACGGCCTTCACCTTCCAGCGCGGCAAGAAGCTTCAGCTCTTTGGCAGCGTGGCCGCCGACCTCCAGTCGAAGGTCACCGAGTTCAACGAGGCGCTCAGCAAAGCCGCCGCCAATGGCCAGCCGCTGTTCAGCCAGGTCAGCACCAAGTCCATCCAGGCTCCGCCCGTGGGCCAGAACCGGCCCGCGCTGTGGAGCATTGAGTGCGACCTGAAACGCACCGACTTCTGATGACCAGCCTCCTCGACAAGTTGAACCTCCGCCCGCAGGAACGCCGCGCGGTCGTGCTTGGCGCCGCCGCAGTGTTCGTGGTGCTCAACTTCTTCTTCGTCTGGCCGCATGTTGACGACTTCAGCCGCGTGAACCGGCAGATCGCCGAAGCGCGCCGGACGCTCGCGAATTACCAGCAGGAAATCGCCCGCACGGCCGGTTACCAAATCCACCTGGATAAACTCCAGCGGCTCGGTTCCGCCGTCCTGCCGTCCGAACAAGCCGTCCAGCTCCTCCACACCGTCCAGGATCAGGCGCGGGTGAGCGACGTGCTCATCACCAGCACCCGTACCCAGCCCACCGGCATCAGTGGCGTCAGCACCAACCAGTTCTTCGACGAGCAGACCATGGCGATTGACGTCAATACCGGCGACAAGGAACTCGTGAACTTCCTGATCTCCCTCGGCTCCGGCGACTCCATGATCCGGGTCCGCGACCTCGACCTGCATCCCGATCCACCGCTTTACAAGCTGCTGGGCAAACTCACGCTCGTCGCCAGCTACCAGAAGAAACCGCGGGTCGTCACGCCCGCCGCCGCGCCGCGGCCGGCGGCCACCAACGCCCGCACCAATGGCATGACGGCGGCCCACACGAACGCGATCACGGTCCGCACCAACGCCATTTCCGCGCGGATGCACCCGACCAACACCGTCACTTTCAATCGAACGAACAAGCTCAAGTCGTGAAAACGCTCATCGCCCTTTGCTCGCTGGCGTGGACCTTCCTTGCGGTCCCGCCGGAACTCCAAGCCCAGAACGCGCCGCCGCCGCTGCCGCCGCTGCCGACCATCCGCCGCCCGGTGGCCACGAACGTCGTCGCGCCCGCCGCCCAACCCGCGCCCGCCCAGGCCCGGCCGGCATTGGGGGCCACCAACGCCGCCCTGTCCGGCCCGCCGCCCCAGCCCAGCTTCAAGCCGCTGGTCACCCCTCCGCCGCGCCTGGCGGGCGGCACCAACGCCATTTTGCCGCCGTCAGGCAACCTGGGCGCGCTGGCCGAGGATGACACCCTGCCGGAAGGCACGCTCACCCGCGTGCAGGGCATGCCGCTGGACCAGTTCCTTGAAATTTACGCGCTGGTGACCGGCCGCATTGTGTTAAGGCCCAGCCTGCTGCCGGCGGTGCAGATCACCCTCGACGCCACACAACAGAAACTGACCAAGTCGGAGGCCATCAACGCCATGGACACGGTGCTCGAGCTTAACGGCATCACCATGCTCAACACCGGCGACAAGTTCGTGACCGCCGTGCCCAGCACGCAGGCGCTGCAGGAAGGCGCGGCATTTTCGAACATCAACCCGGACAAGTTGCCGGAGGGCGGGCAGTTCGTGACCAAGGTGGTTCAGTTGAAATACGCGCTGCCCTCGGAGATTCAGCCACTGATTGCCAGCTTCAGCAAAATCCCGAACGGCATCGTGCCCATTGACAGCACGCAAACGCTCGTCTTGCGCGACTACGCCGCCAACATCAAGCGCATGATGGAGATCATCAACAAGGTGGACGTGGAAGTGGAAAGCGACTACAAGCTGGAAGTCATTCCCATCCGGTACGGCAAGGTGGAGGACATCTACGCGACGATGGGCAGCCTGATCGGCGGCGGCGTCGGCGGGGCCGGCGCGGTGGGGGCGCGGCAAACCGGCGCGCGCGGCGCGCGCGGCGCCTACAACCGGGGAAACATGGGCATGAACGCGAATTCGCCGTTCGGCATGAACACGATGGGCGGAAATCCGATGGGCGGAAACACGCTCGGGACAACTCAGAACCGTTTCGGCCAGCAAGGGGTAGGCACCACCGGCTTCAATCAGCAACTCCAGCGGGTCGTCAGCAGCATCGCCGGCCAGGGCCAGAACCAGTTGCTCCATGACGCGAAGATTGTCCCGGACGAGCGGTCGAACTCGCTCATCGTCTTCGCCTCAAAGGAGGACCTGCGGATGATTACGAACGTGGTCGAGAAGGTGGACCGGCAGATGGCGCAGGTATTGATCGAGGCCGTGATCATGGACGTGCAGCTCAACAACGAGCTGACCTACGGCGTGCAGGCTTACCTGCAGGACCAGTCCGGGAGCTTGAATTCCCAAGGCTTCTTGAACTCGGGGAGCGGCGCGCTCACCAATGCGCTGACCAGCGGCGGCCTGGGCTACCTGGGCTCCTACAACAACAACATAACCTTCCTCGTCCAGGCGCTGTCCTCCAAGACGAAGGCCGAAGTGCTGTCCACGCCGAGCATCCTCACCAGTCACGCGTTGCCCGCCTCGTTCTCGGTGGGCCAGACCGTGCCCTACGTCACCGGCAGCGGCGCGGGGGTTTACGGCACGCCTTACACGTCGTTTTCCCAGTTGCAGATCAACACGGAACTGGATGTCACGCCCTTCATCACGCCGGACAACCTCGTGGTCATGGACATCCAGCAGCACATTGAGGACCTGACCGGTTTCAAGACGTTCCCGAACGTCGGCGACCTGCCGTTGACGGTGCAACGCGATGCCCAGTCCACCGTGTCGGTGCAGGACGGCGACACCATCATGCTCGGCGGTTACATCCGCAACAACCACAGTCTCTCCAAAAACGGCGTTCCGATTCTGCAGGACATTCCCGGCCTGGGCGCGCTGTTCCGCAGCACCAGCAAGGCCAAGGACCGCAGCGAACTGGTCGTGTTCCTGCGCCCCACCATTCTGCGCACCCCGCACGATGCCGCCATCTTCGCCGGCAAGATGCAGCAACGCCTGCCGGGGGTTCGCGAAATGCAGAAGGACATGAAAGAGGACGAGGCCGCGCGGCAGAAGCACGCGAACCAGGTCACGGGCGCGGACCAGCAATAACGCCCGCGGCGCGTCAGTCGCCGAAGCTGATGCCCAGCGCCCGCGCGGCCCGCACCATGTCGCCCGCCGGCGGCACGGTGCGCAACCGGCCGATGGCCTCGGTGATCTTCACCTCGCCCACCACCGGCGGCCGCAGTGACACCATGTGGCCGAACTTGCCTTCCGCCACCAGCGCCACCGCCTTCACGCCGAACAGCGAACACAGCACGCGGTCAAACGTGGTCGGCGCGCCGCCGCGCTGCAGATGGCCCAGCACGCAGGCGCGCGCCTCCTTGCCGGTGCGCCGCTGGATTTCCGCCGTCACCACCGCGCCAATGCCGCCGAGGTGCGCCTCGCGGTTCCCCTCGCGGGCGCCCTGCGTGACGTAGCCGCCGCCTTTTTCCCGCGCGCCTTCGGCCGCCACCACGAGCGTGAAATGCTTGCCCTCCCGCTCGCGGTCGGCCACCTGCCGGCAGATGGTTTCGTAGTCGAAGGGAATTTCCGGCAGCAAAATCACGTCCGCCCCGCCGGCGACGCCCGCGTGCAGGGCGATCCACCCGGCGTAGCGGCCCATCACCTCCAGCACCATCACCCGCCGGTGGCTTTGCGCGGTGGTGCGCAACCGGTCCAGCGCGTCCGTCGCGCACGCCACCGCGGTGTCAAACCCGAACGTCACCGCCGTGGCTTCGAGGTCGTTGTCAATCGTCTTCGGCACGCCGACCACCGGGATGCCGTGCTCGAACAACTGCTGCGCGATGGACAGCGAGCCGTCGCCGCCCACGACCACCAGCGCGCTCAAATCCTGCCCGTCCACGTTGTGCTGCGCCTCGGCGAGCACGTCCTCGGGAATGCGCTGCGCCTCGCCCAAGCCCACCTTCGCGGCGAAGCGGCCCTTGTTCGCCGTGCCCAGGATCGTCCCGCCGACGAACAGCAGGCCGTCCATCTCGTGATAGTCCAGCCGGCGCGAGCGCACCGGGGTCAGCAGCCCGTCAAACCCGCCCAGGATGCCGAAGGTTTCCCAGCCGCGCTTGGCGGCCGCCTTCACCACGGCGCGGATGACGGCGTTCAAGCCGGGGCAATCACCGCCGCCGGTCACAATTCCAATGCGCGTTGGCATAACGTGCCGGCACCTTAAACGGTGGCGCCGGCCGGCCAAGCGAAAATTCGGCGACCCTGCCGCGCGTCTTGACCCCGCGGCGCGAGTCCTTAACGTAGCCGCAATGCATGCGCTCCGCCTGGCGCTGTCCGCGCTCTGCTCTCCGGCCCAGTCCCGTCTGCGCACCCGGCCGCGCCGGGGTTCCGGCCCGGCTTGGCGCGCGGCGTGGTCCGGACTGCTGCTGGCCGTCTGTTTCGGCGCCGGCTGCATCAGCAGCAAGCGGATGACCTACATTTATTCGCCGCCCTACGGCGTCGAAAGCGGCCAGTTCCTGCGCTCGCTCGAGGGCCTGCGCTCGGAAATGAAGGAGGGCAACCGCGTGACCCTGCTGGAGAACGGCGACGGCATCTTTCCCGCGTTGCTGGATGCCATCCGCGCCGCCAAGAGCAGCGTCAACGTCGAAATGTATATTTACGAAGACGACTCGGTCGGTCGCGTGTTCGCCGACGCCTTGTGCGAACGCGCCCAAGCCGGCGTCGCCGTGCGCGTGCTGGTGGACGATTTCGGCGCGCGGATGGGCCCGTTGGCGCGCAAGCTGACCACCGCCGGCGTGCGGTTCGAGATTTACAAACCGCTGCGCCTTTACAGCCTTTACCGGCTCAACCACCGCACCCACCGCAAAATCATCACCGTGGACGGGCGCATGGGATTCTGCGGCGGATTTGGCATTGACGATCGCTGGCTCGGCGACGCCCGCAACCCGCACGAGTGGCACGATCTGGCGGTCCGCGTCGAAGGCCCGGTGGTCGCCCAGCTCCAGCGCATCTTCATGGAGGACTGGATGCACACCACCGGCGAGGTGTTGTTCGGCGACGCCCAGTTCCCGCCACTCCCGGCGGAGGACGACACAATGGCCCAGGCCGTCGCCAGTTCGCGCACCGACCAAAGTTCGATGGCCAAGCTCCTGCTTTTCATGGCGATTCAAACCGCGCGGAAGAGCATCTGGATTGAAAACGCCTACTTCGTACCCGACCCGCAAATCCGCCGCGGCCTGACCGCCGCCGTCAAACGCGGCGTGGACGTGCGCGTCATCGTTCCCGGCCAGTACATGGACATTCCGCCCATCCGCCGCGCCTCGCGCTACTACTACGGCGAATTGCTCGACGGCGGCGTGAAAATCTACGAATACCGGCCCACCATGCTGCACACCAAGGCGATGGTCGTGGACGGCATCTGGTCCACGGTCGGCTCCATCAACTTTGAAAACCGTTCCATGCGCAGCAATGCCGAGGCCAACGTGGCCATCTACGACCGCCGTTTCGCCGCCGAACTGGAGCGCGTGATGCAACAGGACCTGACCCGCTGCGACGTCTTCACCAAGGAAAACTGGAAGAAGCGCGGTTTGGCCGCCCGGTTCAGCGAAGCCTTTGCCTGGCTGTTCAGCGAGGCGTATTGAACCGCGGACGGCGGCCGACACAGGCCACACCGCGCCGGCGTTCCACCCCGATTTTCCGGCGATCCGTCCCTTTTCCGTGACCGGGAACGCCCGGGTTGTCGCAACAATTACTAATGATTACAATAAACAACCCAACTACTTCCCCGCTACCTCCCCGCCGCTCCTGCCACGGAACTTCCTGGCTGAAGCTGGGGGTGTTGCTGGGCCTGATCGTGCTGCCGCCCCGCGCCGCGGCCCAGGGCTGCGTGGCCGTCCGCGGCTGCGGCCTGCCGCTCAACACCGGCTTGAACGGCGAACTCATGCCGCCTGAAGGCGACTGGGTCGTCAGCGTCTCGGGACGTTACCTCCACTCCACCCGCCATTTCGTCGGCGACGTCCAGCAATACAACCGGCAGGAGGATGCCAACCAGGTCATGAACCATCAGGTGTTCGTTGATCTCGGCGTGCAATACACCGTGACGTCGCAGTGGAACGTCGGCCTGGTCATGCCCTTTGCCATCTCGGATCGCTCGCAACTGGCGCCGGCCAGCCAGGGCGGCTTCCGCTACCACACCCAGGCGGCCGGTCTGGGTGACATGCGCGTCGGCGGCTACTATTGGATTTGGAATCCCAGGAACAATCCGAAGGGCAACCTCGAGGTCGGCATGGCCCTGAAAATGCCGACCGGCGAAGACGGCGCCGTGGACACGTTCCTGACCAAGTCCGGCCCGGTGGTTCATCCCGTGGACCAGTCCATTCAACCCGGCGACGGCGGTTGGGGCTTCACCATCGAGTTAAACGCCTACCGCCAGCTCTTCAACCGCACCGCCGCCTATCTCCAGGCGTTCTACCTGTTCAATCCGGAAAACCAGAACGACGTGCTCACCTGGCGCGACAACTCCAGCACGGTCCCCGGCAACGTCACCGTCACGCCGAACCAGGCTTCTTATTATGAGCATAACATGAGCATTCCGGACCAGTATTTCGCCCGCGCCGGTTTCAGTTATCTGGCGGTGCCGTCCTGGGGGCTGGCGGTGAATCTGGGCGGCCGGCTCGAAGGTATTCCCGTGCGTGACGTTCTTGGGGGCAGCGACGGCTTTCGTCGTCCGGGCATGGTCGTCAGCATCGAGCCGGGCGTTTCCATCATGAAGGGGCGTTATTCGTTCGACTTCGCCGTGCCGTGGGCGTTGTATCGCGCCCGCTTCCAGAGCGTGGCGGATGAACGCGCCTCCGCCGCCAGCGGTAACTGGGTTCACGGCGATGCCGCCTTCGCCGACTTCATGATCACCGGGACCTTTGCCGTGCAATTCTAGTGCGCGATCGCGCCGGACACGTCGAAGTCCCGCAGGCTGCGCACCGTCGGAATGCCGTGCCGCATCAACGTCGCCTCAAGCTGGTAATGGCCCGGCGGCTTCGGCGCCGCCATGACAAAGACGAATTCGCGCCGGCCCAGCGGCAACACGCCGCAGAAGGCGCTTTGCGAGCTGAGTTTCTTGCCGTTCTCCAGCACGCGGAAACGGACGCGGCCCACCCAGTCGCGGTCAAGATCGTTGATGACGACCACCGGCACCTGGACGACCTGGAGCGGGACCAGTTGCGCGTTCCAAAAATCGAGCATCACGCCCACCGGCGCGAAGGCGTCCTTCACATAGCGCTCGAAGTTCGGCTCGAACGTCAGCTTCTCCAGGTCGGTGAAATGGTCGCTGGTTTGACCGTCCGGCCGCGAGTAACCGAGGCCGCAGAAGTGCAGCACGCCGGCGCAGGCGCGATGGCCGCGCCAGAATTCGGTCAGCGCCGCCAGCGTGCGGGCGTAGAACTCGCGGCGCTGCTCGACGGTCGCGCTGTCGCCGAGCAAATTGTGATAGACTTGGCGCGTCAGCGTGGTCGGCGTGCCGTCGCGGTTCAACCACAGCCAGCCGTATTCATTCAGGATGATCGCGTTGTGGCCGGTGTCCGGCGTGATGTTGCCGGTGGGCACACCGGAAACCTTGGCCATTTGCGCCAGCGTGAATTTCGGATTCTGAAACAGATACGGATGCGACTCGTAGGAATCGCCCGGCGCCTGCGCGGCGGACCAGCCGTTGTCCCAGGGCCGGTTCGAGAGGTCGAGTCCACGCACCGCCTCGATGGCCTTGCCGGTTTCGTCGGTCTTCGTTTCGTTTTGCGCGTCCCAAATGACGACGCACGGGTGGTTCCAGCGTTCCTGCATCCACGCGGTGTATTCCTTCGCCAGCTCGGCTGCCGGCGGCACGTCCTTCGAATCGGAGAGATGCCAGAGCGGAAACTCGTCCTGGATCAGGAAACCTTCCTCGTCGGCGATGCGATACCACATTTCCGGCGGAAAACCGATGCAGTAGCGCAGCGAGTTCCAGTGCATTTCCTTGAACTTGCGATGCAGCCGGCGCACCCACTCCTCGCGCCACGGCCGGTCCTGTCGTTCGGCGTCTTCAAAAAAGCGGTAGAGGGTGACGTTGCTGCCGCGCATGAAATAGGGCTTGCCGTTCAAGATCGCGCGGCCAGTGGCGGGATCGAACCGGAACGTGCGCATGCCGAAACGCGTCGTGAACGTGTCGGCGCCCGTGTCCACGGTCAGTTCGTAAAGGAACGGATCCTCCGGTGACCAGCGCCGGCAGTTCCAGACTTGCAGCTTCGTCTCAATGGTCTGTTCCGCGCCGTGCGCCAGTGTCAACGGTCCGCTCTGCGAGGTGGTCACCACCCGGCCGCTGCGCGCCTCGCGGATCGTGTATTTCACGCTGCCCGCACTGGCTGCACCAGCGTTCCGCAACACGGTCTGGATGCGAACCGAATTGTCGTCGAGGTCCGGCACGACCTGCACGCGGACGACGTTCGGTGTGCTGGAAAGGACCAATTCCACGGAGTCAAAAATGCCCGGAATGTATTTGGTTTTCTCGAAATCCCAGCCGGCGGGCACGGTCGGCGGCACCGCCGCGCGCGAGGCGCCGACGCGGATCAGGATTTCGTTCGTCCGGCCGTTGCCGCGGAGAAACCGCGCCGCGTCGTAGTCCGCGGGCGTGAAGCTGGCCATGTTCTCACCCACGTCACAGCCGTTCAAATACACCCGCGATCCATAGGCCGCCTTCTGCACTTTCAACGTGGCGACCTCCGGCACGTCGCCGGGCAGTGTGAACGTGCGGCGATACCAGAATGCTTCGCGGAACAGGTTCGTCTCGCCCACGCCGGCAAACGCGGGCCGGGCCATGTCCACCAACCCCGGTACCGGCACTGTGTGGGCGAACTCCGCGGGCACCTTGTCCATCGAGCCTTCGGCGATCTGCCACTCGCCGTCCAGGCTGAGCACGGTGCGGCCCGGCCCGGCGTAAGCGGTGAGGCTGGCGAGCGCAAGGACAAGAACCGCGATTCGGCGGCCGGCCGCGCCGTGCAGGCAAACTCGAAACAATGATGATCGCATAAACATCCCAACGGGCTAAACTGCATCCGTATTTCAGGGCGTTGATTTGAATCAAAGCGGTCGCCCTGTGCAATCCCAGATTAAGTGCCACGCATGAAAAGTCATTTGAAATTCGCCGCCTCCCTTTGGTTGACGTTCGCAAGCCTCGCGGCTTTACCGACCGTCTCCGCGCAGACGCTCACCGCCGGCCCGCTCAAACTTGACGTCCAACCCGCCGTCGGCCGGGTGAACGTCACGTTCCAAGGCCGGCCGGTGCTCGTCTATGCCTTCGCCAGCAACCAGTTCAAACCTTACGTCAAGGAGCTTTACACGCTGGCTGGCGATAATGTCCTGCTCGACTCTCCACCGGACCATGCGCACCACCACGGGCTGATGTTTGCGGTGTGGGTCAACGGCATCAACTTCTGGGAAGAACGGACCGATCCCGGCGTGGAGAAACCCATCGGCCTGCCGTCGTGTGAAGCGCACTCGCTTTCGGACGGCCCGGCACGCGCGGTGATCGGTCAGACAATCCATTGGGTCGCTTCCACCAACCGCTGGCTGACCGACACCACGCCGGTGGCGCTGTTGGTCGAGCGGCGAACCCTGACGCTCACGGTTGATGAGGCCGCCAGGGAAGTGGCGGTGCGCTGGCACGGTGACTTCACGGTCGGCCACGGCGCCAGGCAGGTAACGCTGAGTGGCTCATTCTATGACGGGCTCGGCCTCCGATTGCCGCGGATTTTCGACCACGACGCGCGGCATGAGAACTCCGAAAATCTGCCTTACACCAAGGCTCAGACGGGCGAACTCACTGCCGCGCGTTGGAGCGCAGTGTCGCACCTGCTCGACGGCCACGACGTGATGGTGGCCGTGTTCAACCGGCCGACCAACCGCGGTCCTTCGAAATTCTTCACGATGCTGAACCCGTTCACCTACGTGTCGGCGACCCAAGACTGGGAAAAGCAGCCGCAAACGTTCCAAACCGGCGACCACTTCAGCCTCGACCACCTCGTCATCGTGTATTCGCCGTCCAAATCGCGCGCCGCGCTGGAACATCGCTACGCACGGTGGCTGGCAGCGCCGGCCGACGCCGAACGATGACTGGCGTGACTCTCCTTGACCGCGCGCCGTCGTCCGCTTAAGCAAAGCGGGTGAAGATTTGTCTCTTCGGAATCACCGGCATCACCCCCGGCAAGCATAACGTCAAGGATCCGCGCCTGGATCAGGCCGACCAACTGGTCGAGGCCCAGAAAAAAAACTATGCCCAGGTTGACGTCGTCGCGGAAAAGGAGGCGGATCTGCTCACCGCCGACGCCATCCTGACCTCGCGAACGGCGCTCAGCGACCTGTTGATGAAGGACCTGGAGTTTGTTGAAACCCGCCTTGGCCGTGGCGCACAGGCGACCGAGAAGGCCGTGCTGGAACGTCTCGCGGAGGCGCTGATCAGCGAAATGCCCGTCGGCCGGGTCGGCTTGAAACCGGAGGAACTCGCGGCCATCGCAGCCCACAATTTTTACAGCAACAAACCGGTCATTGCGGCGGAAGAGGCCGAACTGGCGGCACCGGAGCGGCTGATGGTGCGCGCGTTTCAGGAAGGTGGCTTCATCAGCTTTCTGACCGTAGGCGGCAAGGAAAACCGTGCCTGGCCCATCCGGGCCGGCACGACTGCCTGGGACGCGGCCGGAACCATTCACACCGACATCCAGAAGGGCTTCATCCGCGCCGAAATCATCAGCTTTGCGGATTTCGTCGAGCACGGCGGCGAAACCGGCGCCAAGCGTGCGAACAAGCAGCGGCTCGAACTGAAGACCTACATCATGCAGGACTACGATGTGGTGAACTTCCGGTTCAACAAGTGACGCCTTCCCAGGTTGGGTTGACTGGATTCCCAAACACTTTATCCTGGAAGCATGAAAACGACGATTGATATTCCAGACAAGCTGCTACGGGAAGCCATCAAGCACACTGGCGCAAAAACCAAGCGTGATGCCGTGGTCACCGCCGTCGAGGAATTCAACCGCCGCCGCCGTTTGGAGGAAATGTCAGAACGCCTGCACGGGGCGTGTCCCGGTTTCATGTCCCAGGAGGATCTCCGGCAGATGCGCAAGAACCGCGACTGGGAGCCAACGAGATGACGTTGGTGGACACCTCCAGTTGGATCGAATTCCTGCGCGGTCGGGACAGCGTCGCCGGGCAGCGGGTCAAAGCGTTGCTCGCCCGCGGGGACGCCGCTTGGTGCGACATGACGTTGGTGGAGTTATGGCACGGAGCGCGAGGCCACACAGAAAAACAAGCCCTCACAGAATTGGAGGGGGAATTGCGGCTTTATCCGGTCAACGAACCGGTCTGGGAGCAGGCCAGATTGCTGGCACGACGCTGTCGTGACAAGGGTATCACGGTTTCCACGGCCGACTTGGTGATCGCCGCCGCCGCAATTGCCCACAAGCTGCCGCTTGAGCACTGCGACAGCCATTTCGACCAGATTCTGCCTCTGGAACATGACTGACATCCTGCCAGAAACCGCTGGACTTATTTGGCAAAAACTTCCGTGGAATTGACAACGAGCATCGAACGCCACATCGTCATACACAAGTAACAACGATATGGAAACCGTCACCCTGTCGCCCAAGTTTCAGGTAGTCATCCCGCAGCGGATCCGGGAATCCCTGCATCTGAAGGCCGGCCAGAAAATGCAGATGATCAACTTTGAAGGCCAGGTGGTCATGGTGCCGATGCGTCCCCTCAGCGAGATGCGCGGCGCGTTCAAGGGCATGAACACGGACTTTGAACGGGAGCCGGACCGCCTGTGAACGTCGTGGATTCGTCCGGGTGGATTGAGTATCTCGGCGATGGGCCCAACGCCGATTTCTTCGCCAAAGCTGTCACCGACGCCTCGCGGCTGGTCGTGCCGACGATTTCCATCTTTGAAGTCTGCCGCTGGGTGCGTCGTGAACTTGGCGAACGGCGCGCGGTTGAGGCGATGGCGCTGATGCAACAAGGGCACGTTTTGGAACTCGACGCGACGCTCGCCATGAGTGCCGCGCGGTTGAGTCTGGATCTGAAACTGCCGATGGCCGACTCCATCATTCTCGCGAGCGCCCGCGCCAACAACGCCACCTTGTGGACGCAAGACGATGACTTCAAAGGCATGGACGGAGTGAAATACGTTGCCAAAAAGAAACCAGCCAAATGAAGACCATGTCTTGATACGGCAGCAGCGGCGTCCGCCTTTCCTCCGGAAACGACGTGCGACTTTTAAAAGAATTCTGACAATGCAGAACGAACTCGACATCGTTCGCGACGTTTCGCAACGCCTCGACGCGGCAGGCATTGGCTACATGCTCACCGGCTCGATGGCGATGAATTACTACGCCCAGCCGCGCATGACCCGCGACATTGACGTCGTCGTCGCCTTGCGCCGCGAGGATGCCGAGCGCGTGGTGAAATTGTTCAGCCCGGACTACTACGTTTCCCGCGAGGCCGTGGATGGTTCCATCGCGCAGCAATCCCTGTTCAACCTCATCCACAACGAAAGCGTCATCAAAGTGGACTTCATTATCCGCAAACAAAACGAATACCGCCTCAACGAATTCAACCGCCGCCAGCGCATCAAAATCCAGGATTTCGGAACCTGGATTGTCAGCAAGGAAGACCTGATTCTCTCCAAACTTTTCTGGGCCAAAGATTCACGTTCCGAGCTGCAACTCCGGGATGTAAGAAATCTCGTCGCCACCGGCTGCGACCGCGCTTACATCGAACGTTGGACGGCGCAACTCGGCGTGGCTAATCTGTGGAAGGAAATCGTATGACCGACACTCCGCCAGAAATCGCCGAACTCGTCCGGCAAAAGCTCATGGCTCGTTCCGGCGAGGAGCGATTCCTCATGGGCGTGCGGATGTTCAACGCTGCGCGGGAAATGGTGCTGGCTTCGCTGCCCGCCGGATTGCCGCCGGAAGAATTGAAGCGGCGGCTTTTCCATCGGCTTTATGGAGAAGTTCTTCCATATTGAACATTCACCCTAATCTGCAAACTAACAAAATCGCGACGCATGGCTGCGACGACAAAATATCCTGAACCGAAGGAGGACGATGAAGTTCTTCTACGGTTACGCGAGGATTACGGTCAAGCCGTATTAGATTTGTTTGGAACAGGTCAGGATCTCAAAGAAGTCCGGCCTGTTTTAGATGTTGCTGGCTACACTTCCAATTTTCTCGACAACATGCGTCTGCCGGTTCACCGGTGGTTTCGTTACAGTGCGGGTTTTTCGGCTGAATGGGTGAAATGGTTGGTTGCCGAGCGAAATAACCGTGAGCTTCGCGTGCTTGATCCATTTGTGGGTTCGGGAACAACCTGTCTTGCCTGTGATGAGATGGGCGTTGAATCTCACGGTATTGAAGCGCATCCGTTCGTTTATCGGGTCGCCTCGGCAAAGTTGAATTATACCGCCGAGCCGGAGAGATTTCTTGCAAAGGCGGAGAATGCTTTCCGCGTTGCCCGGAGTGCAACGGCGCAAACGATTCGTTATCCTGAAATCATTCAGAAATGTTACAGCGTTGAGACATTGAGCAGTTTGGATTGTTTCCGCCAAGCAATCGAAGCCGAGCAAGACAGCACGCCTGAAGCATTGCTACTCTGGATGGCGCTTGTGTCATCGTTGCGGACCGTTTCTGAAGCCGGCACCGCGCCTTGGCAATATGTTTTGCCAGGGCGTCGCAAGACTGTGCCGCCATCACCAGAAGCAACTTTGCATCGTTCGGTTCAGATGATCGCAGCCGACATTCGTTTCATGGCGCGACGCGCGAAGCCGCTGGCAAAATTGCGCATGGACGACGCGCGCAAGTGCGCAACCGTGCTGGATGGTTGGGCGACACTGGTCATCACATCGCCACCTTACGCGAATAATTACGATTACGCAGATGCCACGCGGCTGGAAATGGCTTTCTTGGGAGAAATTCGTGGTTGGGGAGATTTGCAGGAGACAGTGAGGAAACATTTGGTGCGCGCCTGTTCGCAGCATGTCCCGCCAAAATCGGTTAATCTTGACGAAATTTTGGAATCGCCAGAACTAGCGCCAATCCGTGACGAAATTACGCCAGTGTGCCGTAAACTTTCGTCAGTGCGATTGGACCGCGCCGGCAAGAAGACCTACAACAACATGGTTGCCTGCTACTTTCTCGACATGGCGCAGACGTGGAATGCTCTTCGGCGAGTTTGCGCTCCGCAATCGGAAGTGTGTTTTGTCATTGGCGATTCTGCTCCTTATGGCGTTTATGTGCCGGTAATTGAATGGTTCGGCAAACTGGCACAAGCTGCCGGTTTTGAATCATGGACGTTTGAAAAACTCCGTGACCGAAACAACAAATGGAAAAACCGCAAGCACCGCGTGCCGCTTTGCGAAGGCCACTTGTGGGTTCGCGGTTGAGCGCAAAAGAATATGGCTGAATCACTCGCTCACAAATGGGGACAGTGCATCGGAGATGTTTTGGAGATTTTTGCCCGAAACATCCTCGGCGAAGTCGCGCAGCAACACGGCCTTTATCTTGACTCCAAACGTCCGCGTAAAGCCAGAGGCGGGCAAGGCAAAGTGACATGGCAGGATGGCTATGGAAATAAACACGACCTCGACTACGTTTTAGAACGAGGCGGAACGGAAGAAGTTTTGGGCGTGCCGGTCGCTTTTATCGAATCCGCTTGGCGGCGATATACCAAGCACTCCAAAAACAAGGTTCAAGAAATTGAAGCGGCAGTTATACCAATAGCTTTAACTTTCTCACGCCACCAACCATTTTGCGGAGCAGTCTTGGCTGGCGAATTTACCGGCAACGCCTTGCACCAACTTGAATCAAAAGGATTCAGCGTTTTGCATATTCCATACGCGTCAATTCTAGCTGCGTTTCGCGAGTTGGGAATAGACGCATCTTCGGAAGACGGTGTAGGTGGAACAACAGAGGAACAATTTCAAGAAAAAATCTCGCGCTGGAAATCCCAGCAACAACCGCAAGCAACCAATCGCCTGTTGGCCAAGTTGCATTCGCTTCATCAAACCGAGATTGCGAATTTCAAACAACGCCTCAACGCGGCGCTTACCCGCCAAGTGTCTTCAATTCGACTTACGGTTTTGCGTGGCCATTCGGTCGAGTGTTCCGACATCGAAAGTGCTATTGCCTATTTGATCGAAGAAGAAAAAGCACTCCGGTTGCGCGAAAACGGCGAACAACGGGAAGCATTTGAAGTTCAAATTCGCTTTAACACTGGCGCAAAAATAGATGCCACTTTTCCGAAACGCGCTGAAGCCATCGCTTTCTTGAGAGGATTCGCATGAAAACGAAGCATTGCGACAATCAATTTTGCGAGACCGAAGTAACCAAGCCGGTTTCTGTTTCCGTTCACGGCGCCGGAGATTTAAAACGTAATGTTTGCGAAGCATGTTACGAGGTTTATTGCATTGGCGTTCAACACGGTCGTCTTAGCGAAAGCCCGAAAGCATACTCAAACAGCGCCCCATCGCGTTCGAGATAATATTTCACATGAAAGTCACCCTTAACTGGCTCAAACAATACGTTGATTTCAACTGGTCGCCGGAGGAATTGACCGAGCGGCTCACCATGCTCGGCCTCGAAGTCGAGGGCGTGCAGAAACTCGGTGGCGAGTTCGATGGCATCGTTGTCGCGCAGGTCGTCACGCGCGACAAGCACCCGAACGCCGACAAGCTCTCCGTCTGCCGCGTCAACGACGGTCGCGGCGAGCGGCAGATCGTCTGCGGCGCGCAGAATTTTAAGGCCGGCGACAAGGTGCCGCTCATCCTGCCCGGCGCGTCGCTGCCGTTGAAACCCGGCGAGAAGGAGCCGTTCACCATCAAGGTCGGCAAGCTCCGCGGCGTGGAAAGCCACGGCATGATGTGCTCGCACGACGAGCTGGGGCTCGAGCCTGAGACCATCGGCTTGAAGCGCGAGGAAGGGCTGTTGATTCTGCGCCCCGACGCCTGTGTGGGCCAGCCGTTCGCCGAATACCTTGGGCGCACCGGCGGCGACGTGGTTTATGACCTCGAAGTCACGCCGAACCGGCCGGACCTCAACAGCGTCATCGGCATTGCGCGCGAGATTGCCGCAGTCACCGGAAATCCGCTCAAGGTTCCCGTAGTCAACAATCAGCCCTCGGCTGTCCAAGCAGACAGTCTGGTTGCGGTAAGAATTGAAGATGCCGAACTTTGCCCGCGTTACACCGCGCGCGTCATCCGCGGCGTTAAGGTTGGCCCCAGCCCGGACTGGTTGCGGTCGGCGCTGGAAAAGGTCGGTCTGCGCACCATCAGCAACGTGGTGGACGTGACGAATTACGTGATGCTCGAATGCGGCCAGCCGCTGCACGCGTTCGACTATCATCTGCTTGCCAAGGCCGCCGGCGGCAAGCCGACCGTCGTCGTCCGCCGCGCCACCGCTGGCGAGAAGTTTACCACGCTGGACGGCCAGGCCCGGACGCTGACGAACGACATGCTCCTCATTGCCGACGAGCAAAAGGGCGTCGCGCTGGCCGGCGTGATGGGCGGTCAAAACTCGGAGATCAACGAACGCACGGTGGACGTCATCATCGAGAGCGCCTATTTCAAGCCCACGAACATCCGGCGCACCTCGAAGGCGGTCGGCCTGCGCACCGATGCGAGCTACCGTTTCGAGCGTGGCGCCGACATCGGCATCTGCGATTGGGCGAGCGCAAGGTGCGCGGCACTCATCCTCGAAACTGCCGGTGGTGAGCTTGCCCAGGGCGTCGTGGACGCGTATCCCACGCCGGTCGAGCTGCGCCAGATCACGCTGCGGCACGCCAAGGTGGGCGCGCTGCTCGGCCTCGAATTGAAGCCGGAGGAAATCGAGTTCTACCTCGGCCAGCTCGGGCTTAAGGTTGCCGGGCGCAGGCCGCGGCCGCTGGATGCCGCCATCACGGGCGCGCCGGAGCCGGTCACCTTCCGTATTCCGAGCTGGCGTGTGGACCTCAAACGCGAGGCGGACCTCATCGAAGAAGTCGGCCGCCTGCACGGCGTGGAGAAAATCCCCGCCACCGCGCCGCGCGGCGCGGTCGGCAGCAACGCTTACGACGCCGTTCATGACCAGCTCGCCGAGGCGCGGCGCATTCTGGCGGGCCTGGGTTTGAACGAGGCCCAGGGACAGACGTTGATTGCCAACACGGCGGCCGGATTGACGCAGCCGGCGGAGGCGTTGATCGCGCTGGCCAATCCGCTCAGCGCGGACATGAACGTGCTCCGGCCGAGCCTCCTGCCGGGGTTGCTCGATTCCTTGCGACACAACCTCGCGCACAAGAACGACGCGGTGGCGCTGTTTGAGATCGGCCGGGTCTTCCGGCAAAACGGCGGCCGGCCGGTGGAACGCCGGCACGTGGCGATTGCCCTCACCGGACCGAGAAATCCGGTCTTCTGGAGTGGCGAGGAGCGCGACGCGAAGTTCGACGTTCACGACTTGAAGGGCCTGGTGGAGGAGTTTCTGGAGCAATTCGGCCTGCGCGCGGTGCAGTATCAACGGCGGGCGGAAAGCACCTCGCTGTTCCTCGAATCCGCGACGATCACGCTCGGTGGCAAACTGCCCTTGGGCGAACTGGGCCAGCTTCTGCCGACGCTGGCGAAGCGCCAAGATTTGCGCGACGCCGTGCTGCTGGCCGAACTGGATCTGGATGAACTGCTCGCCCGCCGCAACGGGGCGAAATCCTTCAAGCCGCTGCCGCAATTCCCGACGGTTCGTCGCGACGTGGCCATGCTTGTGCCGGAAGCCACGACGCACGACGCCGTGCTCGCGGTCGTGCGGCAGACCAAGCCGGCGAATTTGGAGAGCGTCGAGTTGTTCGACGTGTTCCGCGGCAAACACGTTCCGGCGGGACAAAAAAGCCTCGCCTACGCCTTCACTTACCGGCACGCCGAACGGACGCTGACCGACGCCGAAGTGAACGCCGCACACGAAAAGCTGGTGGGCCAGTTCAAGCAACGGTTCGCGGCAGTGGTGCGCGACGCTTGACCGACCATAAAGGAAGATGAGCGCACAGGATTCTCCCCCGCGCACCTTCGGCCTTTGTCAGAGGAGAGCTTGAGCTTGCTTCATATCACCTTGGTCGTGCCCGGCATCGCGATCGGGTAATGGCCGTTCGCATCTGGTTCGACCGGCGCCTTGTCTTCGAGGCTGGCGACGTTGTCCAGGTCGGGCGCGAGGGCGATGTCCGCCTTGATCGCCTCGTCCCAGTTGATGAGCTTGCCCGACTCGCAGGCCATGCGGCCCATGATCGCGGCGAAGCAGGATTTGGCGGAGCGTTCCACCTCGTTGTAGGGCTTGTCGTTCCGGATCGCGTCAAACAGCAGGTCGTGTTCGTATTGATAGTGGTCCCACTCGGGGCCTTTGTAGCGCCAGGTGATGTTCGCGGTGGTGCGCTGATGACCCTTGTAAAGCATCGGCTTGGGAATCCCCTCGCCCATGACTGCACAGCCGGTCGCGCCGTGCGCGACCACGCCCCAAAAATCAAAGCAGTTCGAGATGTGCCGGCCCTCCGCCATCATCCGCGTGCCGTCGGGGAAGGTGTATTCCGCGGAGTAGTGGTCGAAAAGCTGGTCCGGGTCGGTCCGCACCTGGCGGCCGCCCATGCCTTGCACGGACACCGGCCAGTCGTTCTTCAACCAGCAGGCGACGTCAATGTTGTGGATGAGCCAGTCTTCGAGAAAACTGCCGTTGAGCCAGGTGAAGCAACTGTAGTTGGAAATTTGGTAGGCCAGCTCCGGCATGCCCGGCTGGCGCGGGTTGAGTCCGACCGGCCCGTGCATCCGGTAGGCGTAGGACGAGATGACGTCGCCGATCGCGCCGTTGTGAATCTGGTCCATGATTTCCTCCAACGGCCGGTAGTGACGGCTCATCAGGCCGCTGGCCACTTTAAGGTTTTTCTGCTTGGCCACTTCGCCGGCGCGGAAAATCCGGCGGATGCCCGGCGGGTCCACGGCAAAGGATTTTTCCATGAACACGTGGACGCCCTTCTCGACGGCATACTCGACGTGCCTCGGCCGGAATGCCGGCGGCGTGGCGAAGAGGGCAATGTCGCCTTTTTCGAGCGAATCCACGGCTTTTTTGAAGGCGTCGAAGCCGATGAACTGCCGGTCCGGCGGCACGTCCACCTGCGTGGCGTGCTGTTGCTTGATGGCGTTCAGGCTGCTCTGGAGGCGCTGTGGAAAAACATCGGCCATCGCCACGAGCTTCGTCGGGCCTTTCGTGGACAACGCCTGCGCGGCGGCCCCGGTGCCACGGCCGCCGCAACCGATGAGCGCGATCTTGATCGTGTTGTCCTCCGCCGTGTAGCCGGGGCGGGCGATGGCGCCCGCCAGCGTGGCGGCGGCCATGACCTTGCCGGATGTTTTGAGGAAGGTGCGGCGGGTGGTAAGGGATGAGGCGGCGTTCATGTGAATGATGCAGAATTCAATGGCAATTTCGTATTGTTCGCCTCACCGGCGCTCCGCTCGCGCAACCAGCGCAGCGGCCAGCCTGCGGACCCGGTGGGACACGGCGGCAGCATCCGCCGGCCGGCGGCACTTGGCAAGAACGGATCAACTTGATAGTTGCGGACGGTATCAGTGCAGAGGTGCCAGCGGGCCAAATCAAATGAAAACGGCGTGGAGCGTTGGCTCCACGCCGTGCGCATCAGGCGTTTTCTTCTTCGCCCTGGTTCCTCACAAACCGGTTACACGTCGTAGTAGAGGAAGAACTCGTAGGGGTGGGGGCGCAGGCGCAGGGCGTCGGCCTCCTTGCGTTTGGCGCTGACCCACATTTCCAGGAAGTCGCGGCTGAACACGTCGCCCTTCAAGAGG